>JBOFET010000098.1:0-43104 GCA_051648225.1 Luteolibacter sp.
ACGCGAGGAACTTCTCGCGCCGTGTGACCTTGCGTTTTCCTGCGAATTCGAATTCCGAAAATCCCTGTTGGTGCTCCATGACAAACGCTATCGGATTTTTGCTTGGAGGCGAGTCGGATTAAATCAGCGTTTCCCTAGAAATTTCCATGCCCGTGTCCTCAGCGTTCGATCCGGAATCCCGAGCAGTTTTCCAGCAGCGGGATCTTCACGGCGATGAGGTTCTTAACGTGATGGGCGACGTTAGATTCCTCGGCGATTTCCTTGATGAAGGATTCTACCTCGTCGCTTTCGCCCATCACCTGGAGCTCGACGCTGCCGTCGGGTAGATTTTTCACCCAGCCGCAGACTTCGAAGCCGCGGGACAGATCCTTGACGGTGTAGCGGAAACCGACGCCTTGGACGCGGCCCTCGAAGATGACTTTTTTGGCGAGCATGGGAGGTGGGGTTGCTAGTTGCCGCCGAGTGTGGCGGCGGTGGAGGCTTCGGAGGTATTCAGGAAGCGCAGCCGGGTGGGGGATGGGCGGTTGATTTGCAGGTGGCGCTTTTCGGGAGATAGGACGGCTTTGCCGAGGGTGGCCGTTTCCTCCTGGCCTGCTAGGGCGGCGACGAGGTTGAGCGCGACGTCTTGCAGCTTGTCGGTGGCGGTGGCGTCTAGCAGCTCGATGTCCCACACGACGGCGGAGGAGGATTCACCGTCGGGGAAAAGCAGGTAGCGGTCATTTTTCCAACGGGAGGCGATTTCCAAGGCGGCACCGACATCGCCAAGCGGGGCGAGCCACAGGCGTAGGCCAAGCTCGCCGGCGGTCTCGGTGAGGAAGGGTTCTTCCGCCGTCGCTGGCAGCTCCAGAGCGAGTGGATCCGAGGAGGGCTCCGCCGGAAAGAAAACCGCGCGCGTCGTCTGCGGCGGATTGCGGAAGGCGGCGTGGAGTGCTTCGTTCCCGCGGACGAAGAGAGTGTCTGCGAAGGCCCGGCCATCGGTCACGGGGAAGGTGGTGAGTCCTTGGAGGAAGGGCGAGAGGCTGGCCATGAGCTGCGCGGCTTCGGTGTTTTCCTTCATGGGCATGAAGCCGATGCTGCGGGCACTGGCGGCATAGAATCTGGCTTCAGATCCGGCGGCAGTTCCTTGGTGGAGCGCTTCGCAGGCGCGGGCGGCATCGTCCCCAGGGTAGGCGGCTGGTGGCGGGAACTGCTGGTGGAAAATGATGCGGACGAGCAGCCGGTGAAGCGCAGCTTGGTCTGGGATGTTCTTGAGATCGAAGCGGTCGGTGACCCAGCCCTCGTCGGTGGCGTCGTCGAACCAGCCGATTGCTCCAACGGCTCTCACGGCGGTGAGCTGGGCTAACAAATCATCTCCGGGCCGCAGCCAGCCGATGTATTTGTAGGATTCCTGCCGGTCGTCCACTCCGGCCGGGCCGAAGCGGCTCTCGATGGCAGCGGCGATGCGGTCGCGGAGTTCCTCGCGGGCGATGCGGTGGACGACTGGACTTGATAGAAACCGCAGACCGAACTCCTTCTCCACGCGGTCGATCATTTCCTGCGGCACCGCGAGTTCGCCACCGCCTTGGGCGAGGGACCGCAGCGATTCGTTTTCGCGGCGGAGCATTTCGTTTTCCTCACCCGCGATGCGGAGTTGCTCGTCGAGTCCGGTTAGATCCGGGCCAGAAGACGTGGAGCGCCAGTGCAGGCCTTGGAGGATTCCTGCGGCTCCGATCGCACCACCGAGGAGCCAAGGCAGGAGCGTTTTGGGGGAGGGCACGATGGAGAGTGAACGTTGGCTCGGGCGTCGCCCTTATTTAAAAGGATTCGACTCGAGGGCGGATGATTTCACACCGAACACCTGCTCGAAAGTCTTTCCGGGGAGGAGGTTGAAAACGATGGGGGCGCTGCGTTTCCCGTTCGCATCATACAGATAGACGATCCGCTGCACGGGAAGTTCCTTGCCGTTGGCGGGATTGAGGCGCCTGACCTTGGAGTCGAACATCAGCTCCTCGACCAGCTGGCCGGTGACTTTGTGATAGCCGTAGCTCACCTTGAACATTTCCTGGCCCTTTCCGTCCTTGATCTTGCAGCCGAGCGGATTTCCGCTCGAGTCCATGCGGTAGCTGGTGATCATGTGGAGACGCCCGTTAGGACCGGTCGTTCTTTTCGTCAGCGTGCGGCTGTCAGGGCTGCGTTCGAACTCGGCGCGCGATCCATCTTCCATCTTCATGACCCGGACGTTGTGCCCGGCGACTGCACCCACTTCGCTCGCGAAGCAGGAGACCGGGAATAGAAGTCCTACAGCGAGTGCGCGGATCATCCAGATTGCCAGTGGGTTCATGGCGCGTAAGCTAGGCAAGTTCGGCGGACGCTGCAAGCCGCCAGTTTTACGATGATTTGGAAAACACGCCGGGGGATGGTTGACTTGACGCACCGTGGTCAGGTGATGGGGATTCTCAATGTGACGCCGGATTCGTTCTCGGATGGCGGTGAACATTTGGAAACCGCAGGTGCCATTGAGCACGCGCGGCGGATGATCCGGGAGGGGGCTGCGATGATCGACATCGGCGGGGAATCGACCCGGCCGGGAGCCGAAGCGGTTTCCGCATCAGATGAAATCGCGCGGACCGTGCCGGTGGTGGCGGCTTTGCGTCAGGAATGGGACGGCTTGATTTCCATCGACACCTCCAAGGCAGTCGTCGCGGAGGCCGCCCTGGCTGCGGGTGCGGACATCGTCAATGATGTGAGCGGGCTGCTGGCGGATCCGGAAATGGTGGCTGTCTGCGTGAAATCCCGCTGTGGAGTGGTGGTGATGCACATGCAGGGGAATCCGCGGACCATGCAAATCGCGCCGAGCTACTCGGACGTGGTCGCGGAGGTGGGTGATTTTTTCGAGGAGAGACTGCGAGTGCTGGTCGCGGCGGGGATCGATCCCGCTGCGCTTTGTTTTGATCCGGGAATGGGTTTCGGAAAGACCCTGGAGCACAACTTGGAGTTGCTCCGCGCCTTGGGGGATTTATCCGTCGCCGGACGTCCGCTGTTGCTCGGGGTATCGAGGAAATCGTTTCTCGGCCGGATCCTTGGCACTGCGGATTTGGAGGCGCGTGAATGGCCGACGGTCGCCATCACGGCCAGTGCCCGTGAAAAAGGAGTGATGCTGCATCGGGTGCATTCGGTCCGGCCAAATGTGGAGGCACTGCGGATGACCGAGGCGATTTTGGGCGTCTCCGCGAACGACGGGTGAGTTTCAGTTCTGCGGTGGCGCAGCCGGCTTGCGGCCGACGGCGAAGCGGTATTTCGCCACGGCGTCCACCACTCCGGTCGCAAGCGCTTTTTGATAGACTTCGTTTTCGATGAGCCGCGCCTCGTACGGGTGGCTCATGAATCCGCCCTCCAGCAGGATCGCGGGATGGCTGACTCCGGAAAGAACGCTGAAACGGGCGCGCTTGATGCCGCGGTCGAGGGTGTTCTTGCCGAGCCGCCGGAGGATCGAGCCGTGTACGGAGGTGGCGAGGGCGATGTTTGCCGAGTCATGCTCGTTCCCCGCGCGGGTCTGGAGGTCGGCGGGCTTGAAGTTCGCATCATAGTGGGGAACGCCTGGCGGAGAGAGGGTGAAGGTCTCGACGCCGCGGGCGGCACTACCGCCGGAATTGAAATGGATGCTGATGTAAATGGCGTTTTCCTTGATCGCATTGGCGAAGTTGACGCGCTCTTGGAGCGAGAGATAGACGTTGCTCTGGCGGGTCATCACGACTTTGAAGCCCTTGGCTTCCAACTGCTTTTTGACCATGCCGGCGACTTTTAAATTGTAGTGCGCCTCGGTGCCATAGGGGTTGGTGGCACCGGGGTCTTTCCCTCCGTGACCGGGATCGAGGATGACGGTGCGGAAGTCTCCGGCGTTCTGGATGAAATTCGGGCGCAACACCGGATCGATCAATTTCGCCAGGTCGATCCGGGAAACGTAAATTTTTTCGCCCACGGTGGCGATTTCGTGGCTGAAGACAAATTTCACGTTGTTCATCAGGCACTCATTGCCGCCGATTTTGAGGCTCATTTCGACCTTGGCGTTCTCCAAAACGATCGACCGTCCCACGCGGTTCAATTTCGAGAAGTTGTAGAATTTCTTGATGCTCTCGACGGAGACATACTCGCGACCATCGATTTTTGTTAGCTCCCAAGCGCTGGGCGTTGGAGCGGAGCGGGCACTCTCCGTAGAGAATAACGCCGCAACAACCATCGCGAACGCGCAGCGCACCAGAAACGAAAGGGAAATGGTCGGTGGGGAAATCTGCACGGGTTTCGCAAACTTGTATCAACTGGGGAAACGGATGACAATCGGTTTTCTAGGCGTGAAATGGAGCTTCACTCTCTGATTTTGGCAAGTGCCGAATCGACTCTCCAGCGAGCGTTAGATCTTCAGGATCGCCTCGCTGACGGCGTCTTCCATGCCAGCCTCCGTCCGGATGTAGATTTCCTGAAGGCCTTTTGCCGACTGAGTCACCGCCTTGAGTCCGCCAGACACCTTGCGTTGAACCTTGAGCCCGCCGGTCGGAATGCCCTTGCCGAGGGATTTGCCTCCATAAGAACGCCCGATAATCACGGCGACCACGCCGGCGATGGCCTCGATCTTGCGCATGATCAGGTGGCATTCCTTGGATGAACTTTGGTGACGTCCGCGTGAGGGCATGGATCAAGGATCTCGGGCTACGCGATTCATAGGGAGAATTCCAGAATGTGCGCGGAAATTCGTTCTTCCCGGGTCGATTCGAACAAGTGGTTCCATTCTAAAAACTTCCCTGAGTGGCCTCAATTATCTTGCAAACGCCTCGCTCCGGCGCTTTTGTCCGCGCTCAACACCAAACCTAGGACGTTCTGGCAAACGCTGGATCCATCCCCTACGACCATGGCCGATACAAAAGAAATCAACGTCAAAGACTATCAACTCCACGAAGGAGACACCGGAAGCGCCCCCTATCAAGTGGCTCTCCTCACCCAGCGGATCTTCCACCTCACGGACCATCTGAACGCCCACAAGAAGGACTTCTCGTCTCGCCGTGGCCTCCTGACCCTTGTTTCCCAGCGCCGCAAGTTGCTGGATTACATCAAGAAAGGCTCCGAGGAAAAGTATCAGCAGATCATTGCGGGTCTCGGACTCCGCCGCTAATCCAATCTCCGCATGACAGCCACTGGACACACCCAGTGGCTGTTTTGCGAAACAGCCCGGGCACCCCAAATTCCGCCCGGGCTACCGACAAAAATCCTCCGCAGCCCGCCAATATACGCGCTGCGGATTTTGTCCAAACACCGATGATTGCCCGTTCCGCATCCTGCCGAACGGGCTGTACGCAAAGAAAATAGAAAACAAATACTGATTATGAATATCCATACACTTACGGCCGACGTCGGCACTAACCCGATGACGTTCGAAACCGGCAAAATTGCCAAACTCGCCGATGGCGCCGTCACCGTCCGCAGCGGCGACACCATCATCCTCGTCACCGCCGTCTCCTCCACCAAGGTGAAGCCCGGCCAGACCTGGTTCCCACTTTCCGTGGAATATAAGGAAAAAGCCACCGCCGCCGGCGTATTCCCAGGCGGTTACTTCAAGCGCGAAGGTCGCCCTACCGAAAAGGAAATCCTCACCTGCCGCATGACGGACCGCCCGCTGCGTCCGTTGTTCCCAAAAGGCTACCTCTACGAAACCCAGATCGTCGCCATTCTGCTCAGCGCCGATGGCGTGAATGACTCCGACATCCTCGCGATGAACGGTGCCTCCGCCGCCCTCTGCCTTTCCGACATCCCGTTCGCCGGCCCGATCGGCGCCGTGCGTGTAGGTCGCGTGGACGGAGAATTCGTCATCAACCCGACCCACGACGAGCGCGCTGACAGCGATCTCGACCTGATCTACGTCGGCGACAAGACCAACGTCATCATGATCGAAGGCCAAGCCGACGAACTCCCGGAAGACGAATTCATCAAGGCGCTTCATTTCGCCCAAGCCGCCGTCGTCAAGCTGGTGGCCGCCCAAGAAGAACTCGTGAAACTCGCCGGCAAGGAAAAGCGTTCCTACGAACTCACCCTCGCCAAGGACAACCTCCTCGAAATCGCTTACGAAATCGCCGGTGACCGCATCGAAGCCGCCATCTACGCACCTTCCAAAACCGAGCGTGCCAAGAAAGTCGGCGCCCTCCGCGACGAAGTCGAAGCCGCCATCAAGACACGCGCTCCAGAAGCCACCGACTTCGACGTCGAGCAAGCTTTCGAATACCTTCAGAAAAAGGCATTCCGCATCTCCATCATGGAAAAAGGCGTTCGCGCCGACGGCCGCAGCATCGGTGACCTTCGCACTCTTTACGGAGAAGTCGGCACCCTGCCACGCGTTCACGGTTCCGCCATTTTCTCCCGCGGAGAAACCCAGGCGCTCGCCATCACCACGTTGGCACCAGCTGACGAGAAGCAACACTTCGACAACTACGCCGGTGGCGAAGACGAAAAGCGCTTCATTCTCCACTACAACTTCCCTCCATTCTCTGTCGGCGAATGCGGACGCATGGGTGGCATCAACCGCCGCGAAATCGGCCACGGCTCGCTCGCCGAGCGTTCCATCGAGCCCGTCATCCCAGACGAAACCGTCTTCCCCTACGCCATCCGCGTTTCGTCGGAAGTCATGGAATCCAACGGTTCCACCTCGATGGCCTCCGTTTGCGCGGGCGTCATGGCCCTGCTCGACGCCGGTGTCCCGCTCATCCGCCCTGTCGGCGGCATCTCCGTCGGACTCGTCACCGAGAACAACGAAGACGGCTCGATGAAGTCCCACAAGATGCTGCTAGACATCATCGGCTCGGAAGACTTCTACGGCGACATGGACTTCAAGCTCTGCGGCACCAGCGAAGGTGTCACCGGCTATCAGCTCGACCTCAAGCTCGCCGGCCTCCCGCTCGCCATGCTTGAAGAAGCCATCCACATCGCCAAGGCCGGCCGCACCGCCATCCTTGAGAAAATGGCCGAGTCTATCATCGAGCCCAAGCCGCTCAGCCCGCACGCTCCGCGCATCGTTTCCGTCAAGATCCCAGCGGATCGCATCGGCGAGCTCATTGGACCAGGCGGCAAGAACATCAAGGGCATCCAGGCCGAGTCCGGCGCCGAGATCAACATCGAGGACGACGGCACCGTGCACATCTACGCTTCCAAGCAGGAAGGCCTCGATCGCGCCAAGGCGATGATCGACCGCATGTTCCAGGAAATCGAAGTGGGCAAGGTTTACACCGGCAAGGTTGTTTCCATCACCCAGTTCGGCGCCTTCATGGAAGTGCTCCCCGGCAAGGACGGACTCGTCCACGTCTCCGAACTCGCCGAAGGCCGCACCGAAAACGTTGAGGACATCGTCAAAAAAGGCGACGTCATCACCGCCAAGTGCCTCGGAGTGGACGAAAAAGGCCGCGTGAAAATGTCCCGCCGCGCCTGGCTCCGCGACCAGAAAGCCGCTGAGGCAGAAGCCCAGCAGCCCGTCGCTGCGGAATAAGGAGTAGCGACATTCCTGTCGCTACATAATCATCCATCATCAAACCGGCGTCCTCACAAGGGCCGCCGGTTTTTGTTTTCAAAGTGGCTGCCGCGTCTCGCGGCAGGCCGTGTTTGTGGCGTCTCGCCGCAACTCTCCTCTTCGTTCTCCCATCCTGAATATCCCAATTCATCCCCATTTTAAGATCTTGATTTGTGGCACAAACCGGCACACATTCCCGCCATGGCAACCCTGCAAAACGATCCCCGCCGCTCGGATCGGCTCGTCGCCCGGATCACTCCGGAAGACAAGTCGCTGCTGACTCGTGCGGCGGCGCTAGAAGGCTCTTCCCTCGCCTCATTCGTTGTCTCCCATATCCGTGACGCCGCTCAGGAAGTCATTCGCCGCCACGATTCCATCCAACTGAACGAGGCCGAGTCCCGACGCTTTGTCGAAGCCCTGCTTGCTCCTCCATCAAAGCCCACCGAGCGCTTCGCCAAGGCCCTCAAGCTCCATCAGAAAACCGTCACGGAGCGTTAGCCGAAAGCAGCGATTTCACCTGCTTCATCGTCATGAAGAGCCGGTTCGCACCGAGTTCTGAAAAGCCGAATTCTTCGTAAAACCGCCGCGCGTTGTCATCTTTTGGATCGGTGACGATTGCCCAAGAAGCCACCTGCTCCGCAGTGTGAGCCGCTCTGGCAAACGCGCTCATCATCAAACGATCCCCCAAGCCTTGACCTCTGAAAGCAGTCGAGCGAGCCAATCTGCCCAGCAGCGTCGCAGGGAATTCTCCATATCGAGGAAGCTTCTTGGTCACCGCCTCTGGCAGCTCGGTGGTCAGGATGGTCGCTGCGGAAAGCGTATAAAATCCTGCGACACATCCCGGATCACTCTCAGGAACCGCCACGAAGCAAACGGCCAACCCAGCATCCATTTCCTTCCGCGCCCGCTTTTTCAAATACTCGTTCAACGCGACCACCCCACAATCAAACTCCTCCCGCCGATGCTTCGACGGGTTGAGGGGTTCGATGAAGAATTTCTGGGTAACGGACATTTCGAACAGTCAATCAATGTTCATTCATCACTTTCGGGTTCAAGTCCGAGTGCTTGGCGAACAATCACGCGCTCTTCCTTCACGAGATCCAGCAACGCGCCGTCGTCCGTGGTTTTGATCCACTCCACCCCGGCGCGTAACATGCGGATGCCCACCTGTAGCCCCGGATAGTCGCGGGAAACGTTTTCCCAATCGGAAACCCAACGATTCAGGGCGGCGTTGTTGTGATCGCTTTGCTTAAGCTTTTCCAAGTGTCTGACAAGGGCGGTGGAGAGACCGGTGGTGAAATTCCGTTCCACGAGAAGCGGAAGAATTTGTTTCATCGCCAACATCCATTTTTCTGGAGTCTCCCGGAGTCCATACGCGCAATTTGTAATGATAGTACCCACCTCGACTTCGACAACTTCCTGTGATTTGTTTGAAATTTTCGGAAACGGTAGCAAGCGGATGACCGAATCAAATCCCTGTTCATATTGGTATAGCTCAAGGTATCCTTTGGCAAGTTCCAACAACGCGTTAGGGGCAAAGGCTTCATTGGCTTTTGCCGTTGAGGAAAGGTCTGCGACAGCCTCTTGAAATTTGCCACTGAGACGAAGAAGCGCGGACCTGAGGAAATACGCGCTTGCCAACCAAAACCGGGGGCACTCTGGCAAACTGCACACAAGATCAAGATCGTTCTTAGCACCAATAGGATCACCACTCCCTATTCGATAAATTGCTCGCACATTCAAGGCTTGAGCAAACGGTTCGACGGCAACCCCGGGCATCGCCAAGACTTTTTCGCAGTCGATTATGGCTTCACCGTGCCGCTCTATTTGGCACAGCACAAACGCTCGTTGGGCAAGTGCCTCTGCTAAAACCACCTCCGAGATCCCCGCCATTTCCACAGCGTTTCCGAAGTCGGAAAGTGCCTCCTCATATACCTCCATTCCAGAACGACATTTCCCGCGCAGAAGTAACGCGTTGGCTAAGTTTTCGGCATCGCCATTCCAACTCTTGATCGCTCGGTTTAGATCGGCGATTGCTTCTACGTAACTATCTAACAGGTAGTAAACATTAGCTCGCCAATAGAGAATCATCCGAGAACGATTTTCGGGTAGTTTGGGATTTTCCACGGCAGCCGTGTAATCAGCAATAGCGTCGTCGAAATTTCCCAAACTCAGGTGACAGGTCGCTCGGCATGCCATTACCTGATCGAAAGTCATTGGTGAGATGAGTGACGAGTCCGTCAGTTGTGACATTGCTCGAATGCCTTCTCCGAAATTTTCCGATGTAAGGCACGAATAGCCATATTTGAACCAAGCCTTGGGACTATCAGTTTCCTCAGCGATTCCCCGGAGTTCATCCAGTTGGCGGGTATCGCATTTTTGCCAGTCGATATCATCCATACACGCGAGCATTAGCGAATGCCTGAAGGCATTCCCCTCTGTGTCGATTTTGTGAATCGCCACCTCGAAGTAATCTCGTCCCCAAGTGCCCGGTAAAATCTGTTCGAGCCGTTTTTCCAGATCCTGGCGGTCATACCAGACCCGCATGAAATCCACGATCAGGTTCAGCGGTTGGCGGTGGTTCATTTCCTTCACTTGGAAAGAAAGCCGCATGAGGGGTTCCGCAAGTTCGTAGAGCGACTCCTTGCCGCGGCCTTTCGCGACCAGATAGCCTTTCTCACGCAGTTGCTTCAATTGGCCGCTGACGGTGTTCTGCTTGGTGAAGATTCCTTCCGAAATCGCCTTCACGCTGGCCGGGTGGGCTTGTTGGCAGAGGAACTGGACGATTTCCTGCTGCTGGGGAGAGAGCCAGCGCATCCGTTCCTGGAAGTAGGGCGTGAGTTGCCGGTCCACGGTTTCTTCGAAGAGCCGGACAAGGTTATCCAGCGACTCCTTGGTTAGAAAATCAGAGAGAATGAGGTAGAGGCGTGGATTCCCTCCGGAGAGGTGGTGGATCGCCCGCATGCGTGCTTTGCCGCGTGAGGAGGTGATGAACTCGGCCAATGGCTTGTCGTCATTGAGCGCGGCAATTTTTTCCAGCAACTCGGCAGCTTCATCCACCGTGAGGGGTTCGAGATGGTGGATGTCGAAGAAGCCGAAAAAGGGCTTCGCCTTGCTAGAAATGTCCTTTGTCAGGCCTTGAGCCGTGGCAACGATAGCGAAACAGGGATGATCTTGAATGAAGCCGCGCCAGGTTCTTTGCTCGACCTCACTCATGCTGTTGAAGATCGCATCGAGATTCTCGATGAGAAGAACTACGGTACGGTTTTTCAAATGGCGGATCAGGGATTGGCCGAGCATTTCCCGCGCATCCGCAGGTTCCTTGCCCCGGATAGTATCGAGTTCGTCGATGGGGAACTCGTTCGGATTTTGCTCCGCGAGTTTTCGATAGATCCGCATCAGCAGGTGCAGGAAGGTGGTGCTGGTCTGGTCCTCGTTCAGCCACGCAAAGCGCATCTTTTCCGCTAGATCCTCCTGCGTAGAGAGACGGTGATGAATGAGGGTGACCAAATAGGATTTTCCCATACCACGCGGGCCAATGAAGAGAAGGCGATGCTTGTCTGGGCTTATCACGCTTTCACGGATTTTCCCTACGGCCGAATCGAGTAGGGTGTGGCGTTTCACTAAGATTTTCTCCAACTCTTCCGGCTGGTCCCGCTGGGGAGTGAATACATGGAATGGGGCAGGGCGTGACATGGCAGTGGCAGATCAGGATTGACGGGAGAGGGTCCACCAACGGCGGACGATTTCGAGATAGAAGGAGTAGCCTTCCGGACCTTTGACGAGGTAGTGATCGCTGCAAAGCAACTCCAGCAGCTTCCGTAACTCCTCCTCGTCATATTTCTTTTTAGCCGCCAGCGCGTTGCGGATTTCCTCGAAGCGAAGTGGGTGCCCTGAAGCCAAGGCATCCAGCACCTGCAGCGCAGGTTTAGCCTTCGAGCCATAGTATTTTGGCAGGCGGTCGCGGTAATGCGGCAGATCCCAGTCAGCGGCTTTTGAAACCAATTGATGCTCAAGGCAGCTCGTCGCTTCGTCAGACGTTAGATTTCCGTATCTAGGAAGACGTGAAATCAGCAAATGAATGTAGAAGGCGACATTACCTGTGAGTTCCGCAATGTGGGCGGAGAGGCTTAATGCATCGTCGCAACTCAGTCCTTCGCCTTTAATTAGTGCCTCGGCAAGATCGCTAGCGTCGCCTTTTTCCAGCGGTCCGGGCTGACAGTGCGACATGTGGTTGAGCGGGGTTCCGATGTAGCCGCCCTCTTTAAGCGAGGCCAAAACGTGGTGAAGGCCAATTGAACCGGTGAGGAAAAGACGCACGCGGTCATAATCTTGAGCCAGCGAACGCAAGGTATCCAATACCTCCATTGCGGTTTGAGCACCTTCCTTGCGGACGATGTTGTCGATCATGAAGGGCAATTCGTCCCAAAAGAAAATCATCCGGCAATCCATTGTAGTCATGGCCTCTTCCAGATCTGCGAAAGTTCTCTCCAAAACTTCCTTCCATGGGGCCGGGGCGCTCTGGCCAGGAAGTTTGAGAACTCCGGCAACTTCAATTTCTCCCAACTTTCCAAACCATTTCTCCATAGTTCGGAGGGTCTTATTCTTGCCGCTCAAGACGGAGAACGAGTCCTTGAAAGCGCGGGTTGCGAACTCGGCGGCACTGTGACAGCGGCCCAAATCGGCTTTCACACTCAGCCACCCCGGAGGAGGCTCCGCATGCATTTTGACCATGATCTGGGTTTTGCCGATCCGTCGTAAGTCATTGACGTAGATTCCTTGGCCCTCGAGAATTCGCCAGTATTCCGCGATGGTTTTGTCACGACCGAAGATGTTTTCGGGGCTAATTTGCCCTCCGGGGTTTGCTTTCATGGAAGAATGGTTACTCCATCGTGCTTGGAAATGCAAGCGCGTTATTTTAAACGCGCGTTGTTTTTGACGTATAATATTTCTCCGAAGGCTCAATTGATCCAACTAGCTTCAGTGCCGAGCCCCGACCAACGGACGTCTTTCATGCCGAACCTGCAACACTGTGACCCGCGCGGCTTTCCCATCGATCACATAAAGAATCCTCCAAGCGGATGGCGTTTTCCACGGCTTGAATTGTATCTGCCGGATAGAGATCTCTGATAGCCAACGCCCGTTCTCCGGGGCAAATCCGTGTCGCTCAGGATGCTGACTAAGCGTTTCGAGAGCTGTCTCTAGCAGGCCAAGCCAGCGGTCGGCGAGCTCTGCGCCGCCTCGGGCTCCATCCGCCTCATACCACAGAATTTGATCTTCAATGCAGCGCTCGGCCTCGGATGATAGCAGCAACTCGTAGTCCATCACTTTGAGGCCCGTCGTTGGGTGGCCCGCTTGCGGAGCCTACCCATCACCGTCTTCACGGGGGTAGCGCGTTCTCCCGCAGCATACCTTTCCAACGCCTCACGAAGCCTCAGGTCCATGCGGTATTCTTCCGCATCATGCGCCATTTTCTCAAAAGCATCCAATGAGAGTACAACCACCGAGGCTTTGCCGTTCTGAGTGAGAATTCTCGCCCGTCCGCCAAGAGCGAGTTCCTTGGCGTGTTGTTTCGTGTTCCGCGCAAAGTCGGTCAGACTCACCACGTCTTCCTTGAGGTTAATTTGCATACATTAGAAATCGCACATTATTCTGTGCTTTTCAACTCCTTTTTGGCGCTGTTCGGCCTGCGCGTTGTAAATCGCTGCCTTTTCTTGTCGGGATTCTTCAAGCCCTCTCAAGCTCCTGCAACGCCGCCGGGAGTGATAAAACCTCGATCTTCTCCGTGAGCGGGTAACACGCCTCACCCGGATGGACGACCAGCAGTCTTTCCAGATCCAAGCTTTCCACCGCGCTGTGCATGGACTTAGTGGTCCGGGGGGCATCGCTGTAGTTGAACTCGAACCCGATCCTCCGGCCATTCCGCAGCAGGAGCAGATCGAGTTCCGCGCCGGAGTGGGTGGCCCAGAACCAGGCTTGGCGGTCATCGGTTCTGCGGAGGATTTGCTCGATGCAGAAGCCTTCCCACGAGGCACCGCACTTGGGATGACCCTCGACGGCGGCAGGCGAGGCGAGACCTAACAAGGCATGGAGCAGGCCGGTGTCCCGGACATAGACCTTGGGATGCCGGACAAGGCGTTTTCCCAGATTCTCGAACCAGGGCGGGAGCTGCCGGATCATGAAGGCATTCGTCATGATATCGAGGTGACGGCGGACGGTTTGATTCGACTCGCCCAGCGAGCGGCCGATTTCGGAGCCGTTGGAAATGCCGCCATGATTGTGCGCGAGCATTTGCCAAAGCCGCCGCAGGGCCTCGGGCGCCGTGTTCACGCCGAATCGCCGGATGTCGCGCTCCAGAAACGTGCGGATGAAATCCGTCCGCCATTGGTAGCTGGCGGCATCATCCGCTGCCAGATAAGAGAGCGGGAATCCACCCCGCTGCCAGAGCCGGGCTTGGTCGGCGACGCCCGTTTCATCCAAGGTAAAGCCGCCGATTTCGATGAACTCGACGCGGCCCGCGAGGGTTTCCGAAGAGGTTTTCATGAGATCGGGCGAGGCGCTGCCCAGAATCAGGAAACGCGCGGGCAATGGATCGCGATCCGCCAGAACCCGTAGGATGGGAGCCAATTCGGGCATGAGTTGGAATTCGTCCAACACGACCAGCCCCGTCAATTTTTCCAACGCCAACTTGGGTGCGCTCAAGCGGCTGGCATCCGCAGGGTCTTCCAGATCGAACTGGGTTCCGTCTTGCTCAGCGGCAATAATCCTCGCCAGTGAAGTCTTGCCCGCCTGCCGCGGCCCCAAGAGAGCGACGATCCGACTACGGCCCAAAGCCGTGCGGATTTTGTCGAGAAGCTGGAGCCGCTGCAGTTTCATAGATTGAAATTTGGATTGTTGATGTCCAAATTTCAAGTTTAATTCTTGTATGGCTGTAACTTGCAAGATTCATGCATGAACACTTGGGATACCGTCCATGAGCCTTACGAGCAGATTTCCGAAAGTCGCTGTAAATAGCTTTCTTGTCCGCCAGGCTCGCAGGTAGCCTCTCTCAAACCATCAGATACGAGAAAACATTGCTCGCCGAAATCCACACCCTCCTCACACGCATCGAAGCCGCCCACGGCGTTTGCATCGTCTATGCGGTCGAGTCTGGCAGCCGCGCGTGGGGCTTTGCCTCGCCGGACAGCGACTACGACATCCGCTTCATCTTCATCCGCCCGGCAGAGTCCTACGTCTCGGTCCAGGATGGTCTCGAATCCATCGACCTGCCCTTGGAAGGGGACTTGGATGCAGGTGGCTGGGACCTCCGTAAGGCGGCGAGGCTGTTGGGGAAATCGAATGGAGCGCTCGTGGAGTGGCTGCACTCGCCGATCGTTTACAGGGATGAAAACGGATTTCTCGAACGCTGGCAGGCGATGGCTCGCGGGATTTTTTCTCCCCGCGCGTCTTCGGATCATTACCGCGGACTGGCGAAACAAATGATGCTCGGGAAGCTCCGCAGCGACACGGTGCGGGCGAAGGACTATCTCTATGCGCTGCGGGCCGTGCTTGCCGCGAAATGGATCGCCGAAACTCACGCAATTCCACCCGTGCCGTTCGCCGATCTTTTCGCCACCGCGCCTCCAACGGTCCAATCACTGATCCCGGAACTGCTAGAGCATAAGGCTCGCACGGCGGAAAGCGAGCGGATGGAACGTCTCCCCGAACTGGATGCCTTCCTCCATGAGTTTCTGGAAAGCACAACAACCCTTCCCCAAGGCAGCGGTGATTTGCCCTCGTTAGACCGCATGTTGCGGAGCGAAATCCACCGTTCGATAGAAATCTTCCTACCCGGTGATTTCACTCTGGAACGGATTCGTCGCCCGGATCTGTTGTTGTTGGACACCGTTGCCGGGAGCCATGCTTACGGCACGGCTATCGAAGGCTCGGATGAGGACCGGCGAGGAGTTTTCGTCACGCCACGCTCTTTCATCGCGGGGCTGGACGCCATCGAGCAAGTGGCTGACGAGCGCAACGACCAAGTCTATTACGAGCTCGGGCATTTCGTTTCATTACTCCTTAAGAACAACCCGAATGCTTTGGAGCTACTGGCGATGCCGGAGGATTGCATCCAATACAGGCATCCGTTGTTCGAACTTCTGAAACCGGAAATTTTTCTCTCCAAGCTCTGCGCGAAGACCTTCGGGGAATACGCGATGGGCCAGATCCGCAAAGCGCGGGGACTGAACAAGAAGATCGTCAATCCGCAGCCTGAGAAGCGTCTGGCTCTGCTGGATTTCTGTCAGGTCCCGCATAGGCAGGGCAGCATGCCGGTGATCGAATGGCTTTCAGATAGAAATCTCGATCCGAGGAAATGTGGACTCACCTCCGTCCCGCACGCCGCCGGCATGTTCGCGATCTATCATGATTCGGCTGCGGACTACCGCGGCCTGGTTTCGCCAAAAGACCCGGATGCGTTGATTTATTCCAGCATACCCAAAGAAGCGCAACCTATCGGATGGATGCAGTTCAACCACGACGCCTTCCGTGCCCATTGTAAAGCGCATCGGGAGTATTGGGAGTGGGTTGGACAGAGGAATGAGGAGCGCTACACCACGAATGCCCAACATGGCCGTGGCTATGATTCCAAGAACCTCCTGCACACCATCCGCCTGCTCGACATGGCGGGTGAGATCGCGCGGGAGGGAGTGCTCCGCATCCGTCGGCCGAACCGCGAGTTCTTGCTGCGTGTCAAATCCGGTGAGTTCGAATACGAAGATCTTGTCAGTCGTGCGGAAAAGCAGCTCTTGGAAGTCGTCGCTGCATTCGAAACGTCCGGCTTGCCGGATCAGCCTGATCGGGAGGGTGTGAACCGGCTGTTGGTGGAGATCCGCGGGGCATTCTAACTGCGAAGATCCGCAGTTGAAGTGATTTATCCCGGAAATCCCCGGATTATGCCGAAACTCCCCGAAAATCAGGGGTTTGGGGACTGAGAAGGGCTTCTTTGGCAAAAATGGTAATTCTGATGTATTTGGTGCCAGAAAAGGGTGTTTCCGCAGGGAAATGATTTATTTGAGGGATGTTTTGGGGGTGATTTTGCTAACAAGTGGGAGGAGCTGGGACGGACGGCCTGAGCGAGGCGAGTTTTCAGCGGTGTTTCAGAGGCTCTGAAACACTCGTGCAAGGCGGCTTCAAGAGCGGCCAGGGCAGTGCGCCGCGCTAGGTGGTGGGAGGCGGAGAATCCGGCCGTGGACCCTGCTTCTTGAGTATCCTCATCGCTGCCGCTGACGACTCCGCCATTTCCCGAAGCAAAATGGCATCCTCCAAACCACGGATCACTCCCGGAATAGGAGCCTTGGAATCAATCAGGTTTATTTGAGAAACCATTTCTTTCCGGAGTTCAGGATTAGCTGTTCTTCTCGCGAGTTTGACCAGCTCATCCTGAGCGCCGAGATTGGTCCGACGTGTGTCCCGCAGCGCTTCAATCAAAGTGCGTATCTGGTCTTTGTAAGCGCTCGGTTCCAGAAGGATCATTTGTTCCTTCCGGGTGGCATCTTTATGATCCTGGAGAGTGGCCGAAACGGCCCAAAGAAGATTTTCCATTTCCTCTACCTCAAGATCGGGGTGAAGGGAATCAGGGTAACCAGGCTCATTCCGAGCGGAAAGCAGCCAATTAGCGTCAACGCTAAGAAACTCCGAGATCTTCGAGATTGTCTCGGCTTTAGGTATCGCTCCTCCAAGCCAGCGGCTCACCGTTGAAAGAGCTACGCCGCAGCAATCCGCAAGGCTCCCTTTGGACTTTCCTGATTTGGCAATGGCAACCGCGAGTTTTTCCGAGAATTCCGTCTTCACGCTAAATATTTGGCTTGTCAATTCAGCCGGTGACGCTAAATCTTTGGCGTAACGAGCACGCAAGAACAACACGCCATGCCAAAAAACGCAACTACAACCCGTCCGCCTGAAGTTCAGGCCGCTAGGAACATGCTCCGCCGGAAGGGCTGGATGCATGCAGAAGCCGCTAGACGTCTCGGCGTCACCAAGGAGCACCTTTCCTACGTGCTCAACGGTCGCCGCGTCTCCCGCCGCATCCTGGAAGCCATCAAGGAATTCCCAGAAAATCCCACCCCCGCTTGATCTCACCCCATCCCATACACCCCATGAAAACACCGAATCTGCATCCCGCCACAGGCCCTGTCGCCACCGCCATTGCTCTCTGCATGGAAACCTATTTCCCGAAGCGCCGTCCCGCCTTCAAGACCTACCAGGTCAACGTGATGGTGGACGGTCACCTGGTCGAATCTTTCGAGGTGAACGCCCGGACCGGCACGGAGGCATTCAACCGCGCCGTGGATCTCCGCCGCGCCATCGCCATCCGCGCCGGTCAACCGGATCTCAGCATCATTCCCTGGTCAATCACCGGCTCGCGTCTCGCGGCCTGACCACCACCCACCCCGCGCCATGAAACGCTATCGCGTCATCACCGATCTTCGCGGCCTGAGCCGCCTTCAGGGCCGCCGCCCCGTTCTCAGCTTCCTATGGCGCGACATCGCGACCGGATGCTGCCGCGCCGCCCTGGAACGCACCGCTTCACGAATGGAGCAGGACGCCTGATTTCACCCAATGAAAAACACCGATAAAAAACCAGATTGGTCCCGCGCCCGCGATCTTCTCGCCGGGATGCGTTCACACGCTCGCCGCCGCCTGACATCACAAATTCTCCTTGGAAAGGAGCTTTTAGAGCTGAAAACCCGCCTTGGTTACATCGGGGCGAACGCCAGACGCGGGCCGGAGAGACAGTTTGTCTCTCCGGGAAAAAAGACCTGGAAGCAATGGTGCCTGGATGAGCTGAAAATCAGCTGGAAGACGGCAGACCGCTACATCGTCCGTTTCGAGAAAGCCGCCGAATTTGCCCGGACGCTGCCTCAAGCGGGAAACATCCTGTTCGCGCCGACCGCCGAACTCTCAGGCGACGAAATCGACACTCTATCGGAATTTGTCGAGCAACTGGTTGACGATATGACAGCAGCGTCACTCCGGATCGAGCTTGGCCTCACGGTCGAGAAAGACGACGAGGATGAAGGGCCGACCAATCAAGAGCCTGGCAGCCGGGATCTGAAGATAGACCTTCCGCAAGAGGCACAGATTTTCTTCGCGAGCATTGTCGAGAAAATCGACAAGTTCAGGAAATCCATCTGTGGCTCCCGTGAATACAGGAACTACAAGGCGTTTCTCGAACATTTGCCGCTGGATGACGGCCGGGTCGGCAAGCCGAGTCTGATTGGAATCAAGGAAGGACTTGAGGACGCGCTCAAACAGGGCTTCAGCGGCATGATGGAGGATTTGGGCGACGTGATCAAATCCAGGATGGCCGACGCACCTCAGAAGCAGGTTCGCAGAAAACGCCTAACCAAGAAACGGTAATGACAGCGCCACTCGTCCAATCCCTGAATCTGCAAATCAAAGGCATCGATCCGCGTGCTCGAATCGCCGCGATGATCGTCCTCTCAATTGAGTTCGAGAGCATAAAGATCAAGCTTGGCTACAAGGGGCCGGGTGGGTGGCAGCAATTCCGCAAAGAAGCCAGCACGGGCGAGCGTCAGACTCTTGAGGAATTCTGCCGGAGGCAAACCGGTTACAGCCCTGAAACCATGGAGAATTTCCACCAATGCGCGGACGCGGTTAGAATGCGGCTGAGAATCTCAAGCAAGCCGGGTGCCAGGGACTTGCTGCAAGACATGGAAACACCTCCGTCCGAGATGACGAAGGAGCAACGGCTTTCACTGGCAGATCGAATCGCCCTCATCGGGCTGACTTTGGGCGACAGTCAAAGCTATCTGCGAAAGGAGTTCAGGGCTGCCAGGCTTCCCACCGATAAAACAACCCGCCACCTGGTGAGTCCCTGGCCTGCGGATGACGCGAATGAACTCCGCCAGCGGGCAATCGCGCTGAGGCCGGTTGTTCAATGCAAGATGTCGGAACCCCCTTCTCCCGAGTTACTCAAGACGCTCGTCCGCTGCTATTTGAAACAAGTTAGAAAAGCACAACCATGAGCAGCCCCGTCGTCCCTGATCTATCAACCGTGAGTCTGATCGACGATCAGAGGAAGTTCGCGAAGTTGAAGCTGCCAATCCAGTCCGAGATTCTGCGGCGGCTGACTTGGATCGTAAAGATCGAAGCTGCATCCCATGGCAACCGGGGTGAGGTCAAGAGGGAGGCGGCGGACGATTTGGGCGTATCCCTTCCAACCGTGGATCGATTCGTGAGGGGCTATCGCCGCACAGGCTGGAGTGCCTTGATTGACCGGCGGGGGAAGAATCTCAAGCCGCTGCCGGAAGCATTCAAAGACTTCGTGCGGCAACTTCACTTCCAATGCCAGAGGGAAACGACAGGCCGGGAGGCTCACCGAATGCTGATAGAACGCTGGAGCTTGTGGAAGAAAAAGGGCGACGCCAAGCACGCGATTCCAGGCTACGACACACCGCCGACTGCCGGACCAAAAGGATATCCACATGGCTGGAGTGAAGATAACATTCTGCGCTTCCGTCCGGACAAATACGCTCTAGCAGTCGCTCGGCAGGGATCGAAGCGAGCGGCGGGTTTTCTGCCATCCATCTTGAAAACGCGGGTGGGCATGAAGTTCGGGCAGGTGGTTTTCTTCGATGACCAGGACTATGACGTGAAGGTCGCCCCGAGGGGGCTTTCTCAGAGGCCGCTGCGCCCGCAAGGTTTCAACTGCTTGGACTTTCTATCCGGCTGCTTCATGCATCACGCGATCCGGCTGCGGTGGTGGGACACGGAAAAGGAAGCTTACCGGACGCTCACGCAACAGGATTTCACGTGGTTCGTCGTCTCCTATCTGCAAAAGCACGGCTATCGGAGAGACGAGGACGGCACGACGTTCGTTTTCGAGCATGGGACGGCGACAGGGTATAACAACCGGGATCTCGCCACCGCCGCTGGTTACACGAATTTTGACGAGGCTCTTCTAGCAGTCGCCGGTATTCGCGTCGAACGGTCCGGGCTGTTTAATCAACCCGCCTTCGCAGGGATGCTTTTCCGACCGCAGTCATCGGGAAACCCGAATTTCAAATCCCCGCTGGAATCGATGTTCAATCTCGTCCGCAACCGAATGGCGGCACTACCAGGCGCGACCGGTCGCAACCGTGATGAGAAGCCAGCGGAACAGTATGGCGAGGACCTATACACCTCGCGCATGCTCAAGCTGTGGGAGAAGCTGGATGAGCGGCATCAGAATCTCATCCGCTTCCCGGTCATGACTACCGAAGAGTTTGGCGCGACGGCGGCAGTTGTCTATCAGGCGATCAACTCACGGAACGACCACAATCTTGAAGGGTGGGATGAGTTGGGCCTGGTGGGCCCGCAATTCCGGTTTACGCCCGATGACGAATCGCCCTGGTTGAGTAGAGAGCGGGTGCTGGCACTGCCGGACAAGGTCCGTGAAATGCTGCTAGCGCAGTCCGAAAAACCCGGACACATGCGTTCATGGCGACTTTCTCCGGCCGAGGTAGCAGCACAGTGCGCCAACCAACTCACGAAGCTCCCCGATCATCTGATCCCCCTCTTGATCCCGATGCAGTGGGCGCGGCCTGCCACAGTGAAGCAGGACCGCACGATCTCCATCAAGGATCAACTGCTAGGAGCAGAGGCGTTCGAATATGTCTGCCGACTGGATCATGGCGACACCGTCCAAGTCCTGAAGCCCGGCACGAAGTTGCTTTGCTACCTGAATCCCTATGCCCCCGAGCGGCTGGTGATCTGCAAGGAAGATGGTTCATTCCTTGGCACGCTTCACCATCGGACCCGCGCCAACTGGCTAGATCAAACGGCGATTGTCGAACAGCTGAAGGAAAGGACTGAGATGAAAGCGGATCTGGATACCGGTGTGCGACCGCACCTGGAAGGTCTTATCGCAGACCGGGCAGAAATGAAACGGACCAATGACCGCCTCGCCGCTGGCCAGCCCGTGCTGCCGGAAGATATCGCGGCCGCACGCGCCGAATCCGCCCGTGATGGAGTCAGGACCCGGAAGTTCAACGAAATCGCCGCCGCGCTGGGACCCGACGCGCTGAGTGCCTCCAACCTGCTTTTCGATGAGGATGCAGGCGATATGCAGGACGATTGCACACCCGTTTCCCAAGCCTTTTCCACCTCTCAGTTTCTCACCCCAAACGATGATTGAATCCCATGAAAACAACACCAGCCACACCCACCCCTCTCGATTGGTCCAGCATTCTCGCCCTGGAAGATACCATCCTCCGGGCTTCGAGTTTCACCGATCTCCTCGTCACCCGCTATGCCTTAACCGTGCATAATGAGGAATCCTCGCCACACGAGTCGAGCGTCCTTGCTGGAATCATCTCGCTCCAAGCCGCGACCTTTTCCGATCTGCATAAGGCTTTCGACGAAGTCACGGACTATGCGAGACACCTGAAAAATCTCCCCCGCCGCAAATCATGAGCGAGCCTTCCGACAATCTTGAAGTTCCCGACGAACCCGAGGAATTCGACGCGTTCGAAAGCAACCTGGAACGACAGGGCGACAACGCCCGCGCTTCGTGGCGGTTTTCCGGCGACCACGTCCAGCAATCCCTGGCTCACTGCTCATCCGAGCGCAAGGAGGCGCTGCTTTGGGCGTTCAACTGGTGCATCAGCCGTGGGATCTGGTTCGGCAACTTTGCCACCCAAGTCGGCTACGCGCAAAACACGCTGTATAAGATCTACACCGGCCGCCACATCGATCCCAAGTCCGGGGAGCAATACGACGTGCCGGAAAAGCTCCACCTAGCTGTCTTGGCATTTCGGAAGCTGGAAATTAAACGGGCGAAGCTCGGTGACACGGAATTCGTCGTGACGCCCGCCGTCACCAGGATCTGGAACGGTTGCGATCTGGCCCGCGAATCCCGGACGCCGGTATTCATCTACGGTGCAAGCCACATCGGCAAAACGTGGGCGCTCCGCCAATACGCCATCGACAACAACCACGGAAGGACGGTGCTCGTCCGCGTGCCGTCGAAGGCGGGACTGGCTGGGCTGGTAAAGGCGCTGGCGGAAGCGCTGGGTGTTTCCGCGAAGTCGAACACCCCGGCGATGATCGAGCGAATCAAGAAGGCGCTCGCCCCAAATCACCTGGTGATCTTCGACGAGGTGCATCAGCTGCAATACACCTATCGGAAGGAAAGCTTCTTTGCCTGCATCGAAGTGATCCGGGAAATCTATGATCACGTCGAGTGCGGCATCGTGCTTTGCACGACGAACGTTTTCCGGACCCGGTTCGAGTCCGCACAGAAGGAAGAGTTAGAGCAGCTTTTCAAGCGTGGCGTCCACAAGGTCCAGTTAGGTGACATCGTGCGGACTGAGGATCTGAAGCCGATCTTGGCCAAAGTGAATCTACCATGGCCGGGACGGCGCTTCACCGTGGAGGTCGAGGGAGTGAAGGACCAACCGCACGAAGTGCTTCGCAAGCTGGCTAGGGAAGGCGGGCTGAAGGCCATCACCGAGCGCATTCGCTACGGGCGACTCATCGCCGGAAAGCAAAACGAACCGCTGTCTTGGTCACACTTTATCCACGCGCACCTGATCATTGAGACGGCCGCACATGAACCCACCGACGACTGGCAATAATCCACGATCCATCACTATGAAAACAGCCTTTCCAGACCACGCCCGAAGCAACAATCAGCGGCCTTCCTCAAAAACGTGCCTAGGAGGCGATTTTAGAGGGGGGTGCCTCAATCCGCCCCTCTTCCGCACAGTTTCACCAGCTCGCGTTTTGCAACGGGCTTCCGGCGTTTTGCAACGGGGTTCCGGCCCGGTAGTGGAAGGAGGACCGCTGTGAGTTCCGTCCAACCCCTTGAAAGCCCATCCAAGGGCGGTTTCATGCGCCGGATAGGTGGAATTCTGAACCGGGCTGCCGCGTCCGTCAATTATCGGCTCCACATCGCCGCCGCAAACGCGTGGCGTGACGGTTACAACCCGCTCCGGTCACTCACGATCAGGCGGGCCGTCCAACTCCTGGAAGATGGCGAGCGCGGTGCCTATGCGGACCTGCAATGGACGTATCGATTCATCGAGATGCAGGACGCCACGCTTGGCGCTTTGATCGAGCGGCGAACATCGGCGATTCAGGAACTCGATTGGAACATTAAGACCCGTGCCGAGATTCCAACTGGCAAGGAAGCCGTGGCGCGACGGCAAAAAGCCGCGCTGATAGAATCCTATGAAAGGATCGGCAATCTATCCGAAGCATTCGAGGCGATGGCCATGGCGAACTTCCGGGGATTCGCCCGCCTGGAAAAAGTGACAGATGATTCCGGCGATATCGTCGAACTCGCGTCGGTCGATCAATGGTTCTGGGTTCGTCGCGGGCTTTATGGTCCCTGGAAGCTCAACCGGGAATCCCGGGCAGGCACGGTTGACGGCGAGGATGTGCCAGAATCCCGATTCATTTCCCGCGAAGTGGAGAGGCCAATCAACCGGGTTGCCTTGATTAATTTTGTTAGGAAAGCACTCTCCCAAAAAGACTGGGATGGCTTCGTTGAAACCTACGGCATTCCCGCCGTCTTCATCGTGATGCCGGAAGACGTGCCCGAACCGAAATCCGATGAGTATCTCGAAATGGCTGACCAGGTGACCGGCGACGCTCGCGGCGTGCTACCAGGCGGCAGCAAAATCGTAACGGTGGACAACGGGGCAAGGGGCAATAATCCGTTCCGCGATCATATCACCTATCAGGATCAACAAACCGTTCTGCGTGGAACCGGCGGTAAACTAACCATGCTAGCAGAGGGAGGAACTGGAACCTTGGCGGGGTCGGTGCACGCAAAAACCTTCAAGGCCATCGTGCGGGCGGAAGCGGCGGAGATTTCCGAAATCTTCCGCAAGTGCATCGACGCGGAAATCATCGGCCGCGTGACGCCGGGCGAGGATGCCTATGCCTATTTCGAGCTGGCAGCCAACGAAGCAAAGAACCCGTCGCAAGTCATCACCGACATCGTGGCGATGGAACGCGCTGGCCTGCACACCGACGAGAAGTGGATTCGCGAAAAGACCGGCTATCCGGTCAAGCGAAAAGTCACGGCGACTCGCACGGCTCCACTATGAATCAAATTTCCCAGACGGAAAACCAAGAACAACAACCAATAACGCATCATGAGTAAACTAGCAGCACTATCTTCAAATCCGGTCATCCGCGAATATTCCCAACGGATAGCCCAAGACACAACTTCCGCCATCGCGGAGTTCATCGCGCCAACCGTTCCAGTCTCGACTTCTCTGGGCTTCTTCAAAAAATACGACGAAAAGAGCAGTATGAGGATACCGGACACCCGGCGATCACTCGGGGGAAATGCAACGTCGATTAACATTGATGCGTCCGATAAAGAATACGACTGCCAACACCACGCGCTTGATTTTCCGGTGGACATGCTACAAAAGATCGAGGAAGCGCTCCTTCAGAATTCCATGAAGGAAGCAGCGAAGATCTGCGCCCAGGTCGGATCTATTTCCCACGAGCATCGTGTGATTAAATTGGCGTTAGAATCCGCAGGCGCTGGCACAGCGTTGGACATCGGCAATGATGACGATTTGGTCGAACAAGTGGACGCAGCCATCATCCAGGTCTTGAAGGCAGCCAAGTTCGGTTCACTGATGAACATCGGAATTGTTTTCGGCATGAACATGTGGAAGACCGTGAAGAATCATCCTTCAGTGCGTGGGAGGTTTGTCGCTGGCGGCCGCCGGGACTTCTCGAATCCATCGCTCGCAGATTTCTGCGAGATGCTCGTCGCGCAAGCCGAGGCCCGCGTATCTCTGCTCTGTTACGACACCGCTCCCGAGGGGCTTCCGGCAAGCGTGGAGTTCATGCTGGAAAACGACATGTTCGTCTTTGCTCGGATCAAAGAACCTTCCCGCTACGACCCCTCCTTTATGAAGACCTTCCGCCTTCATGACAACTGGATGGTTCCAGGCTCCTACACACGAGAGGACGGGCGAGTCGAAGTTGCCAAGCTCGACTGGTCTGCCGACGTCCAGGTCACAAACTCTGGCGCAGTGGTTAGGAAAACTATCGGCAACTAAACGAATTCCCCTCGCCAGTCTGGCAACCTGCCAGAATGGCATCAAAGACTTGATCCTCCGCACCCGGCGCAACCAAGCAATCCGAATCAAAGGACCCTTGGAGAAGTTGGTTTGCTACTCAGGTTCGGCAGCGTGGAAAGCCCGGTTGCGTCGGACGCGGAGGATCAAGTTTGTTCATCAAAAAGCACCCTCACAGCATATTCCCATGGAAACCAACACCCCGACAACCCTCAGCCCACTTGCTAGATTCCGCCGCGACGTGGCGATCCGTCCGAACATTTGCCGGAAGATCCAACTGAACGAACAGCCCGCCGCCGCAAAAGTCCTCATTAGTTGTCATGTGATCGATTCCTTCGCGGCGGAGATTGATCGCGCGAGAGGTTTTAAAAGCCGGTCTGCCTTTTTAAGAGAAGTGCTTTTCGCTTACCTTGAAAAGAACTCGGAATCCGCCCTTGATAAAAATTGGCAGTTCGCTCCGGACCGCGCTGGAAAAGGTGGACGCTCTCGAAAAGGCACGCTCCCACCGGCTGGCGGCGATGTTGAAAAAAGCGGAAGGTCACAAGTGGCGGACATCATCACAGGGCCATGGCGGCCCCGATGCTGCAAGCCGCCCATCGCAGTCCCCGTCCAACTCCCAAATCCATAAAGTTTACCAACACACCCTTATGACAGATAAGAAATTCACCATCGGAATTGATACCACTGCGGACACCAGCGGTGCGGAGAGGGCGGCCGATGCCATCGAAACGGTGGTCGATAAATCGAAGGAGTTGGACTCCGAAAGTGCCGCAACCGGATTCGGCGGGATGCTCGACGGAGTCCCGGAGCGAGCACAGGAATCCGCCACGGCGCTGAACTCAGTGGCGGGCCAAACGCGAGAGGTTGGAAAAGCGGTCGAAGATCTAACGGAAGCAGCCAGGAAGCAAACCGTCGCCGAAAAAGACCAGACGGACGCCCTCAAGCAAGGCGCGGCAACAGAGAAGGAAAAGCGAGCCAACGAACGGGCCGATCAAGTGGCGGCGGATGTTCGGAAGGTGAAGCAACTCCAGATTGCACAGGTCGTGGGAACTGTCACTCAAGGATTGGCGGGAGCTGCCGCCAAAGCCCGAGAATTCGCAGACGCAACGCGAGGTGTGGACAAGAATCTATCCGGCAATCTCGAATCGGTTGCCGCCGGGCTTGAGTCCATCGATGGTGCGGCGACAGGGGCGGCCGCCGGGTTTCTCGTAGGCGGACCGGTGGGGGCGATCATTGGCGGTATCGCGGGACTGGCAGCGCCAACGCTCAAGAAGGGCGTGGACGACCTCTTCAAATCACTGGACAATCTAGCAGAAGCGAAAGGGATCAGTGCGGGCCTGCCTGCCAAGATCGAGGCCGCGAAAAAGGCTCTTAAACTTGAAGACCAAGCCGAGCAATGGGAACAGCATCAAGGATGCGATTGAGGGCGTGGGAGCGGCAGCTGAACAGAATAGGATACGGGAAGAGGTGGCTGACAAGGCAAAGCTCGACAGAGCGAAGATCGCTGAAGATGTGGCGGCAGCCGGAGGCGGCGATTCGAGAGGGGCGACAGAACGCCGCATCGCCGTCGAGAAAGAGGTTTCTGATCGATCCAGGCGGCGGGAGATACAAGAGGCAGGCGGAAAAGTGACTGCCGCTGAAACATCCCTGCAAGGTAAGGAAAATCAGATTGCTGACGCAAAAGCGACCGGCGCGGCTCCGGATGAACTCAAGAAGCTTGCTGAAGAGGCGGATGGGCTGAGAAGGGCACTCAAAGACGCGAAGCTTGAGCTTGAGACCAAGCAGACTACTACCGGCCTTGCAGCGGGCACTGAGCGCGAACGGGAAGTAGCATCCAACCTGATCGGCAAGAAGAATGAACAGGCCGCCGGTGGGGAAAAGACGGAGGGCGAGATCAACAAGGTTGTGGGGTTGGTTGAAGGCCAGCTTGGAGACGTTGCCAATCAACCCTCTGTCAAGGCGATGATCGAAAAAGTCAGGAATCTCGCAGAGGGTGGTATCACCGGGGGCGAGCAAAACGAAGTGGTCGGACTCGTCCAGCAACTTATCTTGAGGATCAAGAAGCCGAATGAGGACACCGCGAAGCTCTTCCAGCAACTTCTAGGAGCCGTCAATTCTTCCGTGGATTTGCAGAACCGGTTCTCAGGCCAGATCGACGAACTCCAGAGACGCTTGCAAAAGCTTGAATCCACCGCCGGAGCGCGCAACTCATGAGCGCCGCCTGGATGAAAAAGGACCAACTGGGCAATCCTCCACTCGCGAAACCCCAACCTTTATTCAGAGACAACCCTCAATCCAATGACTACCGAACAACTCAAGAGCCTGATTTTGTTTCTTTTGGACACCCGGCTGAACGATGAGCTGAATCCCGAATCCGTGATCAAGATGCTCAGCTTACAAAGCTCGCTGCTCGACCTTTTCCCTGAGATCCTAAGAAGCGTGTGCCCCGAAAACATTGATTCGTCCGATCTGCTCAATACAATCACATCGTTGCGTTTGGAGCATCAGAAGATCCTCGCCCTATTTGAGCAGGTAAGGGCTGAGCGGGCTCAGGAGCTAGGTCTGCTGGGCGGGCTCAGGATGGCCATTGAGTCGATTTGACACCGATTCAATTTTCCGGCAGGTTAACGCCGATGAAGGCGATTGGTATCGAGATAAATCCATGGGAGAAATACCCGGTCCGCGTGCTCGATCCGGAGTCCAGCGAAGCGAAGAGTCTCATGGCGGGATTTGACGAGGAAAGTCAGGAGCCAAAGCGCTTCGCGGAACTTAGTTGCAGGAGCATGCCAGCGAAGTCGCCAACTGAGGAAGAGATAAGAGCGGTCGGTTTCGATCCTAAGACGATGCCGCGCCCGAACCAGACTGACGCCTTTAAGATTGGAATTCACGTCCCGGCCGGTGATTTCGGCAGGATCTGATAATCTCCGCGCATGGATAACGACGACGTCACCGCCCCGCGAACTGAAAAGCTCGCATTGTTCTGGGAATCAGAGGTGATTCACGAAACCACCCCGGCTGGAGAATCTAGGGCGACAGTCGTCGCACGGCGGCCGCTGAGCCGAATGAGCGTAAAGCAGGCGGCCAAATTGCTCGGATGCACGGCCTACACGGTGCGCAAGGCATTCCGATCTGGCAGGATCTCAGGATGGAAACCCGGCGCGGTATCGACCCGGAAAGACGGCCGCACGTCGAATGCAGCGCTCGTGCTGGATGCTGGGAGCGTGCTCGCCTACAAACAAAGCGTCACGCAGCGAGGGGAATTCTGAGGCAGTGAAGCACCTCGCACGGAAGAGCGGATGCAAGGGGCCTGAAACATCATTTCATGGACGTTTCAGATCGAATAAATGGGCATGAAATCGGGCCGCAAACGCCCGATTTCAACCGGTTTTGGCACCAAAAAACAGCCCCGAATAAATCATTTCCCTGCGGAAACTTGTCATTTCGTTTGCGGATTACAGACTGGGCAACCCCATGGCGGAGGGGGTGGGATTCGAACCCACGGAACCTTTCGGCTCTCCAGTTTTCAAGACTGGCGCAATCGACCACTCTACCACCCCTCCTCTGGTTTGATCCCAAGTTGCCTCGGGATTCTTGCTTTTCTTGGGACGATTTCCGGATCTCAGCGTGACGAATCGAAACGAACTGAAACCGGAATCAACCCGGAGAAAAACGACCGGATCTTTTGGACTTCATGCCCTAAGACTCGGCGGCGGTTTTTAGACACGGATCATGCTCGATGGCAAGCGTTCATGAACGATGGGCGCGATTCGGGTTCTTCGGGTGAAGCAGCCCTTCGGACTTCGGTCGTGGCATTTGCTAGGCCAGCACGTCATCCATCGCCTCGATGAGTTCCCGCATGGTGGCTTCGGTTTCGTTGCCCATGTTGGAGATGCGGAAGGTGGTGCCCTTGATCTTGCCGTAGCCACCGTTGATCAGGAAGTTGTGCTTGGTCTTCAGATTCTTGATGAAGGCGGATAGATCGAATCCTTCCGGTGTCTTGAAACAGGTGAGTGCGAACGAGCGGCGACCTTCGGGAGCGAAGAGTTCGAAGCCATGTTTCGCCCCCCAGGCGGCGATCATGGCGTTGGTTTTCGCATGGCGCGCCTGGCGGGCGGCGAAACCTTCTTGGGCGATTTGGCCGAGGATGTATTGCAACCCGTAGATGATGGAAATGGCCGGTGTGGAGGGCGTGTTGTTGACGGCGGCGTTCTTGGCAAACTCGATGAAGTCGAAATAGTAACCCCGGTTGGAATTGGCCTTGGCGCGCTCCATGCCCGCTTCGGAGACTGCGAAAACCGCGAGGCCGGGTGGCAGTGCGAGGGCCTTCTGCACCCCGGCTAACATGACGTCGATGCCATTCGCGTCCATCTCGACCGGCACGGTGGAGAGGGATGAAACGGTGTCCACGATCAGCAGGGTGTCGGGGAAGGATTTCACGACTTTCGCAATCCCGGCGAGGTCGTTGAGCACGCCGGTGGATGTCTCCGAGTGGATAAAGGTGACGGTGTCGAATCCGCCTTCCGCGAGCTTGGCGCGGACGGCTTTCGGATCGATCGCCTGGCCCCACTCGACTTGCACGGCCTCGGCCTCGAAGCCGCATTTTTTCGCGACGTCGAGCCATTTGTCAGAGAAGGCACCGCAGCAGAGGCAGAGGACTTTCTTTTTGGCGAGGTTCCGCAGTGCGCCTTCCATCACTCCCCAGGCGGAGGCGGTGGCGAGGAAGACCGGGCGGGCGGTGCCGAAAATTTCCTGGAGGCCGGGCTGGGTCGAGGCGTAGAGGTCCTCGAAGTCCTTGCCGCGGTGGCCAATCATGGTTTGCGACATGGCAAGGAAGGTTTCCGGTGAAACATCGACGGGACCGGGAGCGAAGAGTTTGGGCGAAGGCATGGCTGTGGTTAGATCAGGCTGTAGGACTTGAGCAGGGTGATGAGACTGGCAGTGTGGGTGTCACTCATCGGAGCGAGCGGCAGGCGGAAATCGGGGAGGCAGTGGCCTTGCAAGGCGACTGCGGTCTTGATCGGCACGGGGTTGACATCGAGAGACATCAAGCCGCGCATGAGCGGATAGTATTGTTTTTGCAGGGCGAGTGCTGTGGGGAAGTCGCCGGTGAGGCAGGCTTTGACGAGTCGGACGATGATTTCGGGGATCAGATTGGAGGCGACGGATACCAGCCCCGTCGCTCCGCAGGAAACGAAGGGAAGTGTGAGTGGATCGTCCCCGCAGAGGATGGCGAAATCCGCAGGCACGGCCTGAATGAGCTGATTCACCCGGTCCACTGATCCTCCGGCTTCCTTGATAGCGACAATGGTCGGGTAGTCTGCGGCCAATCGTGCGGCGGTTTCCGGGGCGATCTCGATGGAGGAGCGTCCGGGCACGCTGTAGAGCATGATGGGGAGGTCGGTGGACTCGGCAATGGCCGCGAAATGAAGATAGAGGCCCTCTTGTGAAGGCTTGTTGTAGTAAGGGCAGACTTGGAGTGACGCAGTCGCGCCGACTTGCTCGGCGGCCTCGGTGAGTTCGATCGCTTCGGAAGTGGCATTCGCCCCGGTGCCGGCGATCACCTGGCAGCGGCCAGCGGCGAATTCCACTGCCAGACGGATCACCTCGATGTGCTCTTCCGTATCAAGCGTGGGGGATTCCCCGGTGGTACCGACCGGCACGATGCCATCCACACCGGCAGCGATTTGCCTCTCGATCAGTGACTGGAAAGCGGGGACGTCGATTTCGCCGTCGCGGAATGGAGTGATGAGAGCGGTGTAAGTGCCGGAAAAATGCATGGCGGGCGGACGATGGACAAAACCCGTCGCAGGTCCAAGCTGTATCCTGCGGAAACAGGAAATTTCCCCATCAGGGGCGAGGCACGCGTCCTGGATTCGTGGCTACAGGTGGACATCTTGGAAAATCGGTCCAGACTCTGCCGCAGCTGACCTATCATGAAAAAATGCCCTTTTTGCGCGGAAGAAATCCGAAGTGAGGCGATCAAGTGCAAGCACTGCCACGAATTTCTCGACGGATCGCGGCCTTCGGCGCGCGCCGGCCCTCCTGCACTTCCGGCCGATGCGCTGCCGTGGTATTTGAAAACCGCCTTCATTGTCCTGACCTTCGTGACCCTGCCGCCCGTCGCGTTGCCGTTGGTCTGGCTGCGTCCGAAGTGGCATCCGGCCGTGAAAGTGGCGCTCACCCTCGTCATCTTGGGCACCTGCTGGATGATGGTTGTGGCGTTCCAGGGTCTCATGCGCCAACTCGACGAGGCGACGAAGATGCTCAATGAAATGAACATCTAGCAGGGGACGGGAATCGAGTTAGATATCGATTTCCCCTTCGAATACAAAGTCGGCGGGTCCGGTGAGGGTGACGTTTTTGAATGACTGGTCGCCGGTTTTTTCAAAGCCGATCTCGAGAGTGTCGCCACCTTCCACGTCCACCTTGATCGGACTCGGAGCGCCGGTGAGCAGGTGGTGGATCAGTGCGGAGGCGACCATGCCGGTGCCGCAGGCGAGGGTTTCGTCCTCCACACCGCGCTCGTAAGTGCGGATGGAGATATGGCTGGGCGAGAGCACGGCGGCGAAGTTCGCATTGGTGCCGGCTGGGGCGAATGCCGGATGGTTACGGATCGCGGCTCCGTGGTTGTAAACGTCGAATTCATCGAGCGCTTCCGGGTTGGCGAGAAAGGCGACGACGTGGGGGACGCCGGTGTTGATGAAGTGCAGCGGTGGCCCGAAGCCGGGGATTTCGGCGTCGGTGGCGAGCTTCAGGTCCTTAGGTTCGGACATGGCGATGCGGACATCCTCGCCGATCATTTCCGCCGCAAGCGTGCCGGCGATGGTCTCGAAGGTGACTTTTTTCAGGACGATCTCTCCGAGGTGTGCGGTGAACCGCCCGAAGCAGCGCGCGCCGTTGCCGCACATTTCGGCTTCGCCGCCATCCGCATTGTAGTAGCGGAACCGGAAATCCGCGCCCTTTTGGGACGGCTCCACGGCGAGTAATCCATCCGCGCCGATCCCGCGGTGGCGGTCACAGAGTGCGGCGATGGTGTCCGCGTCGAGTTCTTTGGAAAGCGAGAGGTCGCGGTTATCAACGACGATGAAGTCATTGCCGGCACCGTTCATTTTGAAAAAGTGGAGAAGCATGTGAAGGAGTGGATGGAAGTCGTGAGGGCCAAAAGGTGAGGGCGACAAGCGGATTCCTCAATCCCATTTATTGACGGAAATTGTTTGGTGAAGGTAGGTCGTCTGGGGATTGCGGCTGGTTTTCGCCTTGGCGGATGAGTCGAAAGACGTTATTCACAAAACAGCAACCGGAAGTTCCATCAAATCTGGTCGCTCACACCACGATGCTCCCCCTGAATCTGGAAAACATGGCCACTCCGCTGCTAGAGGTGAAAACCCACGGTTTGATTTGTCCCGTCGGTATGTTTCATCGATCAAGCAAACTTTGTTCACCGATCCGTTCTGTATTCCTCACAATGATCGGCAGTGGATGGTGGAGGTTGATTGTCCTGGCTGTCTTCATCACGCTGCCCGCTGCCGCGCAGGTGAGTGTGGCGGGACTGGAGGATCAGTTCGCAGGGCCGGGAGATCCTGCGAGTCCGAGTGATCACTTGCGCCGCGTTCTCGACTTGCGGGGCGGAGTGCAGAACTTCGACATGACGGCAGGGCTCAACGGTGGAACCGCCAATACCTTTGTGGCACATACCTTTTCGACACTTCCGACCGGTATCGTTTCCGCCACTCTGGAGGTGAGCGTCCGTGCGAGTTCGGCCAATGGGATCGAGACGGATGGGATTTTCCTGTCGTTTGTGGACTCGGCGACGACGGATTTTTCGGAAGCGGTGGTCTGGGGACGTTCCTTCGGACCTTATCTCAATCCGCCCGCGAGCAGTTCTTTCACGGAGTCCGACCCGACCGGATTACTCGGTGGCTGGGCCGCAGGACAGCAGGCGACGATCCTCATCGATCTTGCGGCAGTGCCGCTGGCGTCTGGGGGAACCTTGAACTTCATTCCATGGCTGAACAGCTATCAGTTCCTCGATGTCACGGTGGGGGATGAGACCGCCGTGGATTACATGAAGCTGTCCGTGACGACGGTTGAAAACGTGCCGGAGCCTTCCTCACCCATGCTTTTGGGAATCGCAGCGACCTTGTATTTTCTCACGTTGCGCCGACGCAAAAAACACCACGGTGCGTCAAATCTGCCAGTGAAGTGTTAGGAGTGTTTGCGCTTCAGCTCGATTGCCTTGAGAAAGCGCGAGGCCACCACTGGCCAGGAATAGTTTCCTAAAACATGCTCCCTGCCCGCGCTTCCCATGCGGTGGGAAAGGTCCGGATCGGACGAGAGAAGAAATAGCGCATCCGCTAGATCGGCGACATTCGAATCCTTGAGTGTGATCGACATGCTGGGGGGGAAAATCTTTTCGCGCCCTTGGCCCGCTAACATGATGAGGGGAAGTCCATGGAGAGCGGCTTCCATATAGACAAGGCCCACGCTCTCCCAGGAACTCGGCATGCAGAACATCGTCGCCGTGTGATAGGCATCGGAAATCGTCTTGCGTCCTGCAGGAGTGGAGACGTCAACGAACCCAAATGTGGTCACGCCGGGTTCGTCGAGCTTGGGATCGCATCCGATGACGGTGAGCCGGGCATCGGGGTGCCGGGACCGGAGGATCCTGAATGCCTCGATCAACTCCGGGCCGCCTTTTCGCACCCAGTCCTTGCCGACGAAAAGCACGTGCGGTGTCTCCCAGTCCCTCTCGATCAATCCCGGATCGGGCACATTGCACCCTGGGGCATGGACAAATAACTTCTCCCGCGGGATCCCGTATTCGGCGAATGTTTCCGCTGTCCATTCCGAGTTCGTCCAGATGAGATCGCAGGCATCCAGAAAGTTCTTTTCTCCCTGAACCGCCCTCGACAGGAATCTCCGGGAGGACCTCGCAAAACCATAGTTTTCGGAATACACCGGCAGCGTTGCGGCGGCGGAAACGGATATTTCAACATGGGCCGCGAGGAAATTTCCAAACTTGGGTATTCCGGCCACGCCTACCTGAAACGCCACGTCGAATTCCGGCATTGCCTTCAACTTGGATTCGATTCTTGAAGTTAGTCTCGCCATGTTTTCCGGCAGATACCGCCAGAAAGCATTCCGGCGTATCCGTTTGGCAGCCATGGTCCGGTGCCAATCGACAATCCCGTGGATCGCGTCGAACTGACTTGTCTGGTTGGCATTCAGTCTGCCTGTGAGACACCCATATCTTTCCAGTTCCTGAAACAGATGGTAGGGCACCCCGGAATAGGTCTTCGCCGAGAAGGGGTCTCCGAATGTCAGGCCGAGTATCCTAGGCAAGTCTGTTGGATGGTTCATCGGTGGTTGGTGCGTCGCAGGCAAGTGCGGGAACATGGGTGAATTCACGGATTTGCCAAGCCTGTTCTGAGCAGGCCCGGGTTTCCCGGATTCACTCGGAAATGTGGTAGGCATCCCACATTTCCGCGTGGAACGGATAGATCTTGTTGAGGGCTTTCGCCCTTTTTTGATTTTCCTCGGGCCAGAAGCGATCCTCGATGTATTCGAAAAATGGCTCGCGGTTCCACAAATCTCGCAGACCCATCAAATTGGCAGCCAGGGCGATTCCGGTGTTGGGCGCGCCGTTTTGGACCCGGTAGGCCTTGTCCCACTCGGACCCCATCAGCAGCCGCTCTTCCGGACTCACCGGGTTGCTGGACCATTCCGGCATGCCCAGCATGACTTGGGTGAACGGTGCCAAATCAGGAGTGGCACGCGGCGTGTCGATGTCGCTTTGAGTCACATAGAAGTGCTGGGTGTCTTCTTGGAAAATCCCTCTAGTACCGTCGCACCACTCGAGCATGCCCTCATGGTTGAGTGCCTTTGCCGCCAGCACGAGATACATTTTCCGCCCGAGGTTGTGGCCACCATTCCGCTGCCATTCCATGTCGCCATGGCGGGCGAGGCCATAGACGTCGATGCCCCGCTGCACCGCTTTGATCATGACGGATTCTTTTTCCTGCACGGGATAATTCAGATTGAGCCAAAGGGCCACGTCCGCCGCCTTGTAAGCGATCTGGCGTCCGTAGTTGTGATCCACTCCCGCCGCTTGGACTTTCATGCCGGAGTTCTGCCAGTTTTTTAACAGATCCAGAATGGGGAACCGCAAGGGTTCGTCGTCGATGGATGTCTTGCTCGGTGTGCTTGGCACAGGCGCGAAGGTTTTGAGAAAGGTGTAGTCCAGATCCTCCACCTTCCCGAGAATCGTCTTGTCGTGACCAGCGTAAGGTGGCCGGAAGGACCCGGCCGGCGGCGCGGAGGAGAGGACGGTGAGAATGGCGATGCTTTCCAGGATCGGCGGGTCCTCCGTGTCCTCTTCCTGAAAGCTTTTGACGCTGACGACGGAGGTATGGTTCGGCACCGCCACGGGCAGATCATCCGCGATGTTTAACGCTGCTCTGAAAGTGGTGTTGTCAATCCGCGTGTCGAATCCCTGGTCGGTGTCACTGGCCATCGGGTTGAGCACGGTGCCGTGCCTTACCCCGTCCCACGCCGGGGTAATGGCGTCGAGAGTGACAGGTCCCACCACCCACCATTCGCCATTGGCAAATTGCCCGACGGGATGACTTTGGGTGAAGGTCCAAGTGATGCCGTCTTTCGAGATCGAAGTGGCGGATTCCGCATTCGCAAGCGAGGAGATGCAGAGCGATCCTGCGATTGCGAGCACTACCGCTGCGGCAGGACGTGTCCAGTAGTTCCGAAATCGGTGCATGACGGTCAGATTCAACATGGGGCTAGGCTCTGAGTGGATGGACGGGAAATGGGCTAGGGGAACTCGACCCCAAGGCAGACAAAGCGTCGGAGACTCGTCGGAACCCGCTGCTCGACCGTCACCAACTCCCAGTTTCTATCAAGTCCTATCACGATCGGAACTCCGCCCAGCGCCTGCATGGTGGAGGCTTCCAGTTCCGTGCTGTGCATCACCGAGAAAATCAATCCAGCATCACGGCGGCGGATGTAGCGGATCTGAACAAGGTCGCCGTGCGCTTCCCTTCGCAGACTTACGGACGGAGTGCCCTGTCTGCCCCTGAGTTCGTTGAGTAGTGGAGTGAGCCGGACCTGGAGGTGATCGAAATTGCCTCCGCTGAAACCAATCGCCCTCAGTTTCACCAGATTCGGACCGGCAACTAGCGGGAGATTCACCCAGCGTGTGATCCAATTCTCCCAACTCGGTCCTGTCACTGGAAAAGGCTGGCTCGTAACTGCCACCACCCCGTTCACGCTCAGTTCGAGCGGGCGTCCTGCCGCTGGTCCTGTGGCCAATGCATAGCGGAAGCCGACTTCATAAATCTGAGATACCGGAACCATGATGTTCCATTGAATGAAATCGTTGCTAGAATTCGTGAAATCGCCGTAGCCTGAGCCTGTGAAACCCAAGTTCCTCGTTTGCACGACAGGACCGGATAGCTCTGCGGATTCCGCTTCATAGATCGTCGCAACGGAGGCAATCGCGGTTGAATCCACATCATCAACCGGGAAAGAATAACGGATCAAATTCTCCACCCCACCGGCAGCCTGTGCGTTCGGTAGCGCGTCATTACCCTGGAGGTTTCGAGAGCCAGCCCAGACCTGATAGGCTTCTTCTGATTCGTTGAGTCCGTCCAAATCCTCATCTTCACTCCAGTCGTTGAGAAGCTTGATGGTAAATCTCCGGTCGATGCTCTTTCCCGCTGAGTCTGACGCTTTGACACGAATGGACAGAGTGTCTCCCAACGCTTCAAAATCGAGGTCGCCTGCTGGACCGACCACGAGCTGATTGCCAGAAATGGCGAAGTGCGGGTTGTCCTCCGAACCGGTTCCGTCGATCAGCTCAAACGTGTGAGCGTCGAGCGGATCCCGGTCGAAAACCGCGAAGGAACCCACATGGGTCGAAGCAGACGCGGTTTCTATCACAGGAGTTGATTCCAAGGTGAGTCCCTCGGGGATGACACCGTCGCGGGTATTGACCGGCACTACCTTGGAGGCCACCCCGGTGTCGGTCTTGATCATCATCCGCACGGCGCGCAGCTTCCCCGTGGCGACGACGCCTGAAATCACTCCCGTCAGCGGGTCCAGTTGGAGGTCTTCCTGGAGGCCGAGGACTGCGTAGCTCAAGGGAGTGCCCCCGCTCGCACGGATCTGGTGATTGACCGTCATCGCCTGGGAAGCTTCGAGCGGCGGTTCCTCGATCACATCCGGCGGGTTGATCTCGCGGCGCAAGGCCAGAAACTGGGAACCGCCGGAGGAAATTCGGTCCAAGTCACGTGCATCGTAGGGTGTTACCTCCGGGGGATTTCCCCAGACGACGACCGTGCCGTCACCTTTGAGTGCCATGCTGTGGCTGCTACCTGCCGCGATCGCGACCACATCGGTAAGACCCGGAGGAGGGACGATCTGGCCACTGCCATTTTCCCCCCAGCCGAAGACGGTTCCGTCCGCGCGCAGTGCCAATCCATGAGCACCACCCGCCGCCACCTCCACCACTAACTCTCCTCCTGCGGAAATGATTCCGCCCGTCCCCGCTACGCCGGTTCCCCAGCTGGAAAGAGTGCCGTCATTGAGGAGGGCCACGCTGAAGTCGTCACCCGCAGCGACCGCCACGGCGGTGCCGAGGCCGACAGGCACATCACATTGCTGCTCTGCATTGCGACCCCATGCGGTGATTGAACCATCCCTCTTTAAGGCAAGGCTGTGAAATTTTCCGGCTGCCACCTGCACCACGCCCATGAGTCCGCCGGGTGCGTGTGCCTGGCCTTCTGTATTGCGCCCCCTTCCGGTGACGGTTCCGTCCGAGCGGAGTCCCAAGCTGTGAAACCCTCCTGCCGCGATGCCTGCCAGGTCGGACGCTCCGCCGGGAGGTGCCGCTTGACCGTCATTGTTTTCACCCCAACCCAAGACCGTCCCATCCGCCCGCAGCGCGAGATGGTGGGATTCTCCGGATGCGATCGCGACGACATTTCCCAATCCGGTCGGCACGCTCGATTGCGCCGCCGCATCCGCACCCCAGGCGACCAGCACCGACCCTTCGGGCATGCTCGCGGAATTGTCCCCTTCGGAAACCAACATCACTTCCAGCGAATCGCCAAAGCCGTCCCCATCGCTGTCTGGTGAGAGGTCGCTTGTGAGGTGGATGTCCTCCTCGTCCGCTTCGCTGAGACCGTCACCGTCTGCATCTTCCGAGCGATCATCGATAAAGTTCACGGCGATGATCGCTTCATAGGTGTTCAAAAATGAATCCGTCGCCCTTACTCGGACCGTCAAGGGCAGCGTGGCGGTCTCGAAATCCAAATCAAACGCCGCCGCCGTCCGTAGCGAGCCGTCTTGGATCCGGAAATGTCGGTTGTGCTCGGCGCCTGCACCTTCCACCAGTTGGAACGCGTGGGCATCCGCCCCACCCGCGTCCTGCGAGGTAAGTGCCCCGATCAGGGTATTTCCCGGACTGTTTTCGACAATCGAAGCGGGATTCAGGAAAATTTGAGTGGGCGCTTGACCCTGGTTGGCGGAAATCCAAAGCGTTTGTTCGATCAGGCCTTTGTCCGTAGTCACCCTCAGGCGGGCCACTGCCCGGACAGGTGCGGTTACGGATCCCGTGATGACGCCTGTCAGCGGACTCAGAACCAGTCCATTGGGCAGCCCCGATGCGGTGAAACCGACAGCCGTCGCATTTGAAACACGCACTGGATGCTCCACGGGAGCACCCGGAGCAGTGATAATTCTACCCAGGCTGGTGAACCCTGGAAGCCCTGCGGATTTCCTCAATGCGAGTGAGTAGAAACCGCCCGCGGCGACGGAAGCGACTTGGAGTTGTCCGGCAGGAGGGACGCTGGACTGGCCCTCTTGGTTGGCACCCCAGGCCACCACTCCACCACCTGTGGTGAGCGCGAGACTGTGAAAACCGCCCGCCGCAAGTGAAATCACCCCGGTGGCAGTGGGTGGCACGCTGGTCTGACCATGGGAATTGCTCCCCCAGGCCACCACGCTGCCATCCTGGCGCAAGGCGAGGGCGTGGAACCAGCCAGCGGAAATCTCGACCACATTCGCCAACCCTTGAGGCACTTGCAGGGGGATCCATTCGACACCGTCGAAAAATTTGCCCCAGGCGGCGACGGTGCCGTCTCCCTTGAGGGCAAGGCTGTAGTGTCCGCCGGCCTTGACCGAGACCACTGCCCCGAGACCCGGCGGCACGTCGCACTGGCCTTGTTGGTTGTTTCCCCACGCCACCACCGAGCCATTACTGCGGAGCGCGAGGCTGTGCGCCCGTCCAGCAGATACTTCGACCACGTCCATCAAGCCGGAAGGAATCGTCGTCTGGCCGCTATCATTGTTTCCCCAGGCGACCACCGTTTTATCAGACAACACGGCGACCGTGTGTGCGTGGTTGACGCGCCACAGCTCCCCGCCCGTGCAAACACTCGCCACGGGACCCAGCGTCCCGGGCACTGCCATCTGACCCAGTGCGCCGTGTCCTCCCCAGGTGATGACCGATCTGTTGTAGCGCTTCGCGGTGGCATGCACGCCTCCCGCGCTCAATGCGGCATACGTTCTACCATATGGAACGGCGGTGGAACCCGCATCATTCGCGCCCCAGGCGACGAGCGGATAGTCGGAAAATACCAATGGGTTAGTCGGTGAAGTTTGGTCCAGGATTTCCGCCGCATCGCCGATGCCGTCGTGGTCGCTGTCCGGCTTGAGGTCACTCGTTCCATGCTGATCCTCCTCGGCAGTTTCACTCAGTCCGTCGCGGTCCGCATCTTCGGTCCGATTGTCCGTGAGAATCACGGTGAACACCTGCTCGGTGAAAGCGGAAACCGCATCCGCCGCCCTCACCCGGATGCTTAACGTGCCGCCAACTTGTTCATGATCGAGCGGTTCGCGGATTCGGAGTTTGTTTCCCTCGGTGAAGAATAATGGGTTGTGCGCGTCACCTTGGCCTGCCACCAGATCGATTTCATGCCCGCTCGGCTGCGTCGCGTCCGTCACCGTGAAGGTTCCGGCCAAGGTCCGCGCCGCCGTGTTCTCTTGCACGGGTGAGGCCGCGAGTGTGATCGATGTCGGTGCCGCCGCCAAGCCGCCGGGCAATGACCCGAAAAGAATCAGGATGCCCAGGACCAGCTTGTCGCGCACGTGCGAATCTCTTCGCGCATGACTTTGCGGAACCATGTGAATTGAGGGGGAAGTGAGGTTGTGCTCGTGGACCACCAGGTCGGGGGGGACTTGAGGGGGATGAGGCGAAGTTGAAACAACGACCCTTCGACGCTTGGAACTAATAAAAGGCCCATGGATGTCAACGGATTTTGTGAGTCAATTTCGAATCACTTTGGAACCCTTAACAAGTGGGAGCAATCGGGATGCCAACAATGAAGCTCACGAAAACCCTTGGAAGGATCTGGTGCGATGCCCGCAGATAGGGCTGAGTTCCTAGCAACCCGGTCGTGGTTTGATGGCATCCTTCCCGCAAGCCTGGCTCATGAACCGTGCGCGGTCCAAATGTCGAGGGCAGGTGGAGTTAGACCGATTTCCCGTCCACGGTGGCAAGCCCCGCAATCAATCTCGCCCGCAGTGGAGCGGCCTTTTCGGCGAGCCTCCGCTGCTCGCTCTCATAGATCCGGCGACCATCGGCGGTCTCAATGCGAATCGGTTCCCTCGCCCACGCTGTCAGGTCGTAAGGACTCGCCCGCATGTCCAGATCCCGCAGCTCCAGCGCGAGTTCGAAGCAGTCCAGCAACAACTCCGAACCGATCCACGGCATCGACTTGGCCGCCCATTTGTAGAGATCCATGTTCGCGTGCACGCAGCCCGGTTGCTCAAGCGAAGTCCTGCTTTCTAACGTCGGTTGCAGCCGGTTCATCGGCCGTGCCTCCGCCGCGAAAAACCGGAATGCGTCGTGATGCGAACAACAAATCGCCCGCGACTCCACCAACGCGTCGATTTCCGCCTGCCGCAGTCTCAGGGGAGCGGTCTTCTCGTGTCTGACCTCCTTGCCCTGATAGACCATCGCCCATTCGTGCAGCCCGTGGCAGGCGAAATTGGGCGGCCGTTGCCGGGTGGCTGCTAGCAACTCGGAAATCCATTTCAAACGTTGCCGCCCGCCTATCGTCAAGCGCCGTGGATCCGCGAAAAACACTCCGGCCTCGATCGAATGGTATTTTTCCGAATACGGCGGAGTTCCCGGTTCTTTCCACTCAAAGCCTACCCCGCATCCCGGGTGCCAGATTTCCAGAAGAGCGAACGGATAGGGATAATACTGAAAGAGGAAATCCTCCACCGGATGTGGCTCGCCATGGTCCCGCCGCCGTCTAGCCGCCACCGTGTGCCGCTCCGCCCGGACCCGATGCGCCGCCGCGCGTTCTTTCCACTCGCGTTCGGGAAGAATGATCATCGCAGGCGTCTTAATCATGGCACCGCCACCAAAGCACGAACTTCCAACAATGGCAAAATTTCCCTTGCGAATCGAATCCTGCGCCCCTAATCATCTCGCCCCGCGCTGAAAAGCGCATGGTTCAAATCGCGGGATGGAGCAGCCAGGTAGCTCGTCAGGCTCATAACCTGAAGGTCGTAGGTTCAAATCCTACTCCCGCAACCAATGAAAGCCGCTGAATTCCAAGGAACTCAGCGGTTTTCGCCTGTCACGGAGCAGGCTTCGGGACGGGAAAACCTTTCAAATGCGTGGAACATGCGGTTCTAACGTATTTCCCCACAGTCCAAGCTGGCGGAGGTATCTTCACGGCGATTTTCCGGAAGCAGTAGAATGACCTCGCGGAGCGATTCAAGTGCTTCGGCTGCGGTGTGTCCTAGAGTTAGGTTTCGAATACGCGGTCCAAAAAGACTCCCGGGCCTCCGTGTGATATTGCCTGCCGGGCGCGAGCGATCAGTCGCGGAGTTGGCAAGATGAGTTGCCGGGTGCGCGAGATGAGTCGCTACACGTGCGAGAGCCGTGCGTGTCAGATGACTTGCCGAGCGCGTAAAACAGGCTGTCGGGTGTGTGGGATTGTTTGTGGTTCGTGTAGGTTTTAAAAAGGCCTATGATCACTACGGGACGGGCCTTTAATCATATTCGTTTCTTGCCAACGCTCTTCCGCTGCGATAGCACTTCAGCATGAGACGTGCGCGTTGGTTGGCTGAGTGGCGGAAATCCACCAGGAAACCCGTAATCTACCATGTGATTTCTCGCGTGGTGGATCGGCAGTTTGTGCTGAAGACGAGGGAGAAAGAAAAATTCCGGACTCTGATGCGCATGCAGGAGAATTTCACGGGGTGTCGGGTGCTTTCCTACTGTCTAATGGATAACCACTTTCATCTTTTGCTGGAGGTTCCGCCGATGGCGGAGGCTGGGCTTTCGGATGAGGAATTGCTGAAGCGGCTGTCGGCGATTTACGGCGAGGTCTTCGTGTCTGGCGCAGCTAAGGAATTGTCGGATGTCAGGACAGCGGTTTACACAACCGAAGGCAGGAT
>JBOFET010000099.1:0-2915 GCA_051648225.1 Luteolibacter sp.
TAGATTAGAAAAAAATAGGTGATAGACGTTTTCTGACTCTACCGACATCAGCCCCTCGCCCAAACCAGCCCGCGCCGCCGTCAGAACCCGAGTTCACACCATCAAAACGTCAAGTGCGAGCTTCGGAACACCATCACCGCCACTTAGAAGACCGCTCTCCTCGCCAGAACCCCATCCACCACCGCCCGAACATCCCCTGCAATTCTCAGAAGCCCCCTGCATCCGTCAAAACCCAATCTCCAGCCGTCTGAACCCCACCCGCGTTTTCCCAAACCCCATCCACGGCCCTGCAAAGACCTCCGCACCTTTCAAAACCCCGTCCACACCTGCCAGAAATCCATCTACGTCCGTAAAAACTCCTCATCACCAGTCATTTACAGAAAACACCACCCCATGAACGATCGCCAGCGCGCCAGATACAACAGCCACCTCGCCACCCGCAACCTCTGCGGAAAAGAAACTTCCCGCGCCCTCACCTCCAGCCTGCCCGCTTGGGCCGCCCTCTACGACCGCTTCCTCGCCAAGATCTCCTACGCAGACGCCTGCATCCTCATCCAGACCAGCAACACCACCGGCATCACCGATGCCAAGCAGGCTGCCCGCGCCACCCTCATCGCCAGCATCCTTGAGACCAGCGGCGCCCTTTGCTCCCTCGCCCTCCTCCGGGAAGACCCCATCCTCGAAGCCAAAGCCGACCTCCTCCCCAGCACCCTTGCCGCCCTCCCGGACTCGCTCGTGGACGACCAAGCCACCGAGCTACTCATCCTCGCCCGGGCCATTCCCGCCCCTGGCGCCGGCCCCCTGAGCCACGCCCTCCTCAGCGTCGGCCTCACTGAGGGCAAACTCGATCTGTTGGAAACCCACATCGAGACTTACAATCTCCTCCTCGGAAGCCCCCGCACCGCCCGCGGCACCAAGACCGCCGCCACCGAAAACCTCGCCACCACCCTGGAAGAGATCGACCGCCTGTTGGAAAAAGGCCTCGATAAGCTCGTCCTCCAGTTCAAGGGCACCCCGTTCTACCAAGAATACCTCCTCGCCCGCAGCGCCGTCTCCCAACCCGGCAGCAAGCCGGAGACCCCCGCGGAAAATCCCACACCAGTGACCCCGGCCTAACGCTCCCAGATCCTCCTGTTACTCAGTCCCCTTCGATCCATGACCCAAGGCAACCAAGCATCCCGAGTCCTGACCTGCACCGCGCTGGTCCTCCTCGTCATCGCCTTATGCATCGTATGGGGAAACATGGGAAAACCACACAACCACGACCAGCCATCCCACCCCACCGCTGCCACCCCCGTTCGCACCGAACGGCCCGCACGAACCTATCCCAAGCCATCCGTTCCCCATCCGCCAGCTGCCCAAGCGGACAACAGCTCCTCAACTTCATCAGAGACCACAGTCGCCTTTCACGCCAGTCGCGCGAAACTCATGCGGAGTCATCAGCAGCTCATGCGGGGTTTAGCCAATGCCACCCCAGAAGAGCAGCACCAAGCCATGGAACAATGGCACAAGGAAAACGCCGAGGCTCTTGCGGCACAGCAGCAACTCGCCATCCAGATGGGCGCAGAATCCCGGCCGCTCCGCATGCACGTTCCCAAAGAACCCATCATCCCGGATGGTGCCGAACCGGAGCTTCGCCACCTACTCACCGCCCGTCACGCCATCATGAAGGGACAGGCGGAAATCAACAATCAACTCCACGACGCGACCCCGGAAGAACGGCACCAAGCCATGGGAAAATGGCATCAAGAGAACGCCCCTCTCGTCGAAGCCATGCACACCGCCGCTATCCGCCATTCCGCATCCCAGCATCCGCCCGCTAGTCTAGACCAATAGACAGTTCACCTACAGGGCCACATCTTTGCAGACCTCTCAATTTCTCAATCTTCATCCCTCATCACCAAATCTTTTCCCGCTCTCTTCATCGTCCGACCACTCAACCTCGAAATCCCCATGAAAAACAAACTCGCCTCAAAATCCCTGTTGAATTCATGCCTCCTCGCCACCCTGGCATCCTTTCCATTCATCCATACAGGGCTGGCACAGACCCTATTCCCCAGTGTTCGTGTGGGTGACGGCACGGGTTCTGCCGCCACCGGTGACGGCACCTTCGTTGCTGAAGGGCGACACAATGTAAGTCCGCTTCTAAATCCAACCTACCAAACTTCTGGCTCTCGTATGCTTTGGTATGCAAGAAGATCTGCTTTCCGTGTGGGCTACGGAAACGCTCCCCAATGGCAAGAGGGCGCAATGGGGGATTACTCCTTTGCATCGGGATCCAATTGCACGGCGAGTGGTGTCCATTCAACTGCGACGGGGGTTAACACCACAGCCAGCGGTTCAGGTTCCATCGCGATGGGAAGTTTCTCCACAGCTAGCGGTCCAGTTTCCACCGCGTTGGGTTTCAACTCCTTAGCCAGCGGGTACGTCTCCACCGCTTTGGGTTTTCTTTCCGTAGCCACCGGTTCTTATTCAACCGCGATGGGAAACTACTCTAGTGCGAGCGGTGAAGGTTCCACTGCGATGGGAATTCAAGGTAGAGCTAGCGGTTTCGCTTCCGCTGCGATGGGGCAGGACGTCCGTGCCGATTCCATGAACTCTACTGCTTTCGGGCGCTCCAATGTTGGGGGAGGCAGTCCGAGCGCTTGGAATCTCAGTGATCCGCTATTTGAAATCGGCAACGGATCTCCTGCCTATTATTATGACGAGGATGCCGGAGATGAAGAGACAGTTGAGGTTTTTGTTCCTAAAGTTCCTTCCAACGCCCTGACAGTTTACAAAAACGGCAACATGACCCTCCAAGGAAACCTCACCCTCGGCGGCACGATCACCAGCGATGGCGTAACTGTACTCACCACGAGCACTGGGGTTGCCAAAGGGACAACTTCAAACTCCGGACTCTTAGCACTTGGTAG
>JBOFET010000100.1:0-2225 GCA_051648225.1 Luteolibacter sp.
TGGAGGTCGGAACACCGTTGGTGTAGGAGATCCGGTTATTCTTCCTCATTCGCAAAGGCATGATGCTTTAGCAGGCTTGTTTCATCTCGAGCCACGCGATCCTACAGCCAGGCGGACTCAAGTCAGCGCTCCAGCAGACGGATCGCCTCCGGATAGAGCCGATGCTCCACCACTTGGATGCGGGCGTGGAGAGACTCCGCCGTATCCGCTGCTAGAATCGGCACCGCTTCCTGTAAGATGATAGGGCCGGTGTCCATGCCCTCATCCACCAAGTGCACGGTGCAGCCGGCTTCCTTCGCACCGGCTGCTAGCGCCTGTTTCCATGACTCCAGGCCGGGGAAAGCGGGTAGAAGAGACGGGTGGATATTGAGAATCCGGTGAGGGAAAGCATCGAGCAGCGGGCGCTTCACGAGCCGCAGAAATCCAGCGAGACAGACAGCTTCGACACCCACAGCTTTGAGGCGCGCGGCGGTTTCCTGCTGCGCTTCTTCCGGGAATTTTGTCTTGAATCCCCGGCAATCAATCACGCCGGTTTCGATTCCGCGTTTGCGGGCACGCTCGAGAATGAAGGCACCTGGCTGGTCTGAAAGCACGAGAGCGATTCGGGCTTCGAGCGCACCAGCATCGATCGCATCGAGGATCGCCTGCATGTTTGAACCGGATCCAGAACCAAGAATGCCGAGCACCATTCGCTTGGTTTATGCCACCCACCCCCGCTGCCAAGTGCCAAGTTGCCTTGATGCGGAAATCTCACATTTCCACGCTGCCGAAGAGCTCGCGGGAATCCACTCCCGTGCCGGTTTCAACGATTTTCCACTGGCGATCCATGTTGAGCCGCACCGTTGCGAGGTGCTTTTGTGGCCACTCGTCCGGAGAAATCATCGAGAGCATCTTGCGTCCACGCATCTCGTAGAGGTGATAGGTGCCGCCGATGATGGGTTCGAACTGGATCTCCGCCTCATACACCAGTTTGTTCCAGTTAAAGTGGTCGATCGTGGCGAGGTAGGTTTCCCGGATTTCCTTCAGCTTCTGCTGGAGATCGCGCTCCACTTGGGAGATTCCACGGGATTTGAACGAGGTGAGGTCGTTCGGGATGATCGGTGGGCTGAGGGTGGAGACCGGATATGGCAAAAATGCCCGGGTTGGCTTGGGATCTGGCTCGGACATGGGTGAATCGATGGCGGTCTCTCGCTCACGATCCACTGGCGGGCAACAAAAAATCGGATTTACTTCGATTCGAGGGAGATCCGACATTGTCTCTTGAAGGACACGGGAAAATCCGAAAATCTGTGGATCTCATGCGCTATTTCATCCCGATTCTCATCGCTCCGCTCGTTTTCGCGCACCCCGAACCGGGCGTCCAACCGGGAAATGGGCCGCACACCGCAGTGCTGACCGGGAATGGATCCTGGACCTTCGAGGCGGTGCCACACTGGGGCGAGCTTCCCGATGGAAAAATCATCGGCCCCACCCACGGCGGCGTGGTGGTGGATGACGAAAACGGGCTGATTTACGTCTCCACGGATTCCGCGATGTCGGTGCTGGTCTATCAACCGGACGGGAAGCTGCTGCGCACCATCGCCCCGGAGTGCCGGGGTTTTCACGCGATGGCGATTCGCAAGGAGGATGGAAAAACCGTGATCTACGGCGCCCAACTCAATGGCAACAAGCCACCGCAGCGGGTTTGCAAGATCGACACGGAAGGAAAAATCCTGCTGGAAATCCCGAACGCCACCACCGGCGAGATTCCCGGCACGTGGAAGGGCCTCACGGCGGTCACCGTCGCACCGGACGGCAGCATTTTCGCCGCCACGGGCTATGGAGCGAACATGGTGCACAAATTCGACACGTCAGGAAAACTGCTCAAGTCCTTCGGCAGCAAGGGCAAGGACGAGCAACAGTTCGACACCCCGCACGGCTTGGCCATCGATACGCGCTTCGGCGCGCCGCGGCTTTTGGTGGCGGACCGTGCGAAGAACCGGCTGGTCCACTTCGATCTGGAAGGAAACTGGATCGGCGTACATGCCAGCAACCTGCGCCTGCCCTGTGCGGTCAGCATCCTAGGCGATGAAGCGGCGGTGGCCGAGCTCAAGGCGCGGGTGACAATTCTCGACAAGACCGGGACGCCGGTGGCCTTCCTCGGCGACAACCCGAACAAGGCGCAATGGGCGAACTTTAAGGTGCCGCCGCAGGAGCAGAATCTTGGAATTTTCACTGCTCCGCAC
>JBOFET010000101.1:0-6764 GCA_051648225.1 Luteolibacter sp.
GTCGCGAGGGGTGATTGCCGAGGCCATCACGACATCCGCCATTTTCGCGGGGTCCACGCCGATGACGGAGACGCCGCGGTTTAGAAGTGCGAGCACCACGCCACCAGGGGCGCAGCCGAGTTCTACGACGATGTCGTGAGGAGTGAACTTCAAATCAAAAAATCGTGCGGCCTCTTCTAACTTAAGCCACGCCCGCGACGGGGAATCCGCTGGCATTTCGACGCCGGAGTCGCCCGCCGGAGCCGGGCTGAGAAAACGCGTGTGGCGGTGGATACCGGTCCAGAATTCATCGGGCGCGAGTTCGACCACGGTGCCGACGAGCTGGCCGAACTCTGGCGCATCTCCTTCCACACCCTGCATTTTCCGCTCTGCGAATCGGGCGTGATGGATGAGATCTACCTGATTCGCGCGGCTGACCGCTTCATCCCGGGTCGCGGATTTCCCGAGGGAAAGGCAAAGCCGGCGGGCGCAGCCGAGATTGAGTTCCAAGTCTGCTAGAGAAAACGATCGGTCGCACTTGAAGGTCACCATGCCGCGCCGCTGATAGCTGAGCCGCCAGCCGAGTCCCGATGTTTCCACTTCGAGCTTCAGGGCTTTTTCCGATCCCGGATTGGTCAGCGCGAAAAGGTATTCGGAATCGATTGGTTTCATCAACAAGCCGAGCCTAGGAACCCACACCGCACCGACAAGACGCAATCCATGCGGAACTTGGCGTTGAAAATGCAGCCCTCGGTTTCCTTGACGGCACACGCCGCCTTTTTCACGTTTCCTCATGAGCCAAACGACCCTGACTTCAGAAAATCTCGCGCCGATCGTGACAACCCTCGCTGCGGAAAACCGCGCGTTCATGGCCACCTATCCGGGCGAATCGGACCGGCGGCAAGCGGTGCACACCGTCTATGGCGGTGCGCACCTTTTCAAAGCGGACTCGACCGGAAAACTTGGCGAAGTGGCGCTGCGCTCGCTGCGGGACTACGCGCCGGATGCGGCGGAACTCACCAGGGTTCTGGGAGAGAACTGGGAACCCGCCTTCGCGGAAAAACTCTATGCCCGGATCGTGGAAAAACTGAAACGCGAGCCGGTGGAGGATTTCCGCCTCGATTATGAAGATGGTTATGGAAACCGCGTGGACAGCGAGGAGGACGGGCATGCCGAGCAAGGCGCGAAGCAGGTCGCTGCGGGCATGGCGGCGGGAACCTTGCCTCCCTTCATCGGGATTCGCATCAAGCCGTTCAACGAAGATCTGCGAGACCGCGCGATCCGGACACTGGATCTATTTATCACCACACTGGTCAAGGAAACAGGCGGCAAGCTGCCAGAGAATTTCGTGGTCACGCTGCCCAAGGTCCAGCTCGCGGCACAGGTCACGGCAGCGGCGGCGCTGTTGACCATGTTAGAGAAAAATCTCGGTTTGCCGCACGGCTGCATTCCCATTGAGCCGATGATCGAGACACCACAGTCCATCATCGACCGGCACGGAAACTGTCCGCTGTTAGCCATCGTCCAGGCGGCGGAAGGTCGCTGCCGGAGCTTGCATTTCGGGGTTTACGACTACACCGCTTCGAGCGGGATCACTGCGGCCTATCAGGCGATGGGGCACCCGACCTGCGACTTTGCGCGGGCGCACATGATCGTCTCTCTGGCAGGGACCGGCGTGCACGTTTCCGATGGGGCGACGAACATCCTGCCAGTCGCACCGCACCGGGGTGAAGGGCTGACGGTGGAGCAGATCGCAAGGAATTTCGCAGCGGTACATGGAGCTTGGAAGCTCGGTTACGAAGACAACTTGCACTCGCTGCTGAATGGAATCTATCAGGGATGGGATCTGCACCCGGCGCAGTTCGTGGCGCGTTACGCCGCAGTTTACAGCTTTTTCCTAGAAGGTCTGGAAGCGGCGTCCGGGCGGTTGAAGGCATTCGTGGAAAAAGCGGCGTTGGCCTCACTCTTTGGCGACGTGTTCGACGACGCGGCGACCGGGCAGGGATTGCTGAACTTTTTCCTGCGTGGCATCGCCTGCGGAGCGATCACGGAGGCCGAGGCGTTGGAGACCGGGTTGACGCTGGAGGAGATCCGTTCGCGCTCGTTTTACAAGATCCTGACCGGGCGGCGGGCGTCTTAATTCTTGAGTCGGCAGCGATTTCAGCGTTCGTTGCCGCCGTGCCGACTGTCCAACTCAAGTATCAAAGTTTCCACCCGTCGATCTGGCCGAAAATGATCGGCGAGGTTTCCCGTGATGCGTCGCCGGGCTCGTTCGTGCTGGTGCTGGGGAAGGAAGGCACGCCCTTCGGCTGGGGCCTGTGGAACCCGAAATCGAGGATGCCGCTGCGGGTGGTGAGCCACTCACTGGCGGAGCTGGAGGACGAATCGTTTTTCGAAAACGCCATCCGCCGCGCGGCAAACCTGCGGCGCAAGGTGCTCAAGCTGGACGCGGAAACCGATAGCTACCGTGCGATCCACGGCGACGCGGATTTCCTCCCCGGGATCGTGGCAGACAAGTTCGCCGACGTGCTCTCGGTGGAAATCACGAATCTAGCAGCCTGGCAGCGTTTGCCGAAATGGCTGCCACTGCTGCACGAGAGCTTCGACACCCAGCGCGTGGTCGTCAGCGTGGACAGTGACCTGGCCCGCATCGAAGGCATCCCCCACCGCGGCGGCGTGGAGTCTGACAAAGTGCGCTCGGTGAAAATCCGTGAGCACGGCATCCGCTACGAAGTGGATTTTTCCAACGGCCACAAAACGGGATTCTTCTGTGACCAGCGCGACAGCCGGAAGAAATTCGGCGCACTGGCGCAAGGGCGGACGGTGCTGGATCTCTGCTGTTATACCGGCGGCTTCGGGATCTCGGCCGCTCTGGCAGGAGCCGAAGAGGTGACCGCCGTGGATTTGGACGAAACAGCCGTGGCGATGGCCAAGCGCAACGCGAACCTGAACAACGTGCGGGTGAAATTCACCCACGCCGATGCTTTCACCTGGGCGCGGACGATGATCGAAAACGGCCGCACCTGGGATCTCGTCATCACGGATCCGCCCAAGTTCATCCATGGCCGCGAAGACGAGACCGGGATCGCGAAATACGCGGACATGAACAAGCTCGCGCTGCAACTCGTCGCGCCGGAAGGACTCTACGTGACGTGTTCATGCTCCGGGCAGCTCGGTGCCGGCGAGTTTGAACAAATCGTCATCACCTCCGCCCACCGCCGGAACATGCGGTTGCAAACGTTCGACCGCACGGGTGCCGGGCCGGATCATCCCACGCTTTCAAACTCCCCGGAATCCCGCTACCTCAAGGTGCTCTGGTCGCGGGTGATTTGAACCCGCCGGACCGCGAGTCTCCGAACTCGCTGGCGAAAGGGATGCCAAATGTCAGTGGCTTGGCTTCTTCGCTTTGTCGATCTTTTCTCGGGCGAGTCTGCAGACTCGCAGTCCCGGGAGAGCACCCGCTTGACATCGCATCGCTAGCATCTGCCCGGCCGCAAGTCCTGCCAGATCGGCCAGCAAGTCCAAGAATTCCAGATGCCGGTGTGGAATGAATCCTTGCGAGAATTCCTCCAGCGCGATCAACACAAAAAGCCCCCAGGTGACCGGAGTGACCGACCACACCCTCCGAACCGTCCACCGGGTGAACGCAAGGTTGCACAAAAAGGATAGAATGCCCACCAGTGCGAAGTGCCCGGCCTTGTCACCCCCTGGAATGCTGTCGATGAATGACCACCAGCGCACTCCCTCGCCTTTGTCGGCGATGACGATGATCCAGATGAAGAAGCCGATAAAGCCCGCAGCTGCGATCGTCGCCAGGGGTTGGCGATTTGACTTCAACCATCTAACCATCAGTCCTCGATCTTGATCGATTTCGGATCCCAACTGATCGGCGGGAATTCCATGTTCAGTTTTTGCAACGTATCTAACATGATCCGGGCAACACAGAGGTTCCGATACCATTTGCGATCCGCAGGCACCACATACCAGGGGGCGAATTCGGTGGAAGTCTTGATCATCACGTCTTCGTAAGCGGTCATGAAGTCGTCCCAGTGAGCGCGGTCCACAAGGTCATCCGGGTTCGCCTTCCAGTGCTTGACCGGATCTGCAAGGCGTGCCTCGAGGCGGCGTTTTTGCTCCGCCTTCGAGATGTGCAGGAAGATCTTCACAATGGTGGTGCCCTCTTCGGCCAGCATGCGTTCGAACTCGATGACGTGCCTTTGCCGGCGTTTCCACACCTCGTCAGGGAAAATTTTCTTCACTCTAACCGCCACAATGTCCTCGTAGTGGCTGCGGTTGAAGATGACCAACTCGCCCTTGTGGGGAACCTTGGAATGAACCCGCCAGAGATAATCATACGACAGTTCCTCCTCGCTTGGCTTCTTGAACGAACGGACATGAATCCCCTGCGGATCGATGCGTGAGAAAACGTGCTTGATGCAGCCGTCCTTGCCGCCGGTATCCATCGCCTGCATCACCACCAAGATGCGGTGTTTGTTCTGCGCGTAGAGTTTTTTCTGGAGCTCCTGAAGCTGGTCCTGCAATTCGTCGAACTGCGGTAGGATCTCCGTCTTGTCCTTGCCGTTGAACAACGCTTTCTCCCCGGCATCAATCTTCCCCAGTTCGAATTCTTCACCCGGTCTTACCCAATATCGTTCCAAGGCTCCACTGACTGGCATGGCGGGTTTATTGCGACGCGCCGCCCCACTGACAAGCCCCGACTGCCACAAGATGCGCCTTGTCACATATTGGGGATTGAACCGCCGCCGATTGCGCGTTGTCTTGGTCTGATGCTGCACGTCCGCAAGCCCGCCAAAAAAGCACAGGTTGCCGAAAATCTCCTCACCGCCTTGCACATCGGCGCGAGTTCGGTCTCCCTGATGGTCGCGGAACGTGCGGAGGACGGGTCGCTCTTACCCGTCGATTTCCTCGAACAACCCGCCCCTGTCGCCCGCGATATTTTCCGCAATGGAGAGGTCGGAGCGTCCACCACCGAGCGCGTCGTCTCCATCATCAAGGGCTACCAGAAATCCCTCTCAGAACTCGGCCTCGACCCCCACGCCGTGACCCGCGCGGTCGCCACCAACATCCTCAGCGAGGCGACCAATCACGAGACATTCATGAACCGCATCCGCATCGCCTGCGGACTGCGCATCTCCACCATCGACGACGGGGAAATGACGCGGCTCATCTATCTGAAAACACGCCGCCGCTTGCAAAGCCTGCCCGGGATGCGCAAGGACACCACGCTGGTGCTCCATGTCGGGCCGGGAAACACCCGCGCACTTCTGTTTCAAAACGGCCTCATCGCGCGCTACACCAGCTACCGCATGGGCACCCACCGGACCCGCGAAGCCGTGGAAGGCTCCCACGCCGAGGGATCCACGATGCTCCGCGTCATCCGCGAGCATGCCTACGGGAATCTCGCCCAGATCCGCTTCGACTTCTCGGACGTCACCATCGACGGGCTGGTCATCATCGGTTACGAAATCCAGTCGGTTGCGACAGCCCTCACCAAAGGCACCCAGGTCTGCACACTCAAGTTCATGCGCCAGTTCACCGCAGACGCTGCCGTCATGAGCGAGGTAGAGCTCGTGAAGCGCTTCCAGCTCGACTATCAGACCGCTGAGGCGCTGCTCCCCGCCCTCGAGATCAATCTCGCGATCGCGGAGACACTCAAGCTGCGCGACGTCCACATCCCTACCAGCGAATACGAACAAGGACTGCTCCACGACCTGCTCGTCTCGCAAGATGTCACCGGCACCTTCGCCGACGAGGTCATCCGCTCCGCCCGGATTCTGGCAGAACGCTATCAGTCGGATCCCAGCCACGGCGAGCACGTCGGAAATCTCTGCACCAAGTTCTTCGACTCGCTCGGAGAACTCCACCAGTTAGGGACTCACGACGCGCTGCTGCTGCAAGTCGCCGCGATTCTTCACGAGGTCGGCACCTACGTCAGTCCGCGCGCCCATCACAAACACTCGGAATACCTGATCCTCAATTCCGAGGTCTTCGGACTCAACCGGCTCGATGTCACCATCGTCGCGCTCGTCGCCCGCTATCACCGCCACTCCGGCCCGCGGCTGGACCACCCGAGCTACGCCGCCCTCAGCACGGAAGACCGCATCCGCGTCTGCAAACTCGCCGCACTGCTCCGCGTGGCCGACGCCCTCGAGCGCACCCATGTCCAGCGTGTCGCCAAGCTCGAAATCCGCCGCGATGCGGGCAAACTCCGCATCCGCCTGCCAGGACTGGCCGATGCTGCGGTGGAACGCCTAGCCATGGCCTCCAAGGCGGATCTTTTCGAACAAGTCTTCGGCCTCGCCGTGGTCATCGATGAAGACAACTGACCACTTCAAATCTCAAATTTCAGATCTCAAATTTTTCCATGTCCACCCCTTACCTCAACCGCGAACTCTCCTGGATCGAGTTCAACCAACGAGTGCTCAATGAAGCCCTCCGGGAAGACCTGCCGCTGCTAGAACGGGTGAAATTCCTCGCCATCACCGCGTCCAACCTGGACGAATTCTTCCAAGTCCGCATCGGCGGCCTCATGCTGATGCGCCGCAGCGGGCGCAAAACACCCGATCCCTCCGGACTCAGCCCTGCGCGCAATCTCACCGCGCTGCGCCAGCGGATTCTCAAAATGACGGCGGACCAATACAGTCTGCTCACCGGATCGATCGTCCCCGCATTGGAAAAGGCCGGGATCTATCCGCTGCAACCGCGGGACCTCACGGTCGCGCAGTCGGCACAGGTCGCGGCCACCTTCGAAGACGCGATTTCTC
>JBOFET010000102.1:0-1614 GCA_051648225.1 Luteolibacter sp.
ACGCTCGGAAAGAAGCACACGACATACCGACCTCCAAGCAATAACCCGCGGCATCCTCTGGCAAAGCTCGCACTCCGGTATCCGAAATGCTTTGTATCCGCCGTGCCCGCATCCCCTCACACTTCTCCCGGCCTGCAACCGACTCTGGGCCGCTGGCAGGTGCTTCTGTATGGTCTCGGCTCCATGCTCGGCGCGGGCATCTACGCCTTGGTTGGCCGCGCGGCGGAATCGTTGGGAAATGCCATCTGGCTCGCCTTCCTCGCGGCGATGGTGGCCGCTCTGCTCACCGGACTTTCCTACGCTTGCGTCGGCGGCCGCTTCGCCAAGGCAGGTGGCGCGGCTTATGTCACGCAACGGGCGCTGCGGCGGCCTGCACTCAGCTATGTGGTGGGCATCGCCGTGATGATGAGCGGACTGACGAGCATGGCCACCGGCTCGCAGGCCATCGCGGAAAACTTGGAAAAAGCCGTGGGCATGGTGTTGCCGATCAAGCTGGTGGCGATTGCCTTGGTCTTTCTGGTAGGCTGCGTGATCTTCCGGGGCATCCGCGAGAGCATGTGGGTGAACATCCTTTGCACCGTGGTGGAGGCGGCGGGATTGCTTTTCATCATCGCGGTCGGCGTGCGTTTCTGGGGTGGGGTCAACTATCTGGAAACTCCTGCGGATACGAGTGGTGTCGGCTCCGGCATCACGCTTGCGCTGGTGTTGCAAGGGGCAGTGCTGATGTTTTTCTCATTCATCGGCTTCGAGGACATCCTCAATGTGAGCGAGGAGGTGAAGAACCCGAAGCGGGATGTACCGTTCGGCCTGATCGGCGCGATGATCCTCGCAACGTTGATCTACATGGCCGTGGCCATCACGGCGGTATCCGTCGTCCCGTGGAGCGAGCTTGCCGCCAGCAAGACGCCGCTCATGGAAGTCGCGCGGCGGGCGGCTCCGTGGTTCCACGGCATCGACCGGATCTATCTGGTAGTGACGGTTTTTGCCATCGGAAACACCGCACTGCTCAACTACCTGATGGGTTCGCGCCTGCTCTACGGCATGAGCCGCCAGGGACTGCTGCCCGAAGTGCTGGGGAAAATTCACCCACGGCGTCACACCCCGCACTTGGCGATTCTCGTGTTGTTCGGGATTGTCTCGCTGCTCATCCTGAGCGGCGGGGTGAAGCCGCTGGCGGAGGCGACGGTGCTTCTGCTGCTGGTGGTTTTCACGCTGGTGAATGTTTCGCTCATCGTGCTCAAGCGTCGGCCAGCGGAGTTTGCGGATGGATTCGACGTGCCGCTCATCGTGCCGGTTCTGGGGGCTTTGGTTTGCGCGCTGCTGGTGGTGGTGCGGGTGCACGCGGCCTTCACGGCGGACAAGCCGGGGGCGGCGGTCGCGCCGCTCATCGCGCTGGGGATCTTCGCGGTGAGTTTCCTGCTCTACTTCGTGCTGCGCCCGAAGCGGGTGGTCATCGAGGAAAACGAACTTCCCTAACTAGGGAAGCGCTGATTAAAGGCGCAAGTCCGCTCAAAGATTCTTCATTGAGATTTCGGAGGCTTCCGGGATCGCCGGAAGCCGGTTCCAAGATGGGCCTTCTTGGTCCGAACGGCCCCATCCGATGCTTTTGTTGAC
>JBOFET010000103.1:0-14324 GCA_051648225.1 Luteolibacter sp.
AACTTCAAGCTCTGCTGCCCGCCAACTGGATCACAACCCGCCCAGCCGCCTGTCAGACCATCGAGAGCCGGGTTGCATAGATGCCATAGCCGCCAGAGCTCTGGCAAAAATGCGAGAGGTGCTCTGTTGACCGCTTACGAACTGTCGGGGCGGCGGCTGCTCTCTAAGCGTCAGCCAATGCATGATTGTCATCGAGTATTCTCTTACACGTCGCTCTCATGACGGGATCTTTTATCCCTTCAGGAAAGGGGATCAACGAATGTTTGAAGATCAGAGATCACCCTCGCAATGTATTCATTCTCTTTGAAAAATCTGACTGAAGCATTGCATTCAAATTCCTCTCATTTTTCTGGAGTAGCTTGAGAAGCCGCAGGCCAAATTACTGGCTTCTGCTTACTCTCAACTGAAACTTGATCGATGCCGTTTGTGAAAGTTAGTCGTCTCCGAAAAATATCACCTATCATCCTCCTTATTAATTTTTGGCATCACCTTGGATCGCCTTCAGCAAGAAGGCCCTCTCCCTCTCATATTCCTTCTCATTGTATTCAACCGCACGCTGTAAAATCGACCGAACTTTATCTAGGACCGACTCGCCTTTAGGCGCAGTCTCTTGCCCCGTCGGAGGAACTAGAATCGTGGATCCTTTGATCTCCATTGCTCTATAGTCCGTTTCTTCGTTTGGCGTCCGCTTCTTTGTGAGAAAAACCAGTAGCGTGGAGTGGTAAGCAAACGAACTAACAAAATGAGATCTCGCGTTCATCAGCTTGAGGCGAATCTGCTTATTGGCAGGAATGTCTCCTTTCAGCGTTTGGTAAATGTAACAGTTATGTGTGCTATAGAGTTCCATACCTCCAAAATCGCCGTCAGAATGATCAACGCGGAGTATGACAATAGCATCTGCATCCTTGATCAATTTATCGAGACCTGGAAACTCACCAATCCATTCAGCGTGCGTGAAAGACATGCTGACAAGGAGCGTGACCATCAAAGCGATTATTTTTTTCACAGTAAAAAGTCTGGAGTGAATTTTCATGGTTGTGGTTTCGACCATCGATAAATCTGGCAAATTGCAGACAACGAAAAGGTGGTCACCTCAGTCCCCCGCGGTTGGCTGCTACAATTTGAAACAAAAATCACTTCAAACGGTCATCTATTAGTTTCCGACATAGCTCGTTTTTTGCAAACCGCTTGATCATTTCTTGCTTGAAGAGTTGGTCGCCTCTTTTCATCTCGATTAGATTTGAGACATTAATGAGGATCTGATCGCGCAGTTTTCGGAGATTCATTTGCTGATAGCCTTCGAGATAATCTTTGAACTGCTGGGTCATTTGGACGGCAGTTGATTGATCTGAAACATGATCTTTGGGTTTAGGAACCCATTTTTCATCAATCAAGGTCAGTGCCATACTTAGCGTTTCATCGAAAAAAACAATCATTGGATCTGCCGCATCAAGTTTTTTCTGAGCTGGCCATATGATCTCATCTCCCAGCATTTCAACAATTCCTAAAATATAAAATAAATGCAATTTATCATCGTGACTCGAAGCCTCGAATTTGCTGGTTTTTATGATTTGTAATAAGTCTTTTGCAATTACTTGAGCTTCAAAAGAAGATAATGACTCCTTGCGAGAACCGTCCTTGATCTTGCCCAAAAATCTACGGATTTCATTTAGATCAAAAGTATTTTTCTCTTTGATTGGTTCGATATCATCGACATTTCCTCCCATTGTTTCGATCAATTTTTTGATTTCGTTGCAGAGCTTTTGGCTGCGATCTATCCCTCTGACAAAATACCAGTCGTCGGCATATTTTGTTCGGAATGTATTCTTGTGATGAATTTTCCAAAGTTCTTTTAATTGTGGAATAAGGTCTTTGGAAGGAGAATTTCGAACACTTTGCAATGCAACAAGCGTTTCCTTCACCTCGGTAGAAACGTTCTCTTTATTTAGCAGAATAGATAAAGCAGTTCTGGGAGGCAAATTGATTTTTGAAGGCTCAAAGTCATTTTTTTCGTATGCTTCAAATGCCTTCATTGTATCCAAGGACTCCTTCCCGTTTACCAGTTTTAGGCAAGCCAAGAACATTAATAGCACTATATTTTTTCTTTTCATAACTATTGATTTTTACCTTTGATTGAAAGGTCAAAAGACCAGTCTTGACTATCGTATGCTGTCACATCCGGGATTAGATGTTCTTGTTCTCGACATTTATCTTCTTCGTATCGGTGGCCAGCTGAATTGTTGCCCGCCGCAAATGAATCATCGACGGTTCCACCAACAGTAAATCCATATGGTGCGGCGTCTGCGCTTGTCTCGAACAAATCAGGATAACTGTCGGTGTCCGTATCGTCAGTTCCATTGGGAAAGTTGTTTGGACCTGTTCCCCACCAACCTTCCCACAAAGTAATGTGATAGCTTTCGTGGACTAAAGTTTCATAAAATGCGTGCAATCCTTCGTTTCCGGTCTCGTCATTAGTCTCGCTTGCTTTTTGTGAAACGGCACTTGTCCGAGGCTGGCTCGATGTCTGTCCGTAATCGTCAAATGTATTGTCGTAAGTTAGAGTCGCTATTCTTCCCATGGGTATGAACTGCTTCCAGTAGTGGAACCAGTTCGGGGAACCCGTCTGGCCATCGGGGTGGTTGGTGGCATTTTTAGAGTAAAAAACCTCAAAAGCGGCCTCTGGCAGGACATCAGTTTCGCCGTCGCAGCTGAATTCCGCTTGTTTCAATCCGAATGCGGAATTTGAAGCTGGCAAACTGGTGTAAGTGGCTTTGGCACGTAGATTTTCATCCTCCACACTGGCTTTGCCATCCTCGTTGGTGGTATCCCACGCAAAGGTTGATCCGGTAATTTCAGGAAGGGCAAATACACAACGATCTGAAAACTTAATGCCATCGTGGCCGGTAAGTGCCGCAGTTCCTGTAGGCTTCACGAGTATTTTAAGGTTGATCAGCAACTCCGCATTTGCCGTGGAGTCATAGACAAACTCATTTTTCCCATCTGCTATGTCATCGGGCTCTGTGACCGGAGATCCTTTGGGCGTGACCCACTCAAACAACGGCACGTGAAGTGTAGCGTCTTTGCCGGCTGCGAAGAACGCGTTGCTGTCGTCATTTTGACCCATGATTCCTTGAGGATCAGCGACAATAATGTGGTTTGTGGAATCATCGACTTCCAGGGTGTAGTCGTAGTCCGGTTTTGGCTTTCTTCGATATCTTGGACTCGTGCCAATGTGGATAAGTTCCAGCTTGTACTTTGCGCCCTTTGGCAAGTGGAATGTTCTGGATTCCGTCTGCCCATACTTTCGATTCGTACGGTATCTTACTTGGGGATTGCCGTCACCTTCCAGCGGAGTCAGTTGCATGCGATATTTTTCGGAATGACTCCCGCTGTGATCGCCGAACCTGAATTCCACACGAGCGATCGGACTGGGTGGACCCGTCACGGGACTAAAGGAATTGAAGGAAGACAAGCTGCTACTGAGGCTTTGCGGCATGCTATCCGGGTCATTGGGATTACTTGCGCCACGTTCTTCCTCAAAGTCGGTGTAATTGTCACCATCCGTATCGGCAAGAAACGGATTCGTATCTAATTGCTCTTCTTCAGCATTGGTGAGATCGTCACTATCCGGGTCTTCGTCTGGATGATGGTTGGCAGGACCCGCAATGGAATTATCCAGTCTCGGATTTAAGCCATTGGCGAGTTCCCAACGGTCGTTATAGCCGTCGTCATCGGTGTCAGGCTGCATCGGGTTGGTCAAATGCGTGACGAATTCGACCTGCGTATTCAGTCCGTCCCAATCCGGGTCGCTTGCCCATGGAAACGCGGAAGCGATGTTTGCAAAAAAAGGATCATATCCTTTATCCAAGAAAACAAACTCCAGTTGATTCGCCAAAGTATCGAAATCGGCATCAAGCAAGCCGTCCGCTGCGCTATTCGGGTTCAGCCCGTGGTTTAGCTCCCAATCGTCCCACATCCAGTCGCCGTCAGTGTCCATTTTGAGCGGATGGGTGAGATGGGTAAGCAACTCTTGCCCATCTGATAAGGTGTCTTCATCACTGTCCCACTTATCGGGAAACGTTCCAAAGGTGAAGATTTCATCGGGATCATCGAGCCCATCTCCATCGGTATCAGCACTGGTTGGACTAGAATTGTAAATGAAAACCTCATCGCCATCAAAAATCCCGTCCCCGTCAGTGTCCTCGACATTTGGATTTGCGCCATACAAATACTCTAAAAGATTGTTTAGTCCATCATTGTCAAGATCCGCGTCAGCTCCATTGTCCGGGTTCATTGAGCCGTCATCTCTCGGGTCCAGATTATTTTCGATCTCCCAACTATCGCTCATACCATCGCCGTCAGTATCCCATTCCAAAGGATCAGTATCATGCAGTGTGACTTCGTCGATGTTACTCAGAATATCGTAATCATAATCATCTCCCTCTGGATCGGAGCTGGGAATGTATGCGTGCTTAAGGCGAACGAAGAATTTGTCGGTTGATGAAGTGAAACCGTAGCTTTTGACTCCAGCTCCGTATTCGATTGCCGGGGCAAAATGCCAGTCCTTAAGATCAAGCGACCATTGAATAAAATCCGTTCTTTCCGCTAACCCGTTCCAGTCGGCGTTCCAAGTTCCTGATGTCCCTTGGGTAAGTGTGATGTCCGTGTCCGCGATAAGCGGTTGGCTCATTACTGAAACCACCGCCGCAATGTAAATCAATCGCAAGGTCGGTTTCATCGTGCGCTGCTCCCTTCATTGTTTTGTTGGGACTGTCTGGATTTGCTGCGCTTCCAGAATTGGACTGCAACGTCTTTGGGAACAGGAGGGTTTGCGAGCAAGTAGGCCTTGCGTTCGGAATATGCCTTTTCTCTGGCATGGAACGCCGCTTCCATTCTGACGCCTTCCTTCCGGTATAAGTCGTGGATTTGGGACAGAGTGTTCATGGCCTCACCATCTGTTTGACCCTCGGTCACGACAAAGGATGGCCCGCTGGTCGCCAGATCCGGCAGTTCCGGAATTTCGGGTCTGTCGAAGCTCTGACCATGCCGGGCAAGACGCTGCCGCATTTGATAGGTTTCAACACTCCCGACGCCCATCAACAAACCATAATCACGAAACGTCCCATCGCTGTTCTTGACCCGGAAGGTCGAGAATCCGCTGAAGTGATTGAAATTCACGTTAGACCAAGCGATGATATGCCCCTCAAGATTACCGTTGGGATAAATACGAAGAAACGTCCGCGACTGGTCATAGACGGTTGCCGAGAAAAAGACCAACTCCGTGCCACGGTAATGCTTCCTGAGTTCTTCCATTCTCGCGAGAACTGCCGGATCACTCGGTGGCAACACCGGGAGTGGCGGCGGCGGATCAGGCAGGCCGGGATCTTTGACCATTTGAACTGTCACGTTGATTGTGCCCTTGATCGGAGGGAGATCACTCATCTCTGGGGCTTCAGTCACTAACATTCGCTTGGTGCGTGAGGTCAGAACTTCAAACTCAATTGGCTCTGGCTTCGGCGTCGGTGGCGACGGCGTGCCGTCGGCAATAGGCACGGGAATTTCAACGTCCCAATGCGGGGCAGCTTCTTCGCCGCGCGATGACAGCACTCCTCCTAGCAAAGCCAAGGATACAGGCAGGAATTTCATGATCAGGGGGTGTTTATGTGTGGGTGGCAGCGATTGTCGATTCAGTTCTGCCGGAAAATTGCGGCAGCAGAACGCGAAGCCCGAAGGCGTAACTTTTCATGACAGAAGACGAAATCGAAAATGGCTAAGATGATCTGAGCAACACGAAATCAGATATCCTGCCTCCATTTTGAGAGGAAGAAAATTTTCCCCATGATGAAAGGCGTTGTTTCCCAAATCCATCCATTCCGTTCAGGGTTGGCTTATCGCCAAGCGCATTGCCGAGCTGCGCAGCCAAAAAGGCTTCACGCAACGCGACTTGGCTCGTTTGCTTGCTAGGGAACACGGTTTGGTCAGCAGGATTGAAACCTGCGAGCGAAGGGTAGAGCTGGTAGAATTGATTCAAATCTTCACTGTGATCGGTTGCGACGTGAAATATGAAATCGGGCGTTTGGTGACGGATTTGTTGAATATCACCACCCCTGACTAGCTCCCCACCTCGAATAAAGGTTCAGAATCTCAGAAGCCCAGAATCGGGCACGATCTATTCTTCGCCATGTTTGAGGTCATTGAAGAAGTTTTCGCAATACCCAGCAGCTTTTAGCTTGCCAGATGGAACCTGGGAATCAGCGTAAAGTAACCCTTTAACCACTAACTAAACTTCACATCATGCCAAACGATAACCGTGTATCCGCCACCATCACTGACGACGTGAAGGGCCAGATTCTCACCAAGTTCCAAGAGATCGCCGACCTGCTACCTTTCCTCAGCAATCTGGTTGCCGGAGAAAAGAAGGGCATCACCACCATCGGCACGGAACGCGAGGCGATGGACGCCACCTTCAGCGCGGAAATGGCTGCTCACCCAGACTTGGTGCCAAGCTATGTGGACAAGGAGGAACTCGCCCGCGACCGCGAGCTGCGCGCTGACCTACTCGAACTGGTGCAACGCGCGGAGGAAATCCGCAGCGCACTAGAAGACACGGCCCACGAGGCTGGCAGCGACGTTCTGATGGCCTACCTCTCGTTTTACAACAACGTGAAACAAGCCGCGAAACGCGGTGTGGCAGGCGCAAACACACTGTATGCGAATCTGAGCCGGTTCTTCCCGAGCCGTGGCAGCAAGGGATCGACTCCTGAAAACCCGCCCGCGTAAGATTCCCGCCATGACAGGCTTAATTTCTGCATAAATCATTCATTTTTAGATCGTTGTCGCGTGCGCTCCTGCCATTTACCGTCCGAGGGCGACTGATTTGTGATGAACGACGACTGAAAACCGGTGGCCGCTACTTCAAATCAGCCGACGCCGGGCAAAAACCGGTGGGTGGCGACTGTTTTTCAGTAAACACCTCCTGAAAACCGGTGATTGCTACTAAAATCCAGTGGATGGCGACTGGATTTTGGTCAATGCCGATCAAATGGTGATGCTCGGCACCGAGGCGAAAAAGCTCACTCAATATGGCAAAGCCAACGGGCGGATGAAAGCAGCTCGTGGAATTGGTTGAGGCGACGTGGCCGCTCGCCACCATCTGGAGAGCACACTGGCACCCACGGCCTCCCCTGCCCCGCAGGACGCGAAGTTTGCGATACTCGATTGCTGACAACTCGGCATCGAAGTTGCTAAGACCCACACAGCCCTTATGTCGATCCACGTCGCCCTTCATCACCGCACGAGTTACCAATACGAACGCCCGGTCGAGCATGGGGCTCACGTGGTCCGCCTCCGTCCCGCTCCCCACTGCCGCTCAAACATCCTCGCCTACAGCCTGAAAGTCGGGCCGATGGAGCATTTCATCAACTGGCAGCAGGATCCGCAGGCGAACTACCTCGCCCGGCTGGTTTTCCCGGAGCCGATGGCGCGGCTGGACATCGAGGTGGACCTGATCGTGGAAATGTCGGTGCAGAATCCGTTCGATTTCTTCCTGGAGCCGGATGCGGAGCAATTTCCCTTCGCCTACGAAGCCGATCTTGCCCGAGAGCTCGCACCGTTTCTCGCGGTGGAGAAACCGGGTCCGCTGATCGGGCAGCTTTTCGACCGCTTCAAGGACAAGACCGGACGCACCATCGACGTGCTGGTGGAGATGAACTCCTTCCTGCAACAAGCCATCGACTACAAGATCCGGATGGAGCCGGGGGTGCAGACTCCGGAAGAGACGCTGGACCTGGCCTCCGGCTCGTGCCGGGATTCCGCTTGGCTGCTGGTCAATCTGTTACGCCATCTCGGGTTGGCGAGCCGCTTCGTGTCGGGCTATTTGATCCAGCTCAAGCCGGATGTGAAATCGCTCGATGGTCCGGTGGGTTCGGAGATTGATTTCACCGATCTGCATGCGTGGACGGAGGTTTATCTGCCCGGCGCGGGCTGGATCGGCTTCGACCCCACCTCCGGACTGCTCGCGGGGGAAGGTCACATCCCGCTCGCCTGCTCGCCGGAGCCTTCCAGTGCAGCTGCGGTCACCGGCGGTGTCGAGCCGTGCGAATCCGAGATGGAGCACGTGATGACCGTCACGCGGGTCTATGAATCCCCGCGCACCACCCTGCCCTACACCGAGGAACAGTGGCAGGAAATCCTCAAGACCGGCCACAAGATCGACGACGACCTGGAAGCCATGGATGTGCGCCTCACGATGGGCGGCGAGCCGACGTTCATTTCGATGGATGACTTCGACGGCGACGAGTGGAACACCGCCGCCGTGGGGCCGACGAAGCGCGTGCTTTCCGGCAAGCTGATCAAGCGCCTGCGGGCGAAATTCGCACCCGGTGGGCTGTTGTTTTACGGCCAGGGAAAATGGTATCCGGGTGAAATGCTGCCGCGCTGGTCGCTGGCCTGTTATTGGCGCAAGGACGGCTTGCCGATCTGGGAGGATGACTCTCTGATCGCGGACGAATCCCACGATTACAAGCACGACGCCACGCACGCGAAACGCTTCGGCATCGCCCTGGCAGGTGCGCTTGGAGCCGATCCCAAGTGGATGATCCCCGCCTACGAGGACGCTTTTTACTACATGTGGCGGGAGCGCCGCCTGCCGACCAATGTCGATCCGCTCAAGTCAAACTTGAAGGACAAGCTTGAGCGCGAGCGCTTCGCCCGGCTCTTCAATCAGGGCATCGACGAAATTGTCGGCTTCGCGATTCCCCTTGAGCGGCGGATGACTTCGCAGGGACTGCGTTGGACCAGTGGACCTTGGTTTTTGCGCGACGAGACGCTTTTCCTGCTGCCCGGCGATTCGCCGATGGGCTACCGACTGCCGCTCGACTCGCTGCCATGGGTCAAGGAATCCGAATACCCGTGGCACATCCCGCAGGATCCCACCCGGGCGCTTTCCGAGTTTCCAAAAGTCTCCGGGCGCACGCTCGCCCACCAGCGCCGCCAACTCGACAAGGTGACTTCCCAGCTCGATCGCGAGGGTGATGCCTCCGAATCCAACAAGCCGTGGGAAAAAAAGCCCGCCGCGCAGCAATCCGCCTCCTGGATCACCCGCAGCGCGCTCTGCATCGAGCCGCGCGACGGACGCCTGCACATTTTCCTGCCGCCAGTGAACGAAACCGAGGATTTCCTCGACCTTGTTGCGAGCATCGAGCGCACGGCGGAAGCGCTCGGCATGCCGGTGATTCTTGAAGGCACTGCTCCCAGTTTCGACTCGCGATTGAGCGTGGTGAAAGTCACCCCGGACCCCGGCGTCATCGAGGTGAACCTCCAGCCCGCCGCTTCGTGGGACGATCTTGTTAGCAATACTTCCATTCTCTATCACGAAGCCCACCTCTGCCGCCTCGCTACGGAAAAATTCATGATCGACGGTCGCCACTGCGGCACCGGCGGCGGCAACCACATCATCCTTGGTGGCGAGACCCCGTCGGACAGCCCGCTGCTGCGGCGGCCCGACTTGCTGCGGAGCATGATCACCTTTTGGAATCACCACCCGTCGCTGAGCTATCTGTTTTCCGGCCTGTTTGTCGGCCCCACCTCACAGGCACCGCGCGTCGATGAGGCGCGGAACGATTCCATCCACGAGCTGGAGGTCGCATTCCGGACGCTCGAAGGCGAGAATCCGCCGTTGCCATGGCAGGTGGACCGGGCATTCCGGAACCTGCTCATCGACCCCACCGGGAACACGCACCGGGCGGAATTCTGCATCGACAAGCTCTACAGCCCGGACAGCTCGACTGGCCGCCTCGGCCTGTTGGAAATGCGGAATTTCGAAATGCCGCCGCACTATCAGATGAGTCTCGCGCAGCACCTGGTGTTGCGCGCGCTGGTCGCCCGCTTCTGGCGGGAGCCTTACACCAAGCCGCTCGTCCGCTGGGACAGTGCGATCCACGACCGCTGGATGCTGCCCCATTTCATCTGGCAGGATTTCTGCGACGTGCTCGGAGATCTCCGCGAGCAGGGCTACTGGGTCGAGGAAGACTGGTTCGCCCCACACTTGGAGTTCCGCTTCCCGCGCATCGGGGAGTTCACCCAAAAGGGCGTGCAAGTCGAGATGCGCCACGCCATCGAGCCATGGCACGTGCTCGGCGAAGAAGGAGGCGCGGGCGCGGCGGTGCGCTACGTGGACAGCTCGGTGGAGCGCATGCAAGTGCTCGTCCGCGGCATGACCGGCGAGCGGCACAGGGTCACTTGCAATGGGGTGGAAATCCCGCTGCACCCGACCGGCACGCACGGGGAATTCGTCGCTGGCGTCCGCTACCGTGCATGGCAACCGGCGAACTGCCTGCATCCGACGATCCCCGTCCACACACCGCTGGTTTACGACCTGCTCGACACGTGGAACGACCGCTCGATGGGCGGCTGCACCTATTACTCCGCCCACCCCGGCGGTTTAAGCCATGAGAGCTTCCCGGTAAATTCCTACGAAGCCGAGTCCCGGCGCCTCGCCCGCTTCTTCCAGCACGGCCACACCGGCTCGCGGATGCAGGCCAAGGAGGCCCCAATCAACCCGGATTTCCCCTTCACGCTGGACTTGCGAATGATCCCATAGAGCCTGTATCAATCGTCTGCGGACGAACCTCTGATTCATGGCTGAAAGTTTCCCCGCGCAGTTCCAAGCATCGTCCCCGCTCCAAGTGGTTGGCGGGTCCATGCCTGTGTGGCATGAGATGAACGATGCCCGCGGCCAGATCCGCCCGCATTGGCAGAGTCTGGGGGTGAAAATCCAGCGCTGGAGCTCCGAGGAGCGCTCCTCCATCTCCAAGGCTGCGGCCCGCATGATCGCGGATCTGGGCACCACCTTCAACGTTTACAGCGACGCCGGTGGCGTGGGCCAGCCCTACGAACTCGACCCGATTCCCCTGCTCATCCCCCCGGCGGACTGGACTCACGTCTCGGCCGGACTGGCGCAGCGCATGCGCCTGATCGACGCGGTGCTCACCGACCTTTACGGACCGCAGGAATTGCTCAAGGAAGGCCTGATCCCGCCCGATTTGGTGCATGCCAGCCCGGCATTCCTCCAATATGCCCGCAGCGTGCAGCCGGTCGGCGGGCGCTTCGTCGTCACCACCGGTTGCGACCTCGTGCGCTCGGCCAATGGCGGCTGGACCGTGCTCCGCGACCACACCAGCGCACCGGGTGGTCTCGGGCAGGTGCTGGAAAACCGGAATGTCACCTCCAGCCTGCTTTCCGACCAGTTCGAGGCGATGCGCATCGCCCGGCTGGGCGCGTTTTTCGACCTAGAGCGCAGCACCCTCCAGTCGCTCCTGCCCAAGCGCGGCGAGATGCCGAACGTGGTTTTCCTCACGCCGGGATTCCGGCATCCGTCGTATTTCGAGCACGCTTACAAGGCGCGTTTGCTGGGATTTCCGCTCGTCGAGCCAGCCGATCTCACCGTCCGCGAGCGGCGCTTGTTTTTGAAAACGCTGGCCGGGCTTCGCCGCATCGACGGTGTGGCCTGCCGCATCGAAGACGACGGACTCGACCCGCTGGAACACTGGGTCCACGGCGGTGGCGGCGTGCCCGGAATCGTGGAAGCCTGGCGGACCGGAAATGTCGCCCTGGCCAACGCCCCGGGCGCTGGATTTGCCAAAACTCCGGCGCTGATGCCCTTTCTGCCCGGGATTTGCCGGAAATGGTTCGGCGAGGAAATCAAACTGCCCTTCGTGGAAACCTGGTGGCTCAGCCAAGCGGACATCCGCCGGCGAGTCGTGAGCGAACTCCACCGCTACGTCCTGCTTTCCGCATTCGGCCGGGACGCACTCCTGCCGATCCGCTGCTCCAGCCTCTCACCCGCCGCCCGCAAGCAGTGGATCGCGATCATCGAGGAGCGCCCGTATGATTTCGTTGCCCAGTTGGACATCACCCCCAGCGAGGCACCGGCGCTCGAGGCCCGCGGCATCCGCCAGCGTCCAGTCATCTGGCGCGCCTTCGCCGTGAATGCCGCAGACGGTCCCGTCGTGCTTCCCGGAGGTCTTGCCAGGGTGGGAAAAACCGGCCAAGCCCCGCAGTTGTTGCCCGTCCACGCTGGCTTCACCAAGGACGTCTGGATCTCGGACACTGCGGCGGATTTCATGACCCGCACGGACGTGAAAAGCCCGCGCCCCGCGAAGGACCGGCATCCGTCGGCGTTAGAAGTCCCCAGCCGCATCGCCGAGCAGTTGTTCTGGGTCGGCCGCTACGCCGAGCGCATCGAGCTCGCCACCCGCCTGCTCCGCGTCACCCTGCGCAACCTCGGTGGAGAAACCGGACGCCTCCAACAAGAACAACTCACCGCCTGCCTCACCCTCATCCGCGGCACCCGGCTGGTCCCCAAGGACGTCATCATCCTGCCCGCCCAGACCCTGCGGACACTCGCCAATCTCATCCACGACCAGTCTGCAAAGGGCGGCATCCCCAGCCTGACTCGCTCGCTGTTACTCAATGCCGCCGCCGCCCGCGACCGCTTGTCCGACGACACTTGGCGCTTTTTCAACCGCCTCGAAGGCATCGTGCAGGCACCCGCTGGCTTGCCAAGCGTCTCGGAGCTACTCCGTACACTCGACACCCTCGTGCTCCACCTCTCCGCCGTCGCCGGGATGCAGGCGGAAAACATGACCCGCGGCCAAGGCTGGCGCTTTCTCGAAGTTGGCCGCCGGATCGAGCGTGCCCTCGGCACCCTCAAGCTGCTCAAAACCGCCTCCGCCTCCGGGGATCGCGAGTCCCTTCTGCTCGATCCCGTGCTCGAAACCTGCGACAGCGTCATGACTTACCGCCGCCGCCATTTCTCCCGCCCCCAACTCGATGCGGTGATCGACCTGATTTTCTTCGACGCCACCAACCCGCGCTCCGTCGCCTATCAGTTCAGCGTGCTCGACCGGGAAATCACCCGCTTCTCCGGCGATCCCGACTTCGGCCTACTGCCGAAAATTCGCGAGCACCTCCACGGCCTCGATCAACGTTTCACTCACCCGCAGACTCCAGACGGCGCGGAGTTCGACCGCATTTTCACTTCGCTGGAAGTCTTCGCGGACATGATCACCCAGCACTACTTCAGCCACTCCGTGCGGCGCGTTTACTGAGATGAAATACCGCCTCGTCCACCATACGAAATACACCTACGCCGGAGCCGTCACCGTCTCCCACCACCTGGCGAGGCTCGCTCCACGCACCCTGCCCGGCCAGCGCTGCCCCTGGCACGAGCTGGAAATCCAGCCCGTCCCCGTCGGCCGGGGAGTGCATGTGGATTCCTTCGGGAACATCACCGCCTACTTCGAGGTGGAGGGGAAACATGAATCCCTCGAGGTGATCGCCCGCAGCCTGGTGGAGGTTTTCCCCACCCGCCATCCGGAGCCCGCCACCACTCCGCCGTGGGAACACATCCGCGACGCTTGCCAAGTGGAGAGGCTCACTCCGTGCTCGGAGGCCGGTGCCTTTCGCTTCGCCTCGCCGATGGCACCGTTAGGTAAGGACTTCGCCGACTATGCCATCGTCGAGTTCACCCCCGGGCGGCCCGTCCTCGAAGCGGTGCTCGGACTCACCGGGCGAATTTTCCGCGAGTTCAAGTTCGACCCGCGCGCCACCGATGTGAGTACCCCGGTCACCGAGGTGCTGAAAAAACGCGCCGGCGTCTGCCAGGACTTCGCCCACCTCATGCTCGCCTGCATCCGCTCGCTCGGCCTGCCTGCACGCTACGTCAGCGGCTATCTCGAAACCGCCCCGCCACCCGGCATGCGCCGCCTCACCGGCGCGGACGCCTCCCACGCCTGGGTCTCCGTCTTCTGCGGCGAGGATGCCGGCTGGATCGACACCGATCCCACGAACAACCTGTTGCCCGGCGAGCGCCACATCACCGTCGCCTGGGGCCGGGATTTCTCCGATGTCAGCCCACTACGCGGCGTCACCCTCGGAGCCGGAGGCCAGCGGCTCTCAGTGGCCGTGGATGTGATCCCGGAGAACGAAGGCTGAACCAAACTCGCCCAGGACATCCTGCCCATCCCGAAGCTCCCCACCCCGCCCCCCCGTTTCCTCGGGTCTTGCGGCATCGATCCAAAGTCAGAGCGACATCGCCCCAGATTGCACTCCGCTCCATCCAGACACCGTGCGGGGGGCATCCCGAGTGCGTGCGACTCCCATCCATACCCCGCGCAGGTCATATCCGGAGTGTGTGCGGGCACGATCTTGAGTAGGTGCAGAAACTCCCCTGAGTCTGTTCAGATGCATTCCCAAGTAAGTGCGACTTCGATCCAAAGTTGGTGCGACCACGATCCCAAGTGTGTGCGACTTCCATCCCGAGT
>JBOFET010000104.1:0-1378 GCA_051648225.1 Luteolibacter sp.
ACCTACTTGGAGGCACTCACGCCTTCTTCTTCGCCAGCTGCTCATCGCGGAGACCGCCGATGAATAACAGAAGCGCGGCGATGCAGATGCACGAGTCCGCCACGTTGAACGCCGGCCACCAGCCGCCGCTGGATGGCACGACCATTTCGTAAAGCGGCAGCCTGATCGCTACGAAGTCCACCACGTAGCCTTCTGCCAGGCGCTCCCAAAAACTCGCCGCCTTGAAGTCCTCCAACAGAAATCCCTGAACCAGCCGGTCAGTTAGGTTTCCGGAAATCCCGCAGAGCAGCAGTGCCACAGCGATCTGTGAGAGAGGGTGACTGAAGACTCCCTTTTTCCAAAAAATGCGAATCATCGTCAGCGCGATGAGTGGCACGAAGAGAAAAACAATCGGCGCCCATGACGTGCCGTTGCCGAAACCAAAGGCGACCCCCTGGTTGTGGACGCGGACCAGATGGAACACCCCTTCGATGACCGGAATGTGGAACGCATCTGCGGACCACGGCGGCGGGAACTTCCACACGGTCCAGAACTTCGTGACCTGGTCGAGCACGTAGAGCGGGAGGGTGAGGAAGAGGAGAAGCTTGGGAAAAGTCATGGGTGCGATTTGCAAACTTCGTCACAGCGCCCGCAGATTCCGCTTTCCACCAGGGGTTCGTGCTTCCGGCAGCGCGGGCACAGCGGCAGCTCCGTCTTGCGGGCGGTGGCGGCAAGTTCTTCTCCGAGGGTGGCGGTGAGTCCGGCGATGATGAAAAACTCGGTGGAAAACTCGCGGTCATTGAGCATTTCCAACAATCCGGCGTCGCCCGCTGGAATCGTTAGGGCGACGTCCGCCTCGTTGTTGCGGGTGAATTCCTTGCACTGGATGCAGGCCTCGATGGCGGTCTGGATGGCGTATTTGATTTCAAACAGACGGGCCACCTGCTTCGTCGCCTCGCCGGGCGCGAACGCGGGGTTCGCTTCGGGGAAATCCTGCTCGTGGATGGTGCCGCTGGTGAAAGCTGCGTGCTCCCATGCCTCGTCCGCAGTGAAGGCGAGGATGGGCGCGAGCAGCTTGGCAATGCTGGTGAAAATTTCATGCATCGCCATCTGCGAGGCTGCGCGGCGGGGGGAATCCGCAGCGTCGCAATACATGCGGTCCTTCGTCGCATCGATGTAGATGGCGGAGAGGTCGTGGGTGCAGAAATTGTTGAGCGAGTTGAAGACTTTGCGGAATTCGTAAGCCTCGTAGGCAGCGAGGCACTCGGCGGTGACCGAGTGAAGACGCTCCAGAATCCAACGGTCGAGCAGCGTGTATTGCGGGTCTTCGACGGGTTTGAAACCATCGAGATTTCCCAACAGAATGCGTAAGGTGTTGCGCAGGCGGCGGTAAGGCTCG
>JBOFET010000105.1:0-5995 GCA_051648225.1 Luteolibacter sp.
GCGTAGCCGGAATCAAGGTAACTAAGAATTTTCATGCCGTGGAAATGTGCTGGAACATGATCACGGATGAAGGATTCGCCAAGTCCGATCCTGAAGGATTACTCGTCGTCGAACTCATACCGCAGCGCTGACAAGCAGAACAACGTCGCGGTCTCGACCCGCAGGACGATAGAGCCTAACGAAACTGGCAGAAACCCGGCGGCAAGTGCAGCGGTCGTTTCCTCAGCGGAAAAATCCCCTTCCGGCCCGATGAGCAACGTGGCTTGGATCGTCCCCGGATGATCTCTCAACAACGAACGCAGGGGACGTGCGCCTGGTGCGAGCGAGGCAATGAGTTTCAAGCCCGGTGCCTCCGCTTGGGTTGAAATCCAGCGGTCGAAGGCAAGTGGCTCGGCGATTTCCGGCAAGGTGTCCTGCCCGCATTGCTTGCACGCTTCAAGCACGTTGCGTCGCCATTTTTCGGACTTGCCGTCGCCCGGCTGGACCACGGTGTGGCGCGTGACTAACGGCTGGATCGCGGCGATGCCGAGCTCGACAGATTTCTGGACGATGAGGTCCATGTTTTTTCCTTTCGGAATCGCCTGCGCCAGGATGATGGCGGGCAGCGGCGAGCGGGATGGCAGGATTTCTCCGAGCTTCAGCGGCACGCGGTCGCGGGAAACGGATCGGATTTCCGCCGAGGCGCGGCGACCGTGACCGTCGAAGACGATGACCGTGTCGCCCGGTTTCAGGCGAAGCACCTGCGAGAGATGGCGCGCTTCGTCGCCGGTCAGGGCGGGGTTTTCCTGCCAGGCTTCGGGTGGGAGGTGGAATCTAGCCATGGGGAGGAAGACTCAAGACTTCAAGACGCAAGACTCAAGAAAAGAAAAGACGACAAATCCCATCTTATGTCTTCAAGTCTTATGTCTTGGGTCTTTTCTATAAGTCAAAAAACCGCTTCGCCTTCTTGAAGAAACCTTCCTGCATCGGCGAGTTGTGATCGCCGATGGACTCGGAAAACGCGCGGAGTTTTTCCTGCTGCTCGCCGTTCAGCTTGGTGGGGACTTCCACCTGCACGGTGACGTTCAAGTCTCCGCGGCGGCCGTTGCTCAGAGATGGCATGCCTTTTTCGCGGAGGCGGAAAACCGTGCCACCCTGGGTACCGACGGGGATTTTGATCGATGATTGGCCGTCGAGCGACGGGACCTTGAGTTCACCACCGAGCGCCGCCACCGAGAAGGGAAGTGGCACGGAGCAGAAGAGATCCGAGTCGTCGCGTTGGAAAACGTCGTGATCGCGGACGTGGAGGAAAACGTAGAGATCGCCCGCCGCACCGCCACGGACGCCGCCGTCGCCATTTCCCGAGGAGCGCAGGCGGGTGCCGGTATCGACGCCAGCCGGGATGCGCAGCTTGATGCGGCTGTCGCGCTGGACTCGGCCGTCGCCTTTGCAACTGTTGCAGGGATCGGAAATTGTTTCTCCGGCACCACGGCATTCCGGGCAGGTCGTTTGCTGGATGAAAATACCGGCTTGGCGGGCGACGACGCCTCGGCCGCCACAGGTGGAGCAAGCTTTGATGCCGCCGGAGCCTTTGGTGCCCTTGGCACCGCAGGGTTCGCACGGGACGTAGCGCTCGATTTCCAGCTCTTTCTCGACGCCGCGGGCGGCTTCTTCGAGGGTGATTTCCAAATCGTAGCGCAGGTCACTGCCTTTTTGTTTTCCGGACCCACGGCGGGAACTCCCACCGCCGAAGAACTCCTCGAAGCCGCCACCGAAGGCACCGCCGAAGACTTGGGAGAAAAGATCCATGGGATCGTGGAATCCTCCGCCTCCCGGGCGTCCGCCGCCGCCACCGTTGAAGGCGGCATGACCATAGCGGTCATACGCGGCGCGTTTGTCCACGTCGCTGAGCGCTTCGTAGGCTTCGCCGAGCTCCTTGAATTTATCCTCAGCGGTGTGGTCACCGGGGTTTTTGTCCGGGTGGAACTTCACCGCGAGCTTGCGGTAGGATTTCTTGATCTCGTCGGCGGAGGCGTCCCGCGAGACGCCGAGAATTTCGTAATAGTCGCGTTTTTCAGCCATTTTCTTTATTCTGCCGGAGTTGGAACCTTGGAGACGACCACGCTGGCAGGGCGCAACAGGCGATCGCGCAGGCGGAACCCGCGGCGGGTGACTTTGAGAATCCGACCTTCCTCGCCAGCGGTGCATTCTTCCTGGGCCACGGCGTCGTGGAGGTTCGGGTCGAACTGGCCGGCGGTCGGGATTTCCTCGACGCCCTGGGAGGTGAGGAATTCGTTGAGCTGGCGGCGGACCATATCCATGCCGATGTAGATCATGGACTTGGTGTCCTGCGAGGCGGCTTGCATGCCCATTTCAAAATTATCGATGACGGGAAGCAGTTCTTCGAGCAGACGCTGGTTCGCGTAACGGATGGCGTCCTCGCGGTCGCGGGTGGTGCGCTTGCGGAGATTTTCCATCTCGGCGGCGGTGCGCAGCGAGATTTCCTTCCATTTGGCGGCCTCGGCTTCGAGTTCTTCCCAAGGATCGAGATCGGGTGCGGCGGCGGGGACTTGTTCCTCTGCGGCGTCGGTCACCGGGATTTCAGGTTCTTGGCTCGGGTCGTTGTCGGCTTGCATGGGCGATAGCTGTAGTCATGAAAGCGCCAGCGTCAACTCCGGGGCGAAATGCGGGGAGGTGAAACAGATTCTTTACCGATCATTCTTTCCCAATGAACGACCCAAAGAAGCCCATCAGCCATTTTGCAGGATCAGCTTGAAATGCCGTTTTCCTGAGAAGCGGAAAGTGCGAAACCCTCTTTCATCAAGCGTTAGGATATTCGGAGTGCCCAGACGCTCAGCAAGTAACACAAGCGTGGCATCGGCAAAATCCATGGGAATGTCGCGATACCGGGCCATCAGCTCGATCGCGCCGTTCAGTCGGCTTTGCGCAAAGGCATCGTCCACCATGACCAGACCTTTCCGGAGAAACCCCGCTAAGGCTTCGGTCCCACCGGCAATAGGTTGTAGGAAATGGAGAGTTTCCGTAATCACCGCACCTGTCGTCGCAAATCTTCCAACCAAGGGAGCCCAGCCCGAACGAACCATCTCGTGGGCCGGATCTTTGCGATCAAACAGAGCGACCAGTGCGCCGGTATCGACGATATAGAACTCCCGCCTCATGCAGGACGCCAATTGGAGCGCCGGATCGACTCACGAAAGGAATCCGGCTCGGGAGCCTGGGACGGACTGGATCCAAGGCATCCGATGAATTCAACCGCCCGCTCACCAAAAGCTACCTGCTCCAACTCACGCGCCAACAACTCGCGGATGACGTCAGATTCTGACTTTTTCAGCCGCTTTGCCGTCTCCTTCAAAGCGGCACGCTGCTCTTGGGGCAGCCGGATCGTGAGTGTGGAACTGTGCATGGCCGGAAACTATCCAGCGCACGACAAAACGCAAGACGCTTTGCCGTGTTCGCCCCCATGAAATCCGCTTGCTATCCCAAGATCAGGCCGATAACCACTCGCCCCCACTACCGCTGTGCGCGGATTCTAATTTTCATTTTATGAAGTTGGCGAAATTGCTCAGTGCGGACCACATCCTCCTTGATATCAAGGCCGTGGAGCATTGGGCATCTATCATCGAACTAGTGGGCCACTTGGTGAAAACCGGTCAACTCCCCGCCTCGCAGGAGGCCGAAATGCTGGAAGCCTTCAAGGCCCGCGAGGAATCCGTGAGCACGGGAATCGGCTCGGGAGTGGCGATCCCGCATGCGTTTTCGGATCATCTCGACCATGTGATCGCCGTCTTCGGCCGGTCGTGGGCGGGCATCGACTTCGAGGCGCTGGACAATAAGCCGGTGCATTTCATCGTGCTCTTCATCGTGCCGCGGAAGAACTATCACCTTCACCTCCAGACGCTGGCGGCGATCGCCAAAATGTTCACCAACTCCGAAGTTCTCCGCCAGCTCGGCGCGGCACAAAACGAAGAGGAAATCCTCGCGATTTTTGATTCCCGCCCGTCCCGCGTGGGCGCTTGATCCGGGCGCACCCGCTATTTTCATGACACTTCTTCAGGAACTCGAATCCCGGCTGGCCACTGCTCTGACCGCAGCTCTCGGCGAGCCCACCACCGCCGCTGTGACTGCCGCTGCGGACCTTCGTTTCGGCGACTATCAGTCGAATGCGGCGATGGTGCTCGCCAAGCAGCAGAAAACCAACCCCCGTGCGCTGGCCCAGCAGATCATCGACCGGCTGGAAATCACCGGACTGGCCACCGCTGACATCGCGGGACCGGGATTCATCAATTTCCGCATCCTGCCCGAAGCCTACGCCGCGCGGGCGGTAGCATTGATCCGCGACGAGCGCCTCGGCGTGCCGGCCACTGGTGCGGGCAAGACCGTGGTGGTGGATTTCTCCGCGCCGAATGTCGCGAAGCCGATGCACGTCGGCCACATCCGCTCGACGATCATCGGAGACTCGCTGGCACGGATCGCGCGGTTCCTCGGGTTCAAGGTCATCGCGGACAACCACATCGGCGACTGGGGCACGCAGTTCGGAATGATCATTTACGGCTGGAACCACTTCCTCGACGAGGCGGCGCTGGCGGAAAACCCGATCACTGAACTGGTCCGCGTCTATCGGCAGGTGAACTCGATCAAGGAAGAGCCCGGTGTGCTGGATGCCTGCAAGCTGGAGTTGGTCAAACTCCAGGCCGGCGATCCGGAAAACCTCGCGATCTGGCAGAAATGCATCGATGTCTCGAAAGCCGGACTTCAGAAAATCTACGATCGGCTGGATGTGAAATTCGATTTCTGGCACGGTGAGAGTTTTTACAACGACCGCCTAGCCGCCACCGTCGATGAGTTTCTGGAAAAAGGCATCGCCCGTGAGAGCAACGGCGCGATTTGCATTTTTTCCGGCGACACCAAGCCCCTTGAACAGGACCCGTTCAAGGTCCACAAGGAGAACGGTTGGACGGATAACCCCGCGATCATTCGCAAGGCGGACGGCGGATTTCTCTACGCGACGACCGACCTCGCGACGATCCAGTTTCGCATCGACGAGTGGCAAGCAGACCACGTCTGGTATGTCGTCGGCGTGCCGCAGCAGCTGCATTTCCGCCAGCTATTCGACGCGGCGGCGCGGTGGGGGAAGACCTGCGATTTCCGGCATGTCGAATTTGGCTCCATCCTCGGCGACGACCGGAAATTGATGCGGACACGCACGGGCGAAAACGTCGGGCTGGTCGAAGTTTTGGAAGAAGCGGTCGAGCGCGCGGCGAAGGCCATCGCCGAGAAAAATCCGGACTTGCAAGGCGAGGAAGCCGCGAAAATCGCGGAAATCGTCGGCATCGGTGCGGTGAAATTCGCCGAACTCTCGCAAGGCCGCCTCACTGACTACGTTTTCTCCTGGGACCGGATGCTCGCACTGCAAGGCGACACCGCGCCCTATCTGCAATACTCGCACGTCCGCATCCGCTCGATTTTCCGCAAGCTCGACGCACCGTTCGACGCCACCACGGCGGAAATTCATCTGAACGAACCGGCGGAAATCCACCTGGTGCGCCTCTTAGCCCGCTTCGGCGAGGTTCTACCCACGATTCTGGAGGATTTCCGGCCCAACTTGCTGGCGAATTACGTGCTCGAGCTGGCCCGCGCCTTCCACTCGTATTTCGAAGCCTGCCCGGTGTTAAAAGCCGAGGAACCCATCCGCTCCAGCCGCCTCGCGCTTTGTGAACTGACTTCACGCACTTTGAAACAAGGCCTCAATCTACTCGGCATCGAAGTGCCCGAGCGGATGTGACCGGGGCTGCCCTAACGCCAGGATCACGATGCGACATCGGCCGCGCCCGGCGGCGGCGAGAAATTGTGTCTTGAATCTCTCACCGAGCAGCCTGCATGCTACCGCCAGGAAATGCCAAAAACCGTCACGGAGTCAGAAACCATCTACGAGGGTATCCCAGCCTCCCCCGGTATCGCCATCGCTCCAGTCCACGTAGTCGCCCGGGGATTTTCT
>JBOFET010000106.1:0-9654 GCA_051648225.1 Luteolibacter sp.
CTCGATCAACCAGATACGCACCAGCGCGTCATTCGTGGTCAGCGGTCCGCTGTCTTCCCTGTCCACCCGCAGGCACTGGCTCACATCCTCGGTGATCTGGAGCAACGGCGCGCCAACCGACCGATTCTCGGAAATCGCCACCACCACCTCCTGGAACGCCTCCCTTTTAATAAGGCGTCACTACTCTGAAACCTCGTAGTCGAACAGCGAAATTTCGTAATTTACGAAGTTTCGTAGTAAAATCCAAATTCGGGAGAGTCGCGGGAATCCCTGTAACCACGGGCATTCCAGCGCCTTTCAGGCACTTGGCACGCCACGAGTAATAGGAATGCATGTCGAACGAATCGACTCAAACCACAAATCAACCAAATCAAATGAACCGCATCCATCAAACCGATCCCACCACTTCCACCGGCAAAACCGGGCAACTCTTCACCGCCGTGCAAGGCAAGCTTGGCTTCGTGCCGAACATGGCGCGCGTGCTCGGGAATTCCCCCGCCGCGCTCGAAGGCTACCTCAACCTCAGCGGTGCCCTCGCCGGCGGCGTGCTCGCCCCGAAGCTCCGCGAACAGATCGCCCTCGCAGTCGCCGAGATCAACGGCTGCGGCTACTGCCTCAGCGCCCACACCCTGCTCGGCGGTAAAGCCGGCCTAGCCGCCGATGAAATCCTCGCTGCTAGGAAATCGTCCGCCGCCGACAGCAAGTCCGACGCCGCGCTCAAACTCGCCCGCGCCGTCACCCTGCAACGCGGCGTCATCGCCGACACCGACCTGCAAGCCGCGCGCGTCGCAGGCTTGAACGATGCCGAGATCGTCGAGGTGGTCCAGCACGTGGCCCTCAACATCCTCACCAACTACACCAACAACGTCGCCCAAACCGTCATCGACTTCCCCGAAGTGAAACCCGGCAAACTCGAACCCGAAACCTGCAGCACCGAAGGCTGCGGATGCAGCCACTAACACACAATCCAACTCATCCATTCCCATGAAAATCATGACCCGCCATCTCGCCCTGGCCTTGTTCGCCATCACTGCTGCCCTTGCCCCTGCCCAAGCCGCAGAGCCGAAGACATCGGCTCTCGCCCACTCCACGATGCATAAAACCATCAAGGTGGACGGCCTCGACATATTCTATCGGGAAGCCGGCCCGGCTGATGCGCCGGTGCTCCTGCTGCTGCATGGATTCCCCACCTCGTCCCACATGTTCCGCAATCTGATCCCCGCACTATCAGACCGCTACCATGTCATTGCTCCAGACTATCCCGGCTACGGCCAAAGCTCGATGCCGTCGGTGAGCGAATTCAAATACACCTTCGACAACCTCGCCAACGTCGTCGAAGCCTTCACCGAGAAACTTAGCCTCAAGAGCTACAGTCTCTATCTCATGGACTACGGCGCGCCGGTCGGTTTCCGCCTCGCGGCGAAACATCCCGAGCGCGTGAAATCGCTCATCATCCAGAACGGCAACGCCTACGACGAAGGACTCCGTGAATTCTGGGCTCCCTTCAAAACCTACTGGAACGACAGTTCCGACACGAACGCTGAGGCTCTCCGCAAGTTGCTCACCCTTGAGGCCACCCGCTGGCAATACACCCACGGCACTCGCCAGGTCGAAGCGATCAGCCCGGACAACTGGCTGGTGGACCAAACCTTGCTCGATCGCCCCGGGAACAAGGAGATCCAGATGGCGCTCTTCACCAGCTACGGCAGCAACCCGCCGCTCTATCCGAAGTGGCAGGAATACTTCCGCAAGCATCAGCCACCGACCCTCATCGTCTGGGGCAAGAACGACATCATCTTCCCGGCCGATGGCGCCGAACCCTATCGCCGCGACCTCAAAAATCTGGAGTTCCACCTCATCGATACCGGCCACTTCGCGCTCGAAGAAGAAGGTGGAAAAATCTCCACACTCATCCGCGGCTTCCTAGCGAAACAGAAGTTCTAACAACCATTATCAACCAAAATATCCGACCATGAAATTTAAAGACAAAATCGCCGTCATCACCGGCGGAAACAGCGGAATCGGCTTCGCTACCGCGCAGGAATTCAAACGACTCGGCGCGCGTGTCGTCATCATCGGGCGCAACCCAGACGCAGTGGCCAAGGCCGCTGCGGAACTGGGAGACGGAACAATTGGAATCACTGCGAATGTATCTTCCGTAGCAGATCTCGACCGCGCGTTTGCAGAAGTACGTGAAACCGTTGGCCGTGTGGATATTCTGTTTGCCAATGCCGGCATCGGGAGATTCGCCCCTGTCGGTGAAAGCACGGAAGCTCTCTTCGACGAAATCACCAACACCAATTTCAAAGGTGCCTATTTCACGATATTTCGCTGCCTGCCGTTAATGCCAGATGGTGGTGCGATCGTGCTGACTTCGACGGTTGCCGTTCATTTCGGCCTGCCAGGAGCCAGCATCTACGCTGCGGGAAAAGCCGCATTGAACAGTCTGGCCAAGACCTTGGCCATCGAACTCGCGGAACGGCGCATCCGCGTCAACATCATCAGCCCGGGTCCGGTCATGACGCCGATCTTCGGGAAAATGGGCATGGATCAGGAAACCCAGAATCAAGTCGCCGCAGGTCTCTTGCAAGGAATCCCGCTCCAACGATTCGGCACCTCCGAGGAAATCGCCCGCTGCGTCGCATTCCTCGCATCGGATGACGCTGCCTTCATCACCGGTCAGGAACTCGTCGCCGACGGGGGAATGTCCCAATTCTAACAGTCATAATATCTACAACAATCCAAATTCCATCACCATGAACGCACCAGACCTCACACAACGTCCACCGCGCAGCCCTCGCGTCCGCCTCGGCGGCTACACCATCCTGCCGCGCATGCTCGACAAGATCCGCGCCGAGCTCGCCGGAACCGCCGGCGAATACAAATACAAGAACCCCAACGACTGGCACTTCTTCCGCTTCACCGGCATTGACCCCACTGCCTTGAAAGAACAAGTCGCCACCGGTGCCGGGGATTGGGATATCCTAATCTGGATCAACGAGAACGCGCCGCTTAAACACGCAACGTTAGAAATCAGCCAATGGTCCGATTGGACTCAGACCATCTCCTTTAACGACATCGAAATGCGCGAGTGGTACACCGAGCAAATCAAGCGTCTCAACCCCGCCCGCGATGACCTGCGCGGCACCTTCGACTACCTTGATCTCGACGACTTCGTCAGCTTCGGCGGAGTTGCCTGAACTACGAGCCGACCAACCATTCTCCCGAGTAAAAACAAACAAACGAACCAATACGAAAATGAAAAACATGATCCAATCCGCCGCAGCCCTCGTGCTGTTCACTGCCACCGCTCTAGCAGGCGATCTCGTTAACGTCTCTGGCGCCAGCAAGGCTGCTGTGAGTGGCTTCGACACCGTCGCCTTCTTCACGGATTCCAAGCCGGTCAACGGCTCACCGTTCATCACCTCTGAATACCAAGGCGCTATCTATTACTTCGCTTCTGAAGAGCACAAAAAACTCTTCGTCAAGAATCCGGAGAAATACGTCCCGCAGTTCGGAGGATTCTGTGCCTTCGGTGTGGCCATCGACAAGGTGCTGCCCGTGGACATCAGCACCTGGCAGATCCGCGACGGCAAGCTCTACCTCAACCTGAACCCGGACATCCTCAAGAAATACAACGACGAGTTCAAAGAAAACACCGCCAAAGCCGAAAAGAACTGGCCAGGCATGGTGAAGGCAAACGCCAAGTAACTTGAATCAACCCGGTCGCCCGGCCTGCCCGGGCGGCCTTCATTAAAACAACATCATGAAACTAGCAGTCATCATTATCAGTGATCCCAAGTCCGGCGAGGAAGCGCTCGCCCGCGTTTTCAACGGTCTCGCCGTCGCCGTCGAAGCGAAACAGGCCGGCGACGAGATCGAACTCAGCTTCATCGGCACCGGCACACGCTGGCCCGCTGAACTCACCAAAATCAGCCACCCGGCCAACGGGCTTTACAACGAAGTCCGTGAGCTTGTCATCGGTGCATCGTGCGCCTGTGCCCAGGTTTTCGGCGCCACCGAAAGCCTTCAAGCCAGCGGTGTGGAAGAGAAAAAGGACAACACCCTCGCCGGAACCCCCGGGCTTCTCAGCGTCCGTCGCTATCTGGTCGATGGCTGGCAGGTCTTGATTTTCTAACCCACGAACCACCCGAATCATGACCCATTTTTTCTTCGATCAAACGAACCACGAATCACGCGGGCACCTCTGTGTCATGAGCTGGCGTGCCGAGGATGACGTTTGTGATTCAGATGAAAAAAGTGGGTCATGTTTCTATCGAGTGGTTGCCCTTTTCCAGAACAGGAAACAACCTAAAAACATCATCAAAAACAATCATTGCTATGAACCCACGCCCACCACTCCCGCCCTTCACTGAAGAATCCGCCACCGCGAAAGTCCAAGCCGCCGAAGACGCATGGAACAGCCGCGATCCCGAGCGAGTTTCCCTCGCCTACACGCTAGACACTGAGTGGCGCAATCGCGAGGTCTTCCTCAACGGTCGCGCCGCAGTCGTCGATTTTCTAACCGCCAAGTGGGCGAAGGAGCACGACTACCGCTTGAAGAAAACGCTCTGGGCCTTCACCGGCAACCGCATCGCCGTCCGTTTTGTTTACGAATGGCATGACGACGGCGGCCAATGGTGGCGCAGTCATGGCAACGAAAACTGGGAGTTCGACGCGGACGGCTACATGGCAAAACGCTACGCAAGCATCAACGACGAACCGATCCATGAAGAAGATCGCGTTCTGCGCAGGGATCGTGCATGAATTCTTCCACATGAAAAACATCGTCATCACCTCGTTCGTCGCCGATGCCCTGTCACTCGGCGCACACTGGATCTACAGTCAGCGCGAAATCGCCGACAAGTTCGGCAACATCAGCGGCTATTCCGATCCTGCCGCTTCCTATCACCAGGGAAAACAGGCGGGCGATTTCACCCACTACGGCGACCAGACGATGGTGCTGCTGCGCTCGCTCGCCTTGCACGGCTGCTTCGATTTAGCGTCCTTCGCCGACGAGTGGACCGTGTTCTGGGAGAATCCGGAAACGCTCAGCTACCGTGACGGTGCCACCAAAACTACACTCGAAAATCTCCGCAGTGGACTGCCGCCCGAACAATCCGCATCGCCCTCCAACGACATCGCAGGCGCAGCCCGGATCGCGCCCTTGTTTCTTCTGAAATGGAAGTCCAACGACGATCTCATCGCCGCTGCCATAGCACAAACCGCCTTCACGCACGGTGATGCTGCGGTGGTGGATGCTGCGGAGTTTTTTGCGCGAGTCACCCTGGCTGTCCAGGAGGGCACCGCGATTCCAGACGCCCTTCGCGTCGCCGTGTCGAACACCACCCAAAAGGACTGGTTAGATGCAGCCCTCGCATCCAGTGCTTCCGAAACATCGGACTCCGCAGCCACCAAGGCTCATGGACTCACCTGCCACGTGCCCGACGCTTTTCCTGGCGTGTGCCATCTCCTGCTGCGTCACCCGGACGATCCGATTGCCGCCCTAACAAGCAACGCCCAGGCCGGTGGCGACAGTGCTGCGCGTGGCATGATCATCGGCATGATTCATGGTGCGAAGCCAGACGCCAAGCCGCTCCCGGAACATTGGCTCACCGGCCTTCGCGCCCACGGGGAAATCCAACAACTCATCGAAGCCATCCGCTCCCATGCTTGAAACTTACGACCTCATCGTGCTCGGCGGCGGACGCGCCGCGAATCTTGCCATTCCTGCCGCCAAGTCCGGCATGAAGACCCTGCTGATCGAGCGGGATCTGCTAGGTGGAGTTTGTCCGAATCGCGGCTGCGTGCCGTCCAAGCTGCTCATCGGTTTCGCAGAGGCCGCGCGAAATGTGCGCGAGGCGAGCAGGCATTTCATGGATGCGGAAATCCACCAAATCGATGTGCGCCGGATGTTCGAGAGCGTGAATGCCTATGTCGGTCAGGTGGATGGTCGCTATCAGGATCGGGTGGACGGTGCCGGTGTCGAACTCGTGCGCGGGGAGGGCCGTTTCACCGACATGAAAACCCTCGCCGCAGCAGGCCGTGAATTCACCGCTGGACGAATCGTCGTCGCCACGGGATCGCGCCCCACACCACCGCCCTTCGCCCATCTGCCGGTGTGGACCAGTGACCACCTGTTTCCGCTCGAAGGCGATGTTCCCAAGAGCCTGCTCGTCATCGGCGGCGGGTTCATCGGCTGCGAGATGGCGGCGTTCTTCTCTGCCATCGGCACCGAAACCCAGCTCTTCACCCGTGGTGATAAACTGCTAGGTCGCGAGGACCATGACATCGAGCGCGTGTTCCGGACCGAGTTTGAAAAAGATGTCCCCACGCATAGTCATTCACAGTTGAAGGATCTGTTATGGGATGGTGCGGAGTTCACCGCGACGTTTGAGATTCACGGCGAAATGAAAATTTTCACTGCCGAGCGTGTGCTTTTCGCCATCGGTCGAATTCCTAACACCGATGTGCTCGACTTGGGAAAAACCGGACTCACCACCGACAAGCGCGGCTTCCTGCCTGTCAACGATCATCTCGAAACCTCCGTGGCGGGCATCTTCGCGACAGGCGACGTGAACGGCCGCTTCATGCTTCAGCACGCCGCCGCGTTTGAAGTGCATTACCTGCGCCAAAAATTCCTTAAAAACAGCACCGATCCCATCGACGAGCGTTTGATCGCGCACGCTGTTTTTTCCCACCCCGAAGTCGCGTCAATCGGGTTCACCGAGGAACAACTCGAGACGGCTGGCACGCCTTACGTGTCCGTGTTCGAAGACTGGCTTGCCAGCGCCCGTGCCGAGGCCATGCGCATCGACTACCCGCGCATCAAGCTGCTCGTGTCACCTGCCGACTATGCCATCCTCGGCTGCCACCTCGTCGGTCCCGAGTCGTCCACGCTGCTGCATCAGGTGATGATGCTCATGCACCTGAAGAACGATGTCCGCGAACTTGCCAACCTGATCTACATCCACCCCGCGCTCAACGAATGCCTGCTCGCCGCCGCCGTGAAAGCGGTTGGCGAGGTTAGGAAATTTCAAGCCAAAAACTAACGAGAACCATGGCCGATCAATTCATGCAGACGGTGCTCACTCCCGCCGTGCTCGAAGCGGAGAGACACTACTACGGCAGAACCTATCCGTCCTTTTCCGACGCTCCAGAAACGGATGCCCTGCGCGATCAGGAAATCGAGTTCATCGAAACGCGCGATAGCTTCTACATGGCGACCATCACCGAGAACGGCTGGCCGTATCTCCAGCACCGTGGCGGCCCGCATGGCTTCGTGCGTGTGTTAGAACCGCAGCAAATCGGCTTCGCCGACTATGGGGGAAACCGGCAGATGATCAGCGTCGGCAGTCTTTCGAAGCAGGACCGTGTCGCGCTTTTCATGATGGACTATCCGCAGCGCGAGCGGGTGAAAATCCTCGGCCACGCCAAGGTCTATGATGCCCGTGAGCATCCCGATCTGGTGGAGAAAGTCTTGCCGCCCGGCGGCCATAGCGCGAAGGTCGAGCGTGTCTTCATCATCGACATTCTCAGCTATGATTGGAACTGCCCGAAGTTCATCAACCCGCGCTACACCGCCGCGGAAGTCGAGCACGCCGCCACCCCCATGCGCCAGCGCATCGCGGAGCTTGAAAGCAAATTGAAAGCCCTTGGCCAGGAACTGTGACCCGATGAACCTAATATCGGCATTCACAACAACGCCCGCGCCGCAGGACAACTCGGAAGATTGCGAAAACAGCTTCCGATCCAGTGAACGATATTGGATGGCTTCGAGAATGTCGTTAGGCCGAATTTCCACCGAACCTGCTAGATCCGGCAGAGTCCTCGCGACCTTCAGGATTCGATCATGGGTTCGCGCCGAAAAGTTCATTTCCTGCATCGCATGTTCGAGGTAGTCGGTGCTTTCGGCGCTGAGTTGGCAATGTTGATGGACCAGGCGGGAACTCATGGAGGAGTTCGTTGAGTTCGACGATTTCTTGAAGCGCTCCAGCTGGATGCCTCGGGCGGAGATCACACGCTTCCTGATCGCTTCCGACGATTCACCGATTTTCGCGTTGGAGGATAGTTCCCGGAAATCCACCAGCGGCACCGAGCTGCACCACTGGCGTTTCATGTCACCGTAACCACCGCAGGAGGGTGGATTCTATTTTAGGTGACGCCAGCATGAAATGTGACAAGTCATGCGATACAAGCAGATTATGCGCACAATGCGAATCCCCTCGAGAGGGCGGTACGCTCAAGAGTTTGCAATTCGCCCGATCCGGCAGGCCGGCCCATCGCCCGGATTCACGGGAGTCCTGGCGTGGCGAAGGGTCGGCGGGCTAGGACCGCCTACAGGGCCATGTGTTTTGATGGGTGACTTTGGCGGCGGATACTCGTAGGACTTTTGGAGTTCTTCTGAAATCTGCTCGCTTCAACCGATGAAAACCAGAATCGACAGTCCAGCGCCCAGAGAAGAGGATTTCCACTTGGATCAAGACCAGCTCCGCTTGGTATTGGACACTATTCCGGGACTGGTGTGGACGGCCCGACCTGATGGATTTACCGATTATTTCAACCGCCCGTGGACGGATTTCGCCGGACTCCCGCTGAAGGAGGTCGTTGGCTGGGGATGGCAGCGTGCGGTGCATCCGGAGGATCTGCCTGGGCTGGTGGAGTATTGGAAAGACACGCTTTTGACTGGAAGCGAAGCGGAGGCGGAGGCGCGCCTGCGCAGGCATGATGGGGTGTATCGATGGTTTCTTTTCCGCGCTGTGCCGCTCCGGGATGCTTCCGGGCGGGTGACGAAGTGGTATGGCCAGAACACGGATATCGACGACAGGAAGCGCGCGATGATCTGGCTGGCGGGGGAGAAGAAGATCCAGCAGATGATCGCCAGCAGGGCTTCGCTTCCCGCCACGCTGGATGAGATTTGCACGCTTGCGGAGCGGCTCACGGAAGGGGTGAGGGTTTCGATTCTCCTGCTGAGTCCGGATGGCGAACATCTTCTCAACGGTGCCGGACCAAGTCTGCCCGCCCAGTATCGGGCGGCGATCCATGGCGGACGGATCGGTCCATGTGCGGGGTCCTGTGGAACGGCGGCGTTTCGCGGCGAGCCGGTTTTCGTCTCGGATATCGCGACGGATCCGCTGTGGGCGGACTACGCGGGTTTCGCGCTGGAGCACGACCTCAGGGCGTGTTGGTCCACTCCAGTTTTTTCATCCGGCGGCAAAATCCTCGGGACCTTCGCTTTCTATCTCCAGGATGCGGGCGAGCCATCTGCCGGGCAAAGACAGATCGTCGAGCAGTTCGCCCACTTGGCGAGCATCGCCATCGAACTGACCCGCGACCTTGAGGGGCTCCGGCGCAGCGAGGCATATCTGGCGGAGGCGCAGCGACTGAGCCGGACCGGCAGCTTCGGCTGGTGCGTCCCCGGCGGGAATCTTGTCTGGTCCGATGAAACCTACCGCATCCTCGGATATGATCGCGCGCTCTCACCGAGTTTGGATTTGGTGTTTGATCGGGTCCATCCCAGGGCTACCTCATTTTGAAATGTGAAGTTTCAGAAGGGTTTCGAGCGTTTTCTCGCAAAGCGCGGCGCGGATGCGTTTGCCGCGCATCGTGTCTTTGATGGTTTGATCATGCCGGAGGAGGTTGAGGGTGAGTTTG
>JBOFET010000107.1:0-5964 GCA_051648225.1 Luteolibacter sp.
CGCGTTGGCGAGCACTTCGTCCTCCATTTCAAGGATGAGGTCCTTGAGGGACTTGCGCTCGTTGACGAGTTTGTCCTTCTTGACGAGGTCGGCGATGGTCCAGCGCTCGGTGAGGATGTCGGAGAGTTTTTCGGTGGCGCGGGGGATGCCGGGAAGATCCTCGAAGTAGTTGGGGTCCTTTCGGTGGTAGTAGGAGATGGAGTCGCCATTGGTCCAGACGCCGATGGGTGCGCCGGTGGCATTGCAGTAGGATTTGAGCTGTTCTTTGCCGTCCTTGAGTTTGGGCTTCTTGAGTTCGACGAGCAGGTAGATCGAGCGCGGGTCGTCCTTGTCGGCAATGGCGATATCCGCCCGCTTTTTTTCGCGACCGAAGCTGACGGAGTATTCGAGCTGGATGCGGTCGAGCGGGTAGCCGTAGTCGAAGTGGAGGACCCGGAGGTAAAGCTGGCGGACGGCTTCCTCGGGAGTGAGTTTGATCTCCTTACCACGTGAGAGGCAGTGGATGTAGGGAGATTGTTTGCCGCGAACTTCCTTGAGGAAGATGGATTCTTCGAAGCTGGCGATCTGCTTCGGGGAGAATTGGGTGAGTTTGTAGTTCGAGTCTTTGAGGAGCTCTGTGAGGAGGAAACTGGTGGCGTTCACGATGGCCAGAAGCTGGTAATCTTCCTAGAAAACATCCAGAAAAATCAATCGGTGTCACATTTTTTCAGAAAGTGACACCGATTGTCTGGCGTTGGTCTTTCACAGAAGTAGATAAACGATTTGAAAACACAATGCGATGTGGGCTTTGAGCGGATCATTGGCTTCAAAGCCCACAGGGACGCTACCAAACTCGCCTTTGGCGCAAATGATTCATTGTTTTGCGCATGAGCGCATTGCCACATTTTCATCGATGGCCTATTGCCTCGAGGAGCCACCAACTTTTGCCAGCGGCATTACGAATTTGAAAACCATCCATCACACCTACGAAGTCGTCGTCATCGGCGGCGGCCTGGCCGGGCTTTGCGCGGCGGTCACCTCCGCACGCCAAGGAGTCCGCACCGCGCTGGTGCATGACCGCCCGGTGCTGGGCGGCAATGCCAGCATTGAGATCCGCGTGCCACCGGTCGGAGCGACGCAGTGCAACTTCGCCTTCTCGCGGGAGACCGGCTTGATCGAGGAGTTGTTTCTCAACAACCTGCATCACAACCCGACATGGTGCCCCGAGGGCTGGAATCTCGAATTGGAAAATTTGGTCCGCAACGAAACGCATCTCGATTTATTCCTCAACCATGCGGTCTGTGAAGTGGCCATGCATGACGCCGAGCAACGGGTGCGAAGTGTGAAATCGTATTGCTCGATGGAGGAAACGTGGCATGTGTTTGAAGCCGGTTATTTCGCCGACTGCTCGGGCGACGGAGTGGTCGGCTCGCTTTCCGGGGCGACGTTCCGCATGGGAGTGGAGGCGCGCTCGGAATTCGACGAACCGATGTGCCCGGACGAGCCATCGAACGACACCATGGGCATGAGCTTGCACCTGCATGCGCGCGACGCCGGCCGCCCGATGCCGTTCACCCGGCCGAAGTGGGTGGATCTAGAACTCAGCCTGGAGGACTTCGGCCCCTATCGCCCGGTTTGCGAACACTTCTTCCCCGACACCGGCGGCTTCTGGTGGCTGGAGTGGGGCGGCGCACTCGATACCGTACACGACACCACCAAGATCAAGGAGGAGGTGCAGCGCATCACTCTGGCCGTCTGGGATTTTCTTAAAAACCGCTCGTCTCTGGCAGAAAAGTTAGAGACCTACGAGCTCGACTGGATGGGGGCGGTTCCAGGCAAGCGCGAGTCGCGCCGCTTCGAGGGTGACCACATTCTAACGATGAATGAAATCGACGAGCAGGCGGTCTTCGAGGATGCGCTGGCCTTCGGCGGTTGGGGCTTCGACCACCACCCGCCGCACGGATTTCATGACAAGGTGAATCCCAGCACCCACCATTATCTGCGCGGCCCTCACAATGTCCCGCTGCGCTCACTCTATTCGCGCGACATCGCGAATCTTTTCTTCGCGGGGCGAAACATCAGTGCCACCCACTTCGCGCTGTCCTCCACTCGCGTGATGCTGACCTGCGCCCAGCTCGGCGAGGCGGCCGGCATGGCGGCGAGTCACGCCGCCCGATTGCAGCGCGATCCGCGACTGCTCGTCACGGGTGACGCGGTCCGGGCCATCCAGCGCGATCTGTTTCTCGCCGACCACCACATTCACGCGTTGGATCTGGCGGTGGCTGGTGACATCGCACCCGAAGCCACCGTCACGGCCTCCAGTGTCTTCTCCGAGAGTGACCCGATGGAAAGTTGGGGAGTCGATCCCTTGCGCGACTGCCGCATGCTGCAACTGCCGGTGACCAGCGAGCGCCTGGATTTCATCTCCCTGTGGATTGACGCGAAATGCGACACACAATTGCACTACCGCTTGCACCAAGGCCCGGCTAACAAATCCACCTTCCCCGAAGACCTGCTGGTCGAGCAAACGATCCAGATATGCGCCGGCCAATCCCAGTGGATCGATCTCCCGATCAACTGCGCCATCCAGCGGCCCGGTTGGCATTTCCTCATCCTGGAAAAGAACTCGGACCTGGCCGTGCACATGATCGAAACTCCGCCCGGAAAACGCTGGAACTACCAGCGCCCGGAAGATCCGATCCGGCCGAATCATTTCACGAAGTGGACCTCGCGCTCGCTGATGATCGGCATGACGCGCTCGGTGGATGCCGACGGCGCGGGAGTGGTCGCGCCGGACTGGAACGACCACGCCAGAAACTTCAGGGCCGAGAGTCTGTTTCTCAATTTCGCGCATGCGTGCCGGACGACTCCCGCGCAGGAACTTTATGGCGCGGAAATGGCAGTCAACGGTCACAGCCGACCCACCAACACGCCGAATCTCTGGGTGTCGGCCGCGAGTTCGTTTGCCGAACCCGAATGGATTTCCCTCGGCTGGGAGACGCCGCGCAACATTGCCGAAGTGCAACTGCTCTTTGATTCCTCGCTTCATTTCCACTTCTGGCAAAGCTGGCAGGGATACCTGCTGCGGAACATTCCATCGATCATCCGGGACTACCGGATCATCGCTGAACACGAGGACGGAACCACCACCGTCGTGGCCGAGGTCACCGGAAACTATCAGCGCAACCGCCGCCACCGCACGGCCATCACCGGAGTGAAAAATCTGCGGATCGAAATGGCTGCCACGAACGGTATTACCCGCGCCCAACTATATGCCATCCGTGTGCTCGACGCGGACACCCCCGCAACCACCCATCCGTGATTCACTCCATGAAAACTCTAACCGCCGTTTTTGCGTCTCTCCCGCTGCTTATTTCACCGCTCGCCGCAGCGGTGGAAATCCATGTCTCGCCGAAGGGGGATGATGCCAACCCCGGCACCCCGGATCGGCCTTTGGCCACACCGCAGGCCGCACGCGACAAGCTGCGGCAGGTCATTTCCAAAGGACTCACCGAGCCGGTCAATATCATCTTCGCCGCGGGCAACTACACGCTTCATTCTCCGCTGGAGCTTCTCCCGGCGGACTCCGGCACGGAAAATTCACCCGTCACCTGGAAGGCGGCACCCGGGGCCAAAGTGATCTGGGACGGCGGTCTGCCGATTCCTAACAAGTGGACCAAGGGCGAGAACGGCGTGTGGCAAGTGGGCCTGACCGGCATCGGTCCGGACCGGTGGGATTTCCGCCAATTGATCGTGGATGGGAAACGCGCCACTCGCGCCCGCTTCCCGAACGTCGACGAGAAAAACCCGTTCCTTTATGCCACCGGCGGCGCTCTGGATCATCTGGTGATCGATCCCAAACTCGTCAAGGAAAGCTGGGGCCGCGCCCGCGACGCGCAACTCAATGTCGTCCCCCAGTGGCGGTTCTTCAACCAGTGGAACACGGTCACCAAGGTGGATGCCAAGACCGGACGCATCGACATCGCCGATAGCGAAAGGCACGCCAAGATCATCCCGGGCAATTGGTTCTGGATCGAGGGCGTGCGTGAGGAACTCGACCAAGCGGGCGAGTGGTTCTTCGATCCGCAGACCCGCCGCCTCGACTACATGCCCGAGCCGGGAGTCGACCCTAACCAGCTCAACATCACCGCTCCGGTGCTCAACCGCCTCGTCCATGCCAAGGGCGACGTGAACGCGGGAACCCATGTCAGTCACCTGCACTTCGACGGTATCGAGTTCCGCCACACCACCTTCACCCTCGGCCACATCGAAGCCCGCGTACACACCGACAGCGTGATCCTGTTTGAAAACACCCTCGACTGTTCCGTTAGAAATTGCCGGTTTGAAAACATCGGCGGTTACGCGCTGTGGTTGCACCTCGACAGCCGCCGCAACAAGTTCGACCGCAACACGGTCCGCCACTCCGGCGGCGGCGGCGTGCTGATGACCGGCGCGCGGCTTTCCTACATGGACGACACCAAGATTTACACTTCCGGCGAGGCAGCGGCAAAGGTCGCCCCCATCCTCAACGAGGTCACCCGCAACACCGTCGAGCATTGTGGAAAAATCCGTTACTACGGCGGCGGCGTCCACCTCGACTCGCGCCCCTTCAGCATGTCGATGGAGCCGGGCAACCTCATCTCGCACAACTATTTCAACGACCTCTCTCGCAACGGCGTCTTTGCCTTCCGCAACCAGGGCGGCAGCGTGGTGGAATACAACCACATCCATAACGCCATGCAGACGACCATCGACGGTGCGTGCATCCACTTCGCCACGATGAACCACCTCAACGCGCCCAATTTCATCCTCAACAACTGGCTCTACGACGCCTGGGGGTATGAACAAAAACCCAACGGCAAGGCGATTCGCAAGCTCGCTAACGGCATCTTCCTCGACTGGGACACCAGCAACACCACCGTGCGCGACAACTGGATCTACAATGCCGTCGGCGGGGCCATCAAACCGATCTGGGAGAACCAGAACCTGATCATCGAAAACAACCGCGAATCGGAAACCCGCATCGTGCCACCTTTTGAAAAGGACCTCGGGCCCGAGGGCAAGGCGACGAACGGCATCGACCTCGCCTCGAACCGCCTCACCGGCAGCGTGATTCATCACACCGAGCAGAACCACGTCACCATGCGCGGCAAGTGGACCCCGAAAACCGCCGAAGGCATGTGGGGGCTCTTCCGCTTCAACTTCCTCACCGGCAACGCGGCCACTCCGTCGGAAGCCACCTACTCATTGCCCATCCGGGAAGATGGCAACTATCAGATTTCACTGCTCTATTTCCGCGGGAAAGACCGCGCCAGCAACGTGCCTGTCACCATCGAGCATGCCGGGGGCAAGGCGGAATTGAAATGGGACATGCGCAAGGGTTCAAAACACGGCTTCTCGGTGGTGATCGGAACCTACCGTTTTGAAGCGGGTAAACCTTCGACCGTAACGCTCTCGACCCGTGGCACCGATGGCGATGTCATTGCCGACAGTGTCGCCTTCGTAAAAGTCGCCGAGGCTGCGGATTCCCCGAAAAACTAAGCCAACGTCCTCATCTCGTCGATCCCATGCGCGCATTCATCCTCCACGGCAAACAAGACCTCAGACGCGGCGAGCTAACAACCCCCGCGGCGCAACCCGGCCAAATCCTCGTGCGAGTAAGGCGGGTCGGCATTTGCGGCTCAGACGTGCATTATTTCAGTCACGGGCGGGTGGGGAACTTCGTGCCGAAACGTCCCTTCGCGCTCGGCCATGAGTTCGCCGGCGAGGTGGCGGAACTGGGTGCGGGCGTCAGTGGATTTTCCCCCGGTGATCGAGTGGTGATCGACCCCTCGCAGCCTTGTGGCCACTGCCAACATTGCCGCAGTGGTCGCTACAATCTTTGCGAAAACATGCGCTACTTCGGCTCCGCAAGCTGTGATCCACATCTCGACGGTGGCTTCGCGGAATTTGTCGCCGTGCCAGCGCGCAACTGCCACCTCATGC
>JBOFET010000108.1:0-5788 GCA_051648225.1 Luteolibacter sp.
TCCGAAGCCCCTATGAGCCCAGAGAGCGCCTCTACGCTTCGCGACTATGCTGACCGCCTGAGAAAAATGGCCGACGAGATCAATCACAAGGTGCGCCAGTCTGAAACCGTTCGTCGTCCAAAAACGGACGCGTAAGAAAAGGAAATTTGAAATGAGATGGAACAGCCGACCGAGCCTTTTTCACCCGTTCGTCCAGAAGGTCAAAGACCCTGTGGATTGGCAGGGTAAAGACGGATGGCACGCTGGGTGCTCACTGGAGTACAGCAACGGAGACATTTTTCACGACGATTTCGTTCTTTGCGACGGAAACCACGGTTCGTCGAAACGATTCTTCGCACGGGAAAAAGACGCGCGAGAAGCTGCCAACGAATTGGCCGTTGGACACAAGCAGCAAGGCGGACGAGGAGTCATTGTCTACCTCCCCACCGAAGCGGAGGCCCTATGAATCCGGGACCAGCGACGATCGACTTTTTCGAAATCGAAGAACACACCGGATGGAAAGCGGAAGTCGGGCCAGCCAAGCTGATGCCATTCCAAGGCACGGTTCAACGCCTGACTTTCGAAACCATGGAGCTTGGAGAGAAAGAGCCCTACTTCTGCGATTGGCGTCTGTCCGTGCTTGAAAACGGGACGGTCATCGGGCGGTGCATTGGCCGAGACGGAGCACTGTCGGAGGTCAAAGGACTTCTGCGACCAGCAGAGGAAGGGTACTGCTTCCTGAATTTGGAGACGATTCCGCAGGATAGCCGCCATTCTCCGTGCTCTGTCACGCTTCGCGGGCTCTACGAGTAGGGCGAGGAGGGGCCAATAATGCTTAAGCGTCGCCGGAAGAAGGACGCACCTGATTGAGCATACGCCACGCTTGGTCGCGGCTCTCCTGCTCCTCGTTGATGTACGTGTTCAAAATGGTTCCTCGTTTGAAAATCGCATCACGCTTAGTGCAGAAAGCACCCGTGGACAGCCCTCGGAAAACCTCGAGCTGCACATCACGCTTCTCAATGGGGAGCAGCTTGTCCGCAGACAGATGATCCCGGAGGCTCACGAGTGTCAGGTCCAAGCGAACGTTTGGATCGATGGGGTCCACTCCATCCTGAGTCAGGATGAGATACGATGCCCAAGCGGTGAAAAGCTCGTGCTGCTGCCTGACGAAAGACAAACCTACGTCCATACCGCAGGCCGCGCGGAATCCTTCGAGCATCGCTCTCACCCTGTTGCAGTCGGGACCATTTTGGTCGACGGCCTCTTGATTCTCAAGGAAATTCGTCATGGTGTCGTTGGTAAAGGACACCGGAGCATGCGGCCAAGCCATCATCACCAGGAAGTGCGCCGCGTTGAAATGGCGACCACGCACGTCCTGAATTGATGTTTTCTTGAGCACGCTTGACTCGGAAATGCTTTTCACGAACTCGGCCATGTGGCCGCTTACGGTGGCGCGTTTCTCCGTCCCATTGAGCGGCGTGCCCTGTTGCTGCCTGCGGAAGATGTCGCGGCACGTTTCATCGTCTACACCGCCCTCATAAACCACACAGTGAAGCTCAAACATGTCGAAGCGCCTGCGCAGGTTCTTTGGGAGCTGCGCGTAGGTCTTGGCTCCAATCTGGACGCCGTCAATCTCGGTGCCATTGTCGATGCGAAGTTTGTTCTTTTTGAACTCTTCCAGGACGGAAATCCGCTGCTTGCCGTCGATGATTTCCAACAAAGTATCCGCCTGTCCGCTGACTTCGCGCGCGTAAATCTTCGGCAGGTCGTAACCGCGAAGGATGGAGTCAATGAGCTTGGACTTCTGCCTGCGCTTCCAAACCAGACCGCGCTGGTAAAGCGCGTTGAGCAGGACCTCGTCGTTGTCGAGCCGGTCGATGAGGTCCTTTATAGGGTAGCCCTGAATGTACTTCTCAAAACCGCCCGCATCCTTGATCTTCGTTTTCGCAATAGCCACGCGCATCTCCTTGTGATTGGCACGATGGCCGAATAGGAGATGCGTGAACATCTGTCAAGAAGCTTGATGGTGCTGTCAGTAGTTCGGGCTCTTATCCGGATCTAAGATGGACTCCAGATAGCTGATGACAAACTCCATGAACGCCTCCCGGAACTCGTCGGACTCTACGTCAATACCCGAAGGCGTCGCGTACTTGGCTTTTCTCAATTGATTCAGCCGGCGAGCCAAATCGTTGTCATCCGAAAAAGGGTTGCCCCAAAGCACTTTGTAAAGATTGGCCCGACTGAAGTTGGCTTTGCCTGACTTGCCACCACTGAGCCGAACGACCTCACCGCGCCATCCTTCGAGTTCTTTTCGCCAGTGGTTTGCAGACTCATGATTTGGCATCAGAAAGTATTTGAAAAGGTGCATGGTGATGGTGTCAGCCAAGTTTTCAAGCCGTTCCATCGCTTCTTTACGTTTGAATGCCTGTTCTTTCAGCGATTTATTCGCTGCCTCACCCAGGAAATTTGAAACCAGCCTATCCACTCCGTCCATGGCCACCTCCGCCAATCGACCTACCCTACTGTGTCGGTCGATTCCACCAAAATCCAACTCACACCAAAGCAAACGCTCAAACCAGCACATGAGGGTAGAAAGCAGACCGGTCGACGATGATAGGCTCTTTGTCCCCTCGGAATCCCAACCCAGCGACTTCCCCGTCGACCATCCAAACGCCCGTCTGAATGTGCACCCCGTCAAACTGCGGCAGCGCGTGCCACGCCTGGGCGATGTAAGTGTCGTCGTAAGTCGTGCTGCTCGGCACTTGCTCCACACCCTCACCTCCACGGCCAAAGCGCGGCTTCATCGCAAGGCTCGTCCATTTTGTCGAAGCGAAGTGCGCCAGAGATGACCCAACAGAATGGACTTGTGACGGGTAAGTCGGCAGCAAGTAGGGACAGGTAGGATTGCGCTCATAGAGCATCGCAAGGAAGTTCTTGTCCGTCAGAGGAATCTTCCACATGGGCTCAACCAACGTAAGGTTCCTGTGGCCCTGCCCCGTCCATCCGTGGTGTTCAAAAAGGTCGGACGCAAAGGGCTCGTTCCACATGTCCTCATACGGGTAGAGTTTGAACAGCGCTTCGATTTTTGTGTTGGACAGGTCGAAGAATTCCAGACCGCGCCCGCCGGACGCGGAAACTCCCAAATCCTCGATTTCCATCAACGCGACACTTTGACCGGCCTCTTGGCAGATCTCCGCGAGGTACTCGACTGTCCGCCGGTCCTCTACGCTCTCGCCGTGGTAGGCAAAATGCACGGTTTTCACACTGTGCTGGGTCTTGAAATGCCTCCAGAACTCAAGCATCTTTTCGTAGATTTCGTTGAACTGGGACAGGCCTACGAGCGTGCCTGACTTCTGCGCGTTCTCGAGCCACACCCACTGAACGAGAGACGCTTCAAGAATCGTCGTAGGCGTGTCCGCGTTGTACTCGTAGAGCTTTGCCTCCTTTCCGTCGAAGGCAAAATCAAAGCGCCCGTACAGGCTGCGCTCTGCATCCCCGTCCCACGACTGTTTTATGGACTCATAGCGTTTCCGGTACGTCTCCTGACCCCACTCCGGGAACCATCTTTGAAAGAGGGCGTAATCGTTGTACAGCTCCGCAAGCTCTCGAAGGACAAGGTCTTGAACTGTCGCTGCAGCCGTCTCAATGACCTCCGCTTCGGCTTTGGTTATCGCGACGAACTCATTGGTTTTGAATTCGTAGTCGTCTCTAAAATCCAACCCGAGACTGTCGAAGCCCACGTCCACCGGTTCGCACTGCATAATCCTCATGACGAATACCCTCCCCGTGAACTCGTCCCGAATCCCCCTCGCACAACCGAAGAGGGAGCTTTGCCGGTTGCTCCAATGGAATGCGAAGAGAACGGCTTGAGCGCCTGTGGATTGCCATACACTTTCGGGTCTGTCGAATAGGAACCACTCGATCCCACGACACCCATCACGCCAGGTCGCGCGGCGAAGGAGTTCACGGGTATCCATCCACCCGCATAGTACCGGCGTCCTTCAATTTCATAGGCATCGCAGACATCGTCGCTGTAGCCCGCCTTTTCGCACTCCTCTTCGGACTGGAACATCGGCCGGACACTCTCCGGCGGGGGCTGGTCCGCTTGACAGCCGAGAGAGAGGAGCAACGGGAGCGGGAGCACGAAAAGACGTGCGTTTTTCAAGTCGGCCTCCTGGCGCGTGTGGTTTGCGCCAGGATACAACGCCGCAAGGGAACCACAAAGACGCCCTAAGTAGAGGCGTTTTCCAACGTCCCATTTAAACTCGTCTGTTCGACGAGAGGGTTGCCGTCATCATCCACCCACACGACACCAGGATCCAGGCTGTCGGGGTTTTCGGCTGCTGCGCGCAGGCGCGTGTCCATGTACTGGCGAATCCCGCGCATGATGTTGCGGATGGCGTCATCCAGAATTCGGCCCTGATAGTTTGACTGTGACTCTTTGAGTTCGCGGCGCAGCATCGAGACGAGATGATTTTCGGAAATCGGCTCGTTGGTCCCTCTTAGGGTAAAGCCTATTTCCGCAGCATAGAAGATTCCAAACTGTCGAAACCGGTCTATCACAAGGTCTTTAAGCGCCACTTGCGCCTTCTCTAAAGTGACCTGCTTTGCGGACTTGTTCGACGCGCGCACACGGGTGAGCATCGCAGCCTGGGTCATGGCTCTCCTCAAAACGCGACTCCACCCTTACCGGGAAAGCGGGCGCGCTTGGAATCCAGGGGGCATGAGGTCGAGATCTTTGGTTCCGGTCCCTGTGAGGTAACTCGTGACGCGGGCAAGGGCAAAGGCCAGCCGGTCAATTCCGCTCCGGGGGAAGATGACGTAATCGGTCACTCCCCTTTTGTAGACCTCTTTGACGTCCTCGAGTTCAAATCCATACCGAAGGAAGGGCTTGAGCTTGTCGCGGAGGATCTTTTCAATCCGTGGCGTCATCCGCACCGTGAAACGCCGGAGGGTCTCCTTCCGTGTAGATTTGGCCTCATTCATGAGGCCACCCGCCTGCGCCACGCCGCCCACGGCGCAAGCTCCCGCTCCGCCCTGCGCTCCCCGTTGGAAACGCTCCCCCGCCATTGCTGTGTTTGTTTGATTTGGGTTGTACACGCAGGTTGGCTCCTTGGACAAGTTCCGTTGTCTTTGCAATCGAAAACGATGATACCTCACGCGCGCAAGTATTTCTCGAACTCGGTGTTCCCTTGTGGGATCGCCTCCGTTCCTTTGTCAGGACCAGCATTCATCAGGTTTTCGAAATAAGTCTTTTGTTTCTGGAGGATTTGGTCAGACTTGGTTGCCAAAAAAGTTGTTTTTAACTCCAAAACCAACTTTGTCCTCAAGTCGCCCGAAAACTCGCCGATGGAATGGGTAAGGGAAAACAATCCCCCTTCAGGAGGCACCCATGACCCACTTCGACGCATCCCTCATCAATCTCCGCTGCACTCTCACTCGCAACGAAGACGGCGTGCACGTCTACCGAGTCGAGCGCTGCGACGGAAGCCTGCTGGTGGGCTCAGACGCAATCCGCTCTGTTGACTTCGCCTCCGAAAAAGACGCGCACATCTTTTTGAGGAAAGTGCTCGATGGCGAAAAGCCGATGGGAGTTGAGGTCACCAGGATGCCTTGGGGTCGGGAGAGGGCTTGAGCCATGACGAAACGCATCTATCGCACGCACGGGAGACTCGCGGAATTTGAAGGGCGCACGTGCTCCATTCGGGACTTTGCGAGCCACGAGGAGCAGTACGCCGAACGTCAGGAGGTCATGAGGCTTCTGTGCGGGCTGACGATTCTGGATTGCCAAAGCGTCCAGAACGGGGGA
>JBOFET010000109.1:0-20969 GCA_051648225.1 Luteolibacter sp.
ACCATCATCGAACCAGAGCGCGACCAGCGGTGGATCCGCACGCTGCTCCGCAAGCATGACGAAGGTGGCATCCTGCCGATGTGGGACCTAGCCTCCAACTATACAGGCTGTATGATCGGCTACCACGCCGTCCCGGTGATCGTGGATGCCTATGTGAAAGGCCTACGCGACTTCGACCTCGATAAGGCCATGGAGGCGGTGGTGTTCTCCTCGGTCTATGACGACAAGAAGCCGATTCCCTATCACACGGAAGATGTCAAAAAGGATTTGATGCCCAAGGCTAAGCTCTACAACGCCACTATGAATTACATTCCAGCGGATCTTGAACTCAAGTCGGTCTCGAAAGCACTCGAATTTGCTTACAACGACTGGAACATCGCCACCATGGCCGAGGGCATGGGCCGTGAAGATATCGCCAAGGAATACGGCGAGCGCGCCGGGCGCTACCGCAACTACTTCGACAAGGAAACTGGCTTCATGCGCGGCAAGAAACAGAATGGCTCATGGGTCACACCTTTCACGCCCACGGATTCTAACCACAATAAGGGAGAATACACCGAGGGCAACGCTTGGCAGTGGACCTGGTTCGCCCCGCACGACGTGCCCGGCTTGATCGAGCTGTTCGGCGGCAAGGAAGCCTTCGCGAAAAAGCTTAACGAGCTCTTCACTACCGACTCCACCCTCACTGGCGAGGAGATCTCAGGTGACATCACCGGGCTCATCGGTCAATACGCCCACGGCAATGAGCCGAGCCACCACATCGCTTACCTGTTCAACTGGGTCGAGCAACCCTGGCGCACCCAGGAAATCATCCACAAGATCATGAACGATTTCTACAAGGCCACCCCAGGCGGCATCATCGGAAATGAAGACTGCGGCCAGATGTCCGCGTGGTATATCCTCAACGCACTGGGAATCTATCAAGTAGCTCCCGGCGACACCCGCTTCTCCATCGGCGTCCCGCACTTCCCCGAGGCGCGCATCCCGCTCAAGGACGGAAAGGCTTTCGTCGTAAGAATGAAGAACAGCGGTAAGGGAACCTCCTACGTGCAGCGCGTCACACTGAACGACAAACCTCTCACCACACCGTTCATCGACTATGCCGACATCATGTCCGGTGCAGAACTGGTCTTCGAAATGGGTGACCAGAAGAAGGTCTTCTGGAAGTAATGTTAGAATCATGACGGAAAGCCCGAGCATGAGGCGTATTTTTTCCTGCGGACGAATTACCATCGCCCCGGCAGCTAGAAGTCCGGCAGATGCACGATGCCTCGTTTCAATGCGAGGGTGACAGCCTCGGTCCGGTCCTTGGCTTGGAGTTTGCCGAGAATGTTTTTCACGTGGGATTTCACGGTTTCCTCAGAGATCCCTAATCTCGTCGAGATTTGTTTGTTCGCCGCGCCTTTGGCGATGCAGAGCACGATCTCGCGTTCGCGCAAGGTGAGGGTTTCGACAAACTTGCGGGTCTTAAGTTGCTGGGCGATTTCCGCCGGGATCCATTTCTTTCCTTCCATCAAAGCGCGAATCGCCGGGACGATCTGTTCGCCCGAGCGATGTTTGAGGATGTAGCCTGATGCGCCTGCCTCGAATGAAGCGTGGATGTCCTCATCTCCCTCGAAATTGCTGAGGACGAGAATCCGGGCGTCCGGGGTGGCATCACGGATGGCACTGATGGCTTCCACTCCGCTGAGAACCGGAAGGCCGAGGTCGATGATCATGATGTCCGGCTTCAACTCTGCATGGATCTGGATCGCTTCCGCACCATTGGCCGCCTGTCCCACAAAAATGAAATCCGGTTGACGTTCGATCAAGCTTCGGAGGCCTTCACGCACGATAAAATGGTCATCAACGACGACGATTCGGATGGGGTTCATGAGTGGGTTGCTTGGGTGGGAAGGGGGACGTCCACTCGGACCGTGGTGCCGGTATCGGGCGCACTGCTGATGGTAAGGGTGCCGCCGATCCGGGTGGCTCGCTCCTCCATGCCGACCAGACCGAAATGTCCGGTTTTCCTCACTCCTTCATGCATCCCGCTTCCGTTGTCAGTAATGACGAGGCTCGCGTGATTGGGAGTGGTGGTGAGTTGAATGCTCAAGCGTGTCGGGTGGGCGTGTCGAACCGCATTGCCTAGGGCTTCCTGACCGATGCGCAGCAAGTTATCTTCGACCAACAGGGGCAGGCGGGTCGTGAAATTTTGTTGTTCGAGATTCACCTCGATGGATGTTCCCAGAACCAACGACCGTGCCGTTCTCTCAAGGGCCTCGGCAAGATTGAAGTTATCCGAGGATTGGGAACGCAGGTTCCAAACGGACTGCCGCATTTCGAGATGGCACTGCTGCACGAGGGAGCGCGCCGCAATAAGATCCGAATCGGTTTTTCCGTCTCCCGAGTCCATGGTGTAGAGGCGCAGTTGAATGGCGGTGAGTCCCTGTTCGAGGGTGTCGTGGATATCGCCGGCCAGGCGGGTGCGCTCGGCGGTTACGGCTTGCCGTTCGCGCATCTCCGCCTTCAACAATGCGCTTCTCCGGGCGAAGAAAAATGTCGCTGCCGTCACAGCCAGTAGGATTCCAAGGACCGCGCTGAGAGCGATCAGCAACCGCCTGACGGTGAAATAGCTTGCCGGCTCGGTGACGGAGATGTTGCCCGCATCGGGAACGAGAATCTTGAACGTGGTAGGATTTCCCAGGCTGTCGGTCTGGATCAGGCAAATCCCACTGATCTTCACCTCCGCCCCGACTTGGAATGCCGCTGGAACCGCTTGGCCACTCTCGCCACGCAGCTCCGCGGTGAAAACTCCTTTCGGAGTTTGCATGGAAAACACCGAGGTCTTCTGCTGCGATCCGGCTTCCGGAATCATTCGCGCGGGTATCTCCATTCGCTCCACCAGGCGACCGGAGAGAGTCACGTAGTTGGCGTGTTGCCGCCCTGATAGAAGCTCGTCCACTGCAAACTCCTCGGGATGAACGGGCGCCTCCCCTTCCGGCGAAGCTTTAAGCATTGCCTCGGAGAGAACCGGTAAAAACGATTCCAGATCGAGAAACCCCGTTGCCTCAACCCACTGTCCACGCTGGAAAACGGGATAGTTCGATGGCCTTACCGCCAAACCGCTTTTACGGTCGTTGAGGTAGATCACATCGGAATCCTGATAGACAATCACACCCCGGGTGCGTTTGCGGTCTCTCCGGGTTTGCCCGGGACTGTAGCGGAACACGTGCTCCAGGGAAGTGATCGGAATTTTCGAAGGATCCGGCATTCCCCTGCGGTTCAGAGTCAGCCCCTCCATCGAAGGAATCAACACCTCGACATCCACCAACTGCCGGAAATCGTCCCGGGCCTTCACCGGAGATACCACCCCGATTCCCATGAGATCCCCGCCGATGAACGTTTCCAACGTATCGGGATGATTGAAATTGCTGATCAGCACTTTGAGCCGGAAGCCCCCAGCATCGAGGATCATCGAAACGCGGGTAGGGCTCAGGGCTTCCGCCGAGCGGATTGAGCCACCGACCTTGACTCGTTCTCCGATGAATGCCCCGTTGCGAATGCCGCCGCCGGAGGCGTTCATCGCGATGGGGAGAGTTCCCTGCCCGAGCGGCAGAAACGTCGCGCGGGTGATGAGCGGGGTGAATGGACCTCGCTCGAGCATTCCCTGAACGGAAACCTCATCTCCAAATTCCGGCAGCGCCGCCGTCCCGGAAGTCACGCGCACTCCCCCGGTCGCGTCCTGAATGTAGAACATGCTTCCGACAGTGGCGTCGACCCAGGTGACGACGCCGCGGACCTTGACCTCAGTTTCCGCAAACGGATCACGGGAGGCGATGGTTTGAACGGCACGGATCGGCTTGGTTTCGCCGGTCAGCAACTCGGCTGCTCTCAACTCCCCACGGAAGCAAGCAGCTGACACCGCGAGCCACAAAACCAAACAGAGCCACCACGATCCGGTCGCCGAGAATCTCAAACTGCGATGGTTGATGTGACCCTTCACTTCAGTAAGTCTCGGATGGATTCACCTGAGACACAAGCCCGCCGCAGGGGCACCGGACCATCAGGGATTCAGCGTGGCCTTGAGGACCGCGGGATAAGTGTTTCCCGTGACGGTGCCGCCACCGGTCATCGCAAAGCCAAAGGTGATGCTGTCGCCCATACAGGTGATCCGGTCTCCGTTGACCACCTGAGAACTGAGCGCTTGAGCCACCCTGACACCGAGGAAACTGTTACCGGCGACGGTGAGGTGGACTCCGTCATCGTCGTCGGGATCGGTATTGGCAACGACGCGAAGCAGTGAAGCAGCGTTGTCAGCGGTCGCATCCGCGATGGTGGTGCCGGGACTTTCCTCGAGGAAACGGGCGCGCCAGTCGATAAAGGTGGCACCCGTCGCGGCGGCAACATTGGCCACCTTGGCGTTGTATTCCGTGAGGTGGTCTTGGAGTCGCGCAAGTTGCGGGTGGGTCGGATGGCGCAAGGCGACATACGCTGCATTGACCGGATGAATGCCAACCAGATAAACCTTTCTAACATTTGCCGCGACCGCTTGGTTGACCATGCTCGTTAGATTCGCTTCAAAGGAGGTCAGGCTGACCAGCTTGTTTTGAGTGGCGTTCAACGCGTCATTGATGCCGAAGTAGAGCACCAGATGGTCCGGATTGGTCGCCAATACGGTGGCAAGACGAGCGAGGCCATTCGTGGTGTTGTTCCCGGAAACTCCGGAGTTCTCGACCGTGATGGAGAACGCCGGGACCGCTGCCTTCTCCCTCACCACGAAGAATCGGGCTGGGCCGGAACCCGGGATCGCACTCAGGAGATTGGTCGGCGCGGTGGCCAGAATGTCGCCGTAGGTATCGTTGCCACCGGCACCGTCGGGATCGTAAACAGCCCAGGTGGCGGGCGCGGTGGACAGATCCGTGCTGCTCAGCAGATCGTAAACCTTGCCGCTTTGGCTTGGCCAACTGAAGTCGTAATTCGCGCCAGTGCGGGTGATCTCGAGCGGAAAGAAGGTCGTGACCAGAGGCACTGTCACATCGGCGTAACTGTCGCCAACCCGGATTTCATCGAAGGTGTAGTTGATTGCGTTTGCCGCCGCGATGCGGACTTTGTCGAAGTTCGTGATTTCGACATCCAAGCTGGCATCCGCCACGTCGGGAAGAGTGCCGAGCGTAGGATTCACAAAAAGGGAGACCGCGTCTTTCCCGCCGGCGCCCGCGCCCCAGAGGATGCGGGCCACAAGCAGATAGGTGGTGTCGGAAGCTGGCGTCACTGCGGTGGAACCATTGAGGAGGGGTGGTCCGTTATCGATGATGCGCCATGCCCCCAAGGTGCCGCCGTTGGCAAAGGTGACTTCAGAGTCGGTGGAAGCGATTCCGTTGCTGTTATAGAAAGAAATCCCGGCAAAGGTAGCGGTGGAAGCCGCTCCATTGCGTTGGGCCAGGAAGCTGATCCATGTTTCCGTCTCACCATCTCCGTATATGGTATTGAAGCTACGGAAATTGATCGTGGTGGCAGCGGGAAGCACTCCATCAGCGGTTTTGGATGCTCCCCCGGTGGTGGGGAGGCCCGTGTAGGTGAGCCCAGTGGTCTCGTAAATGGTGCTGTTGCCGGAGTGCGTATAAGCACCGGACCAGCCGGATCCGCCGTTTTTCCCGGTGAGGTCGCCGGTGGTCGCGCCGTAGTCGAAGCCATCGTAGGCCGTGAGGCCTGCCGATGCTGCGGAACAGAGTGCCAGATGGAGCCATGCGGCGGAATAGAGGGCTTTGGATTTTTGGATGAGTTTCATGAGGTTTGAATTTAGATTTTGAGCGGAGCAACTGCAGCACGCTTTGGGTTTCTGGCATTTTGAAAAAATGCGTAGCCCGTCTCGATCACTCGTGCGGTGAGGAGAAGGGAAGCATTTTTATCTCGGCTTAAGACGAGCGCCGACGACGGAAGGCCAAGGAGGTCAATCCAAGCAGGAGAACGGTACTGGTGGACGCCTCCGGCACCGGAGTCACACTTGCGAAACTGTCACCAATCCGGATCTCGTCGAAGGTGTAGTCGACTGCGTTCGTTCCCGCGATGCGGACCTTGTCGATATTCGACGCCATGTTGATGTCCCGGCTGGCCAGCGCCGTCACGGGGGTGGATCCCAGGGTGGGGTTCACGAACAGGGAGACCGTTTCTGTTCCGCTGACACCCGCGCCCCAGGCGATCTTGGCCACGAGCAGATAGGTGGTATCAGCTGCGATCGTAATACCGGTGGACACCGCTGTGGTGGCGCCTCCGTTGTTGTTATCGAAGAGGCGCCAGGTCCCGCCGGTGCCGGCACTTGAAATCGTAAACTCGGCGTCGCCGGTAGCGATTCCTGTGCTGTTGTAAAAGGAAAGGCCGGCAAAGGTGGTGGCTCCAGCAGTCGCACTCCGTCGTGCCAGGAAGCTGACCCATGTATCGCCGGAAGAAATGGCAGTGAAGCCCCGGAAATTGATCGTGGTGACAACGGGAAGCACTCCGTCGGCGGTCTGTGAGGCTCCTCCGGTGGTTTGGAGGCCCGTGTAGGTGAGTCCGGTGGTTGTGTAAATAGTGCTGTTGGTGCCTGCCGTATAGGCACCCGAAAAGCCGGATCCACCGTTTCTTCCGGTGAGGTCGCCGCCGGAGACGGCACCGTAGTCGAAGCCATCATAGACAGTGAGAGCTGCGGATGCTGCCGAACAAAGGGCCAGATGGAGCAAGGCGACGGAGTAGACGGTTTTGGTTTTCATGAGGTCTCGGTTTGGTGGGGTTTTGGATTTAAGTTACGGAAGTAGACTATTCGTGCGAACCACCCCTTCGCATCCCTCATTCGAGGGAGAAAACCGAAGTTTACATTCATTGTCGGGAGTGGAAACGATTCAACTTATGTCATTGTCATCTCTTCACTCAGCTGCTCGGTGTGGCACTGCCTGTTTATCCATGTTGAGTGCTTTTTGGGCGTCCAGCGAAGTCCACGCCCAGTCACAAGCTCGTTATGACGTCTGTATCTATGGGGGAACCTCCGCCGGGGTGATTGCCGCGGTTCAAGCAAAGAAAATGGGTAAATCCGTCATCTTGATTTCACCCACCAAACCTTTGGGCGGACTCAGCAGCGGAGGACTGGGATATACCGACATGGGCGATGAGCGCACGGTGGGCGGATTGAGCCGGGAATATTTCCATCGCATCTGGGAATACTATCAGCGGCCGGAGGCGTGGAAATTCCAGCCCAGGGAGACATTCCGGAGCTCCGGGCAACACGGGCCAGCATTCAACGAGAAGTTGGAAATTGGCACCGTCTTCGAGCCGCACGTGGCGGAACGCCTGTTCAACGAGGTGCTCGCCGAAAGTGGCGCGGAGTTAATCCGCGACCGGCTTGACCTATCTAACAATATTAGAAAATCCGCCAACCGCATCGCCAGCGTCCGGATGGAGAGCGGTAAAGAGATAAGGGCTGGAGTCTTCATCGACGCGACCTACGAAGGCGATCTCATGGCCAAAGCCGGTGTCACCTACACCATCGGCCGCGAGGCAAATTCGCAATACCATGAAAGAGCGAACGGCATTCAAAAAGGACACAAGGGCAATCAACTCCCCCATGGCATTGATCCGTATGTGACCAAGGGCCACCCTACCAGCGGCCTTCTGCCACGGGTGAATGCGAATGCGGGAGGCAGCAACGGGGATGCAGACAAGCGTGTCCAAGCCTATTGCTACCGCATGTGCCTGACCGATGTGCCAACGAACCGGGTCCAAGTGGAAAAACCTCCGGGCTACCGCAATGAGGATTACGAGCTACTTTTCCGCGCCATAGAGGCTGGGCAAAACAGCCGATTCTTCAAGTTCAGCATGCTTCCTAACCGGAAGACGGATTCTAACAATGACTCCGGAATTTCCACCGACTACATCGGCATGAGTGATCCCTATCCGGAGGCGGACTACGCCACACGTGCCCGGATCGAAGAAGCGCACAAAAACTGGCAACTCGGCCTCATTTGGACGCTGCAAAACCATCCAAGAGTGCCCGAGTCGATACGGCAGTCTCACGCAAAGTGGGGCCTGCCCAAGGACGAGTTTGTCGAAAACGGCCATTGGTCGCCCCAACTCTATGTCCGGGAAGCACGCCGCCTTGTGAACGACCATGTCATCGACGAAAACGACATCCTCAAGCGGACGACCGCCCAATCCGTCGGTATGGGTTCCTACAAAATGGACTCACACCACACCCAGTATCATGTCGGTGATGATGGTTTCGTCACCGCAGAGGGTGATGTGCAGAAGTCAATCAACGGGCCCTATGAAATCGACTATCGTGCACTCACCCCTAGGGAAGACGAGTGCGCGAACCTGATCGTGCCAGTCTGCCTAGCCGCCTCGCACATCGCGTATGGGTCCATCCGGATGGAGTCGGTCTTCATGATTCTCGGGCAAAGCGCCGGGACCGCAGCCGCCCTCGCCTTGGAAGAAGGAATTAGCGTCCAGCAAGTTCCTTACGAAAAATTGAAGAATCATCTAGAGCGCGACGGACAGATTCTGAAGATGCCAGCCTCATCAAATCCCTCGAATGGGGGATGATTTCAAACAGTGGTTTTCTTAGACTGACGTTCACAGTAGCGCGCATTTTCGTACGATCATGTAATCCATCACATGACGGAGCTCGCTGTTGATGAAAGCCCAACCACCACCAGAAATGCCTTCATTTGTTAAAGCAAGCCACCCACCTTCAAATGCCGCCTTGTGCTGGGTAGGGAAGCGTGGATATCCCAGCCGTGAAAAAGGCTTCGCTCTGGTTGTGACCCTTTCGCTCATGATCCTGCTGACGGTGATCGCAGTCGGATTGCTTTCGTTGTCCGCCATCACGTTGCGCAGCAGCAGCCAGGGAACCGCCCTCGCGACCGCCCGGGCAAACGCGCGCATGGCGCTTGTCTTGGCGATCGGCGAACTACAGAAACAAGCGGGACCGGACCAGCGGGTAAGTGCCAGAGCCGATCTCATGGGCACACCGCCGAATCCGAGCTGGACCGGCGTGTGGCGCGCGGACCAGCCGGACTCACCGCCGAGCTGGCTGGTCAGCGGCGAAAATCCCGACCCGGCGACCGCGCTGCCGCCAACATCCTCCGTATCCCTGCTCGCCGCCATCAATGGCCAGGCTGCCTCCAAGGAACTCCGCGTCCCCTTGGTGAAAATTGCCCAAGCCAAGGTCACTGGCGGCATGGGCTGGTGGGTTGGTGACGAGGGAGTGAAGGCACGAGTCGATTTGGCCAAACCCAGTGGAGCGCCGCCTGACAACAACTCGCGTCTGGCCCGCTCTCAGTCCACACTCGAATCGGGATTGCTCGCCCTCGGCGGCGGATTTGAACAACTCGGACCGGACTCGATCGTTAAAAAGAGTGCGCTGATTTCGATGGAAACCCTGAGTTTGGCGACCTCTGAAAAGAAGCTGCCGCGCACCTATTTCGATGATCTCACCTCCGGCGGCCATGGACTGCCGGTAAACGTCGCCGAAGGTCGCCTGAAAACCGATCTCTCGTTGCTCTTCGACCGCTCCCAACAGAACAAGCCGTTCATCGCGGACTATCTGGGAGCCAAGGGCAACAACGGGCTGCCCACCCAGACTTACACAGTCAGTTCCCCTGAAAAATTCCACCTCAGCGATTCCATCCGCAGCCGAGTCCAGGGTGGGGTTGGGCCGAACTGGGGTATCCTGTGGAACTATGCACGACTGTGGAAAAACCTGTCGAATCAGAAAATCTCACCGGTTCTCTCTTCGCCCACCGTCGGAACGGATATCAGGATCAACGACTGGCTTCCCTATCAGAAAAGCGGAGCTGGGGCGAAATTCGCCGAGGACATCCAACACGCCAACAGCCCGGTCACCCCGGTGCTTTCACATCTGCAGATCGGATTTCGGCTGAAAACCCGACTCATCGGGCCGGACCGCTATCAGCTGCAACTGCAGGTCAAGCCGGTGCTCGGCATTTGGAATCCCTATAACATCCCGATCAGCAATACTTCCTATATCTTCGACTGGGGAGTATTCCCATGGCTGCGTTATGCTTCAGGCAATTCGTCGGGGATTCAGAACCCGCTGCCGGCGGATACCGATCCAAAAGGTGATACGAATTCGGTCGTCGAAGTCTGGACGCGCGACCAATGGAAAATGAAGAGTAGTTCAGGTGAAACCCGCTTGACCATGGAAACCGTCCCTATCGATCTCCAGCCCGGGGAATTCAGGCTGTTCTCCGTGTCGGCATCCACCGACATGGTTGCTAAAAATAAGCTGAAGTCGGCATGGAACGAAGAAGGAGCCTACGAGATCGATCTGCGCAAGGCGAACGGGAGTCCGGCGGTCCTGGCGGGAACCTTGGCCAACGGAACGCCGCGTTATTTGTGGATCGGAGACATGGTTCTTGACGATGTACAACAAGCCACCACCCGCGCCCGCTTCCCGGATGTGCTGAAAAGCAACGCGGCCCAGAGCTTTTTTGCCTTCAAGGCCAATGATGACAACGGGTCGATTTCCCGCTATGTCGACATCTGGAACACCGGCAGCGGGACGCCTTTCAGTGTGCCGGAGCGCATCCTCTCGGGAGCGGTTTCTGGAGTTGGAACCTCTAAGGCAAAGTATAAAGTCACCGACCTTGCCCTTCCCGGCGGCTACGAGCATCTCGCCACCTGGTCCTTTTTCCTGCGCACCACCACTCAGATGGAGGATGCGGACCAACGGGTGAGAGGATGGGCCGATGCAAACCCACGCGCCCTATCCATCAATCCACGCTGGGAAGGTGCGATCGCGACCAACGGCAAACGCCAGGGCTGGAACCTGACCAGCGCGCTGATGGGTGGCGCCCATGGCACTGGACTTCCGGCGAAAGTCGTGGGCGACGGAGGAGCCGGCAATCGCGGCCTGGTCGCAGAGGCCAGCGAGGGCAGTGAAAACATCGAACCCCAGCTCGGAGATATCGCGCGCTATCAGGGGCTCGGCGGGGCATCCAACACGGCGGTTGGAGGCCAGCCGAACGTCATGATCTACGATGTTCCGAGAAGCCCGCTGGTTTCCATCGGTCAGTTCCAGCACGCCCAGCTCAGCCGCTACAGTTTCGAGCCCGGTTTCGTCGTGGGGAACTCCTATGCCGACCTGAAAATTCCACTCGATGCCACTGTCGCTAACAATTTTAACGGTTTTTCCGGTCACAATGTTTCAGACATCTCCCATGAGGTCAACGAGCGGCTGTGGGATGACTTTTATTTCTCCACCCTCGGACTCGACTATCAAGGGACCGCGGGTGCCACTTTTGATTCCGTTTACAATTACGCACAAAAGGCATTTCCGCTGGCCAATCCGCGGATCGAGTTTGTTCCGGAGTCCTCGGACGCATCGCTCGACAAGCTCATCAGCACCGCCGCTGGCAAACTACCCGAAGTGATCTCCTCGCGAATCCGGATCGCGGGTGCCTTCAATGTCAACTCCACCTCGAAAACCGCATGGAAGGCATTACTTTCCTCGATGGGGGCCTCGGAACTGCCACGCATCGACCCGACCAATCCAAGCGCCAATCCAGTTTGGGAAAACCCCAAGGGCACCCGCTTCAACCGCTTCGGCCACGTGGCCACCGCCGACGCCTTCACCAAGGGCGGAGACGGTCAGGATCCGGCGTTCTGGCTCGGCTGGCGCGAACTGGATGCCGATGAGTTAGACAAGCTTGCCAGCGCGATCGTCGATGAGGTCAAAGCCCGCGGCCCTTTTCGTTCGCTGGCGGAATTCGTCAACCGCGATCCCTCCGCCTCCAACGTCGAGCATCGCCGGAAAGGGCCGTTGCAGGCCGCCATCGACCGCACGGTCAACGCGGGACTTCCGGGCAGCGTCAGTGACCAGGCGGCCTCAAAGCCGACCGGTCCGTTTTCCGATGCGATCAACGGCGAGAGCCAGGCGGTCGGGCAGGCCGGCTATCTGATGCAGGGTGATGTATTGCAGAGTCTCGGGCCGGTTCTTCAGGCCCGCTCCGACTACTTCAGGGTTCGCGCCTACGGAGAAGCGCTGGACGCCGGAGGCAAGGTGATCGCGCGTGCGTGGTGCGAGGCCTTCGTTCAACGCGGGGCTGGCTATGTCGATCCCTCGGAAAGTCCGGAGACTCATTTTACCGCACTCGCCAAGGTGCCGAACAAGACCTTTGGGCGTCGTTTTGAACTCGTCTCCTTCCGCTGGCTGGCGCCCGGCGAGGCCTAACACTCCGATCATCATGAACCTTCGAATCCTACTCACTCTCGCCATACTGGCAATCCCGGCACTTGGACAGACTTTGCCACACAAGACCCGGATCCTATCAATTTCTACCAATCAGCCGGTCGAAAATGTTTTCTTCATGAATGACGGTAAAGTCGAGCCGTTCGTATCCGACCGCAGCGGCCTGGGCGAGCCGATACCCTACACGGGGCCACGGCAGTTCGTCCTCCGCGGCAGTGCCGAAGAGTTCGCCGCGAAGCCACCGCTTCCGGAGCCAGTCGCTACGGCGATGTTGCCCGAGCATTCGAATTTGATACTGCTCGTGGCCGACCGCTCACCCGATGGCAAGACCAAGCTGACGGCCTACGATGTGGATGCGGTCGGTTTCAAGGCTGGCGATTACCGGGTTTTCAATTTCTCGGAAAAAACCGTGTCGCTGATTTTCGGAAGAACCAAATTCGCCTTGAAGCCCGGTGAGGACCGCATGGTTTCTGACGTCGCGCTGCAGGACAAGGCACTCGATGTCGTGGTCCAGATCGCCCAGGTCGATGAAGGTAGTCTGAAACGGGTTTACTCCAGCGCCTGGGGCCACCAGCCGGTGAAGCGTAACTATGTGTTTCTGTTCAATGGCAGCCATCCCACCCGCCCGATCGCCATCCGGCGTTTTAGTGACCGTCCGAAACAGACACCCTGAATCCGAGAGATGATATTGCCTCTTTCCCTGTCAGCCGTCCGACGAGCCTCTGCTTCTGTGCGCATCACTGTTTTCTTCGTGTCGGTTGCCTTTTCGATGGTTCTTCCCGGTGCGCAGGCAGCTATCCCCTTTTTCGAAAATCTTCAGGCAGGGAAGAAACAAACGCTCGTACTATACGGGACCAGTTTGACCTCGGGCGGGGAATGGGCGAAGGCCGTCAAGTCGTGGTTCGATGCGACATACCCCGGGCTCGTCCATGTCGTCAATTCGGCCGGTCCCGGCCAAAACTCCGATTGGGGACTAAAGAATCTGAATGGCCGGGTGGTCAATCATCAGCCGGATCTCGTTTTCCTTGAGTTCTCCTATAACGATGCCAGTGAGAAATTCCAGTTGCCCCTCGAACGCGGCATGCAGAACCTTGATGCCATGGTCAAGGCTCTCGAAGGATTCGATCCAGGGCTTACCATTGTTCTCCAGATCATGAACATCGGCTGGGACGCACCTAACGGAAACAGAAGCCAGTCTAGCCGCCCCAAGCTCGAGGCGTTCAATGACAACTATCGAACTTATGCACGCCTGCATTCGATGACGCTGCTAGATCATTACCCGAACTGGCGAACGCTGAAGGAAACGGAACCGCAGGTTTTCCAAAGTTATATACCCGACGGGACTCACCCCAATTCCACGGGTAGCCTCAACGTGACTTGGCCGGTGGTCAAGGACTGGCTCGAAAGCCAGCGGAAGCTGGCTCTTGCTCCGTGAGGCTGGAACACTTCTACCAGCGCAGCCGGAAGAAGCGCTTCGCGGGCGAACTCACGGAGATGTCCACGTAGCTGGCGCCATTCTGCTCCAGAATCGTCAACCCGGTCACCGGCGTCCAATCGGGAACCTGTAGGGTGCTTGATGACTCAAGGATGCTGCCGGGTATAGTTGGCCAGGAAAGTCGATAGATCGTCGGATCAAGTCGGGTGATCTGGATCGATGGAGCGGGGTCATCCGAGAACCGGGATTCCGTCATGTCCAGCCCGATGGTCTGAACCACCACAGCATCGTATTCGCCGGGAATGGCAATGTCCTCGAAGTAAAAATAGTTGCTAGGTGTGCTCCCGACAAACACTAGGGATCCGTTTACAAGGCGGACATAGACATTGTAGCCGTAGTTCTCTCCAGGGGCGTGGTCCCATTTGACACGTCCGCTGACCAAGCCGCTCCAACTCGCGACCTCCAGTTCCTGAATATTCGAAGGTGCCTTCGGCGTGGGTCCGGATGCATCGTAAATGACAATCCCACCAATCCGAATCTCGTAGGAACTCAGTGTCGTTCCCGCTGCGAATTTCAGCCCGACAGTGGCGATCTTGGAACCTGCATGGGCGCTGAGGTCGATGGTGGTTTCATTCCAGCCGTCGATCTCACAATTGCCCGCAGGGTAGTAGGTGAAGTTGGTCGGGGCGCCCGCCATGGCAACGCCGACCTGCATGAATGAATCAACACCGGAAAGCCCGTTGCGTTTGTAAATGATCTTCAGCCGGGTATTGCCACTGACTGGCAGATCGGTGAGGTAGAGACGCATCTGGTTTTCCGAATTCAGCGTGCCGGATACCCTGAGGCAGCTTCCGCCTCGGTAGCTGTCGCCCAGCCACAGCTCAGGAGAAAGTTTTGTGCCCGGGCTGTCCACGATCCAACGCCAGGTCGGCAGGATGGACTGCAAAGCCCGGTTCCACCATGGCCCGGTCTTTGTAATCACTCCGTCCTGATAGAAATTATTGCCGCGCCCGAAGTTGAAGTCAGTGGCGAAGGGCAACGAGTTGATGGGAGACCGGGCGGCAATGTTGTGGGCGACGCCTTTCCAAGCACCCGTGCCCACGGTGGCGGAAGTGTTGCGTGGGTCTCCACTCGCACCAGTCCAGAAAAGATCCTGTTCCGGAATCTGAACGGAAAAGGTGCGTGGCCGGTAGAGCCCCACCGAGGTGAGATGATTCTGACCGTCGGGAAAGGCCTTGGCCATCTTGGTCCGCGCGGCGGTGGTCGTTCTGAAGTCCTCCGCCTCGGTTTCGAGCCCGGTCCAGATCTTGTAGGGATCGAGCCCGAGTGCCAACGCACGATTGCGTGAGTTCTGAGGAAGTGCCGTCGTCGAATCATTTGAGAAGTCGGCAAAAATGGAATCGGCGATCAACAGCCCGTTGCTGTCTTGCAATCCGTTGGTGTAGTTGTGGCGCATGTACCAGTCGTTGGCGGTATTGAACTGGTCCTGCCATGCGATGTTGCCAGCTTCGGTCATCGAGTCATACCAGCTGATACGCAGGTTGCTGTTGGTGCGGATGTAGCGGATCAGGTCACGCATGGCCGCGGCATCGGCCGCAGTGCCGCCTTCGGTTTCCTGATTGAAAAACCAGCCGTCGAAACCATAATACTCCGCAGTTTGAATCAGCTTGTCGGCCGCCGGATAGGTATTTCCCACCTTGGTCAGGAAAGTCTGCACCCAGCTATAGTTTCCGCCGAAGACCAGAGGTGGGAAGAAGATGGTTCCGAGGATCGGCACCCCGTTGCGGTGCGCATTGTCGATCATTTCGCCTGTGGGCGGCACGAAGTTGACCGCGCCAATGCCACCCCAGAACACGGATTCTTCGAGATACTGCCAGTAGGTGAATGTGTAGATGGAACCATTGCCACCTTGGGGTTGATTGCCTTCGTAGGTATCCAGCGACTGGATGCCACCCTGGCCCGAGCGGGCGTTGGCATTCGCCTTGAGGGCGGCAGGCACCGTGATGCGATCTTGGAGCGGCACCGTCCCGATATTATAGGGTGCGTCAACATCCGTTGCGGGATTCCAATTCAAGAGTTGAGCGATCGTCCATGACGGTTTCGTGGGCATCACCGGCATGACGGGGCGCTCGCCCAACCATTTCAAAGTCATGGCGTCTCGCTCGGCATTGAAAACAGCAGTGTTGAGTTTCTGAGCGAAAATTTTCACCTCGCCCACTGACCCGTCGATGTAGCGGGAGCTATTGGTTAGGCTGCCCAGTTTGAGCGTGTCGCCGGCAAAATTACCTGCCGTCACGTTCCACGTCGCTTCGGTGTTGTTCAACGAGTCCCACAGGGTCGCGACACCCGATGTCGCATCGTAGTTGAAAGCGAAGACCACGGACAGTCCGGCGGTGATCTCGCGATCCGAGCCGGCTCGCTGGAATGATGTGCCACCCATATAGGATTGGATGGCACCTGTGTTACTGTAGCGGAGGCCGAATCCACCCGCAGTGGTAGTAGACGTGATACCGATCAGGTCGTTCCAGTCACCCGGGGCCAGTTGGTTCACCCGCACGGACACCAGGAGGGAAAAACCACTGTTAGCGGAGGCCGTCCTCGAGAAGTCCAGCACGCTTGCCGCGGTGGCTGCATTCATGAGTTGAAGGCTGTTTGAGGCTGGGCCGAAATCCACGCCCGCCTGCCTACCCGGAAACAATTGCGACGCGGGGTAGGTCACCGTGCCGCTTCCGGCGGTCGCGTGATAGAAGTTGCCCGATTGATCCGTCCACTGGGACACGGGACTTCCCAACACGCTGCCGGGCACAGACGCATCCAGATGCTGAGCCGGCTGAGGCCCTGGAGGAGTCACCCATGTCGTGACCATGGCCGAGCGGGCGGCGCTGAACTCGTTAGCCGTCAGGACGCTGTCATAGATCCGCACCTCGCCCGCCGAGCCTTTTAGGAAGCGAGTCGTTGTAGCCATTTCACCGAGCCTCAAGGTGCCGTCTCCACCAGTGCTGAAGTTACCTGATGCTTTGGTCCAGGTGGCCAGTGAATCATTGAGTGAATCCCACATCTGCACTGAGCCTATTGTTGCGTCGTAGTTGAAACCCAGAATCACCGAGTCGCCGGCTGCCACTTCCAGATCGGAGCCTGGGCGTTGGAAGGTCGTCCCCCCCATGTAGGCTTGGATGACGCCGCTCTGCGAGTAGCGCATGCCGAAACCACCCTGACTGATCGTGGAAGTCAGGCCGATGACATCATTCCAGTCGTTGGCGATTAGGCTATCCACACGCACCGCGACGAGCACCGCAAAGCCGGATTTTCCTGAAGCCGCCCCGCTGAAGTCTAACAAAGCGTCAGTCTTGGCGACATCCAGCAGTTGCAAACTGTTGCGGGCATCTCCGAAATTCAATCCGACTCTGCCCGAGGCGAAGGCATTGCTGGCGGGATGAGTGACCGTGCCAGTCTTCGGGATCGCGTCATTTGCGTTGCCCGACTTGTCGGCCCACGCTGTCACTACATTGGAAGCATTCTTCGTGATGCTCGGCGCATCGGTTGCGGTCAAATGCTGAAACAACGAGGCATGTGCCGAGGGCACCCAAGTCACCATCAAAGCGCCCCAAAAGATTCTCAACGAAATCTTGGACGCTGGCCAAACAAAAGCTCTGATCCAAGATGGAACCGGAACGTGAACTGATAGGTCCAAGTGGTTCACTTTTTAAACATCGTGTAGTCTTTGTCCGGTGAACGAAGTTCCTTCAGTGTCAGGCTTTCCACGTGGCCGTCCACCATGCAGACATTGACCTTGCCACCATGACGTGCGGCCGGGCTCCGTTTAGCCCAACTCGCAGGATTGGCAAAGATTGCATACCAGCTCGATTTGAGATTGGGAGCATCGTTGGCCACGTCTCCCACCAGCCATGTCCGTGCGGGGCTGGAGATCGCGGCGAGGCGGAGCGAACCGGAGCCCGGCAGCGAACCTTTCATGACCTGCATCACCGTCCCTTCGGCGACGCCATAGCCGCCGTGCCACCTGGATGTCGGTTCGCAGTCCGGGCAAGCCCACACGCCGGCGTTGGTGCCTTGCAAGCCGGATGTGGTGAGAGTCGTCGGGAGATAGCCGCCATTCGCGATGATATTCGTCCAGATCCCCTTTAAACCATCGCCACTTCCGGTTCTGTCTTCAAGCGGGGGCAATTGGCCGTTTTTGTCTGTCGCATAAGACAGCATCGCCCCGCCGAGTTGCCTCAAATTGGAAACGCAGTTGGCCCCCTGCGCTGAGGCTCGAAGTTTCGAAACGCCGAGAGTCGAAAGTGCGGCGAGCACTACAATGATCGTGATGACAACAAGGAGTTCGGTTAGGGTGAAGCCTCTGGGTTTGATCCGATAGGTGGTTCCGAAAGAATAGGGAGTGCTCATGGTAGCTCTGGAGGCAATGGGTTTGAATCAGAAGAAGGCTTCAATTGTATCAGGCAAATCCCAAAGGATGAAGGACTGGCCGTTGCGTGACTCGCTAAAAGCTTGGCAGGTATGGGAAGTTTTTCATAGTCCTCAAAGTGAGGACATTGGGCACCTGTCCGGGTATCGCGGCACGTCCTCGTTTTGAGGACTACCGGATTCCTGAAAAATGCGCCATCTTCCTCGGCAGTAGGTTTGGATCTATCCAAATCTCGTCAGATACAAATCTCCCAATTCTTTGATGAAAATCACCCCCGCCGCTATTTTAGCCTACTTTTTTGTTGCCGGAACTCTGTACGCTGAGTCGGAGGTCGAGCCGTTGGTTCCTTACTCCGGAGAAAGCGTGAAAGGTGTTGATACCACGACCTTGATGGGCAAGGTCATGACCGGCTATCAAGGATGGTTCAATACTCCGGATGATGGTGCCGGCCTCGGTTGGACCCACTGGGCGCGCAGTGGATCGAAACCTTTTGCGCCGGGAAATGTCACTGTGGATCTCTGGCCTGACATGTCGGAGGCGACGGCTCCGGAACGCTTCCCCACCGGATTCAAACACGCGGATGGTCAAACTGCCTTCGTTTTCAGCTCGCACAATCGTATCACGGTGTTGCGTCACTTCAAGTGGATGCGCGACTACGGCATCGACGGTGCCTTCGTCCAACGGTTTGCCAACGGTGTGAAAAACGAATCCACGCGGCATCATAAGGACGTGGTTCTCTCGAGTTGCCGGGAAGGAGCCAATCGTGGCGGCCGGACCTATGCCGTGATGTATGACCTCAGCGGACTCGGAGCCGGCGGAACAACCGTGGTTTCAGAGGATTGGAAGATGCTCAGGAACAAGATGGACATGGGTCGTGACCCCGCCTATCTACATCATGAAGGCAAGCCACTCGTCGCAATCTGGGGGATTGGCTTCAACGATGGCCGCAAATACACACTCAAGGAGTGCCGTAAGTTGGTGGAGTTTTTCAAGGCAGATGGCTGTGCGGTCATGCTCGGCGTGCCCACGGGATGGCGGGAGCAGAACCGGGATGCGGTGACTGACCCGGCGTTCCATGACGTGCTGAAACTCGCCGATGTCATCAGCCCTTGGACGGTCGGGCGCTATTCTTCCCCTGCAAGCGCAAGTGCCCACGCCGACAAGTATTACCCACAGGACATCGCGTGGTGCCGGGAGCAATCCATGGATTTCCTGCCTGTGGTTTTCCCGGGATTCAGTTGGCACAACTTGAAGCCGCAGGATCCCTTGGACAAGATCCCGAGGCTCAAAGGGCAGTTCTTGTGGTCCCAGTTCGCCGGTGCCAAAAAGGCGGGTGCCTCCATGATTTATGTCGCGATGTTTGATGAGGTGGACGAAGGAACCGCCATTTTCAAATGCACCAACAATCCGCCGGTGGGGCAAAGCCGGTTCCTCACCTACGAAGGTCTGCCGAGCGATCACTATCTTTGGCTAACAGGTGAAGGAGCGCGCCTGCTGCGTGGCGAACGCGCCATCCATGACTTGATTCCGGAACGACCGGAAACCGCTAGGACCGACTGACGTCCGCACTCACGACGGTATCACCCGTCAAGACAGGTATTTGATGATCGCCTCCACCTTGCTGCGGACATGGAGCTTGAAACAGATGCGCCTCACATAAGTCCGGACGGTGGGCACCGTGAGGTTGAGTTGATCCGCCACTTCTTTGTGGATGTATCCGGCGGCCAATAGTTTGAGGACCTCGGTTTCCCGCGGGGAAAGCGTTTCCCGTTCGTCCTGCGTTTCCCGCTCTTCCCGGAAATACATCGCCATCTTCCGGGCAATGGGACCGGAGAAGGGCGATTCACCGGCGAAAACGTCGCGAATCGCCTCAAGGATGTCGTTCGAATTGCTCGACTTGATGATGTAGCCGCTAGCTCCTTCCTTGAGCGCCCGGAAGATATTGTCCTCCTCCTCGTAGGCGGTGAGCATCACCACTTCGAGATTCGGCAGCCGCTTTTTCAGCCCGCGAATGCAGTCGATCCCGGACTTGCCTGGCAGATTGATGTCCATCAGGACCACGTCCGGCTGGAGTGAGGGGATCTTCTGCTCGGCTTCTTCGGCGGAGGATACCGCACCGAGGCAGGTGATGTCCTCCGCGACCTTGATGATCTCGATCAGGTGTCGCTGGAGCAGCAGGTCGTCTTCCACGAGGACAACGGTCTTTTTTTTGGGAATCATAGGGTGATGGGTTGGAGAGTCATGCCACGGGTGCGGAGAGGATGATCCGCAGGCCACCCTCCGCGAGATGTTCGAACCTGCAGTTGCCGCTGATGGATTTCATGCGGCGCCTGAGGCTGTCAAGTCCAAGACCGGTGCTGCATGATGCTTCGGTGATGCCTATCCCATTGTCAGTGAGGGTAATCATGAGAACGCTTCTTTCCAGCCCGATTTTCATATCCAGCGTGGTGGCTTGGGAATGTTTCAGCACGTTGTTCACGCTCTCCTTCACCGCGAGGCTTACATTGTGCCTGAATTCATAACTGATGGTTTGTTTCTCAGTGATGAACACCGCGTCCACCCGGCATCGGATGTTCTTCAAGCGGCATAGCTCGCTGACAAGTCGATAGAGAAAGTCAACGAGCGACTCCAGGTCGTCGTTGTTCGGGTTGAGCATCCAGACAGATTCCGATAGGGCTCCGATCAGGTCGCGTGACATCGAGGAAATCTGACCGAACGCCTTGTTGGCCTCCTCATGCCGGATGGTGTTGTCCGCATGAGAGGCGAGCAGCGAGATGTGGGAGACGCGGGTACCAATGTCGTCATGGAGATCCAGTGCGATTCGCTGCCGTTCGGCGGAGATCATCCGCTCCTGTTGCAGGTGGAGGCGGATTCTCCGGGCAATGACG
>JBOFET010000110.1:0-3223 GCA_051648225.1 Luteolibacter sp.
CCTGTTTTCAGACAATCATCCGGTGACCGTCGGGATCACCGCTGGCGCATCCTGCCCGAACAATTTGATCGAAGAGACGCTGGTCAAGATTTTCGAGCTTCGGGGGATCAGTCGAGAACAGCTCGCGGAAGCTTGAAGCATCCTCGAATCAGAGGTCTTGCTCGATGGCTTTGAGCGTGAGAAAAAGTTCCTGCCAGCGGCGGAGGCGCGGCTCGATGGCAAGCTTCTCGCGAGCGAGGTGGGTTCTAACGGCGGTGAGTGAGGTGGCGTAGTCCTGAAAAACGACTCGTAGCGCCTCCTCGTAGTCGGATCGTAGCGTGCTTGCGAACCCTCCGCAGGTGTCGAGCAGGCGGCTTTGGAAATCCGCAGTGATGGATTTGCGCGTGACAGCCGCGACGCCGATGCCGCCGATGAGAAACGCGCCAGACAAGCCGCATAAGATGCCGGGCAACCAGCCGATGCCGAGTGCGCCGCAAGTGGCTCCGGCGGTGACTAACAGCAGCGTCATGAAGAGGAAGGACTTGAGCGCGAGATTCCGGCGGCGCAGGTCCTTGTCGAGCTGGTTGCGGACTTTCAGATTATCAATGCCCTCACGGGCGGCTTTCCCGAGCCGCTGAACGAAGCGTTTTTTAGCGGCAGCGAGTGTCTCATCGACCGGAGCGGCCGTGCCGAGCTCCACGCCCATGGCGTCTTTCACCCGTTCACCGAGTTCGTTCCAGTGCTTGCGGCAGAATTCCACTACTTCGACACCATCTTCCTCCGCGACTGCTTCCACAGCGGCCTGGAGACGCTCGACAAATAAGCTTTCCATCGCCGGTCCGGTGCGGTCGCCCACAAACAGTCGAAAAAATGACGGCACCGCCCCTAGGCGACTGCGGAGGCTCTTGGAAACCCACACGGCCTCGGTCTGGAACACTTCCGCGACACCTGAGAGATGGCGCGGCAGACGGATCACGAAACGTTCGCGGATCTCATCGATTTCCCGCTCGATGGTATCGAGAAAGCGACCCTGTGCGCTGAGAGTGCTGGTCTGGCTTTCGAAGCGATCTTCGACCGTGCGCAAAGCGGCAGCAGCTTGGCCGCGCCAGCTTTCAAACACCGCCTTGCGGGCGGATGACTCGCACACAGTGCGGGAGATGAACTCCTCGAACTCCGGATAACCGCTGCGTTTGAAGTGCTCAGGCACGAAGGGCGTCGCGCGTTTCGCCTCGTAGGCAATCTTCCCGGAGACCGCGAAGATCGGCGGGACATGCCCGATGCGTTTCATCGACAAATCCGCCATGTGGCCGAGGATCACCTTGATGTCGATGGCTTCCCGCTGATCCGCCTGTTGGATGATGAAAACGACACGCTTGAGAACTTCCGGCGTGAGTTCCGAGAGAAAATTCCAGGTCGCAGCTCCCCACGGATTGGTCACCGGAAAGACGAACAGAATCAAATCCGCCGTGGGAAGGAAGCGGACCGTAGTTTCCTGGTGCCCTTGGACGATCGAGTTGGTGCCGGGGGTATCGACGAGATTGAAATCGCGCAGGAAATCGACCGGACGGTGGCGCTCCTCGAGAAGCGGGGTGATCTGGACATCCCGCGCAGGATTTCCGTATTGATACCAAAGCACCCGGTCGGTCTCCGGGAGGATATTCACGCGGCAGAGATCCCTGCCGAAAAGGCCGTTGATGAGGGTGGACTTCCCGGCATTCACCTCACCGCAGACAACGAACAAAAAGGGTGCGCCGAGACCTTTTTCAAATTGCTCCAAAGGCAGCTGGTCGCCCAGATCGGTGTGGGTCTCACGAGCCAACAACCGAATGCCGCGTACGACGCCCGCAAGCTGTTCACGCGTCGCGAAATAGCGTTCGCCGAACATGGAGTAACTCACGGGACCGGGATGAAGGCTGCTCAGTAAGTGGCGGGAGTCGCAGACGCCTGTGCGGCCGCGACGTCGGTTTTCATGGCGAGCAACTGGGAAACGGTGACGAACTTGAAGCCTCGGCGGAGAAGACCATCCAGAGTGGCCGGCATGGCATCCACGGTCTGCGCGTGAAGGTCGTGGGCGAGCACGATGCCACCGGACGAAGTGCCAGCGAGAATACGCGAGGTAACGACGCCGGAACCCGGGCGTTTCCAATCGAGCGGATCCACCGACCAGAGAATGGTCGGATAGCCAAACTCGGCATGCACCAGTTCCCGCTGGCGTTGGAGCAAACCTCCGTAAGGGGGACGCATGGTGCGAGGTTTCACGCCGGAGGCGCGGGCGATCGCATCACTGCAGCGGCTCATTTCCTGACGAAGTTCCGAGTCGCCGAGCTTGCTGAGAAGACGGTGGGTCTGTGAGTGATTCCCGATTTCATGACCTTCCGCCACAGTTCTACGGACGACTTGTGGATAGAGATCAACACTGCGGCCGATGACATAAAAGGTGGCCTTGACGTTGCGGGCGCGCAGGATGTCGAGCAGCCGGGTGGTATTCTGCGGATGCGGGCCGTCGTCGAAAGTGATGGCAACGTAGTTTCCAGAAACCGGGACACGGGAGAAGGTGACGCCGGAGCTTTTCGAAAAATTTGAATCGAACGCCATGTCCGGGTTGCGCGGCACCGGACCTTGCACGGCTGGCGTGCGGTAGGCGGTGTTAGAGGGAGTCTTGACCGGGGCGACTGGAGACCGGGCGGAGGCCTGAGGCTTGATCGGATCTGCCGCGGCGCAGCTGGACAGCGAGGCGGCCAGGAGCATAAACCCTCGTCGGGAAAGCTGGGAGACACCGGATGGTTCCGGGGACTCAGCTTGAAGTGAAGTGTTGAGGAACTTGTAGCCGAGGGCGTTTAAGGGATTTTCCATAGGGAGGGAATGGTGGGAGATGCTTCGGAGAAGTTACGTAATTGCGAATTGATGTCACGTCTCCTTTTTGGGAAAGCCGACCCCAGACTACTACAGTGTAAATGGATCGAGCGGGATTGTGGATCTGCCCTGACGACCCTAGCGCCGAAATCAGCCCGACCTCTTCATAAATCCAAACTTTCTGCCTCATGGACTCTTGGACTCATGGAATTTGTAATTCACAATAAGGCCGGCTATAACCAGACTTTAAAACGGCCGCGCAATTTTTTTTCTGTAAAAGTGGCTGATGACTTTTTCCGAAGGTGGTTGGTGATGTGATTTTGGTTTGGTTTCTGTTAGCCGGGAGTGAGGTAGTTTTTGCCGGTTTCCCATGTCTCGGAGATTTCGATGA
>JBOFET010000111.1:0-3545 GCA_051648225.1 Luteolibacter sp.
TCGCAGGCAAATTGGCGCTTGTTCGGAGTCGAATAGGCGAACTGATTGTTTCCCACCACGACCACCATCGGCAGCTTTTCGACGGCGGCGAGATTCAGCCCTTCATGAAACGCGCCGGTCGAAGTCGCACCATCGCCGATGCAGGTCGCGCCGACACGCCCGGCGAGCGTGCCTTGCAAGCGCTTCGCAAAAAGCATCCCGGCGATGACCGGCACCTGCGCGCCGAGATGCGAGATCATCGCCGGCATGCCCATGCTCGGCCGCCCGCGGTGGATGTTCCCGTCCCGCCCGCGCATCGGCCCCTCTACGGATCCCAGATAAGTCCGCGTGCATTCGATCAGCGGCTCGCCGAAAGCTGTGCGTCCCGCCTGGTCGCGGATCAGCGGGGCGAAAAAATCCGTGCCTTGGATCAAGGCGGTCCCGAGCGTGGCGCTTACTGCCTCCTGACCGCGTCCGAGATAGACGCCGCCGACGATTTTTCCCGCCTTATACAGGCTCGAAAGCTTGTTCTCCAAGATCCTGGCCCGGAGCATCGAGTGGAAGACAGAGCGCAGAAAATCGCGGTTCATCACCCCCTCACCGGTGAAAAATTGCATATCCGAATTCGGCACGGCCCAACCCTAAGACAGGGCGTGCGGAACCTGCAACCGCTTTCCCGAAAAGTCATGCCTCGCGCCCGTTCCATGCCACCAAGTCCCTGTAGCCGAGTCCCTTGCCGCCGAAAAGATCCAGCGCACTGCCCACCGTCACATCCACCGCTCCGCGACCGACCTGTTCGATGAGTAACAGATCCGCCATCGTCGCCGCGCCGCCGGCGTAGGTCACAGGAAGCTTCCCCCAGGTCCCGAGCATCGCGACGAGTTCCCCATCGATCCCCCGGCACAATCCTTCCACGTCCGCCGCGTGGATCAGGAACTCGTCACAGAACGGCGCGAGCCGATCCAGCGTCGCGTGATCCACGGTCATTTCCGTGAGCGTTTGCCAGCGGTTCATCGCCACCGTCCAGCCGCCTGTGGTCCTGCGGCAAGAGAGATCGATCACCAGATTCTCCCGGCCGATTTTTCCCACCAAGGAGTGCAAAACCTCTTCGAGAAATTTTCCCTCCGCATCAAACAGCGCCGAAGTCACGATCACATGGCTCGCCCCGGCCTCCAGCCACTCCGCCGCATTCCCCTTATGGATTCCGCCGCCGATTTGCAATCCACCGGGATAAGCCGCCAGCGCCTCCCGCGCCGCCGGGTCATTTCCCGGTCCCAGCTTGATCACATGCCCGCCCGTGAGTCCGTCATCCCGGAAACATTCCGCAAACCATCCCGCAGGCCGGTCCGATACAAAATTCTCCGTCGGTCCCGCGCCCTCGTCGCGCAGGCTGCCGCCTACGATTTGTTTCACCTGGCCCTGGTGGAGGTCGATGCACGGGCGGAAGCGGGTCATGGATTTCAAAGGTGAGCGGATTCTCGACACCCCACGGTCCACCGCAAGTGGGAAGTGGAGCTACTGCCAGACCGGACGAACTGCCGGAGACGATTTCTCTCACCCGAATCTAAATCATTGCCGCTTCCGTCATCTTTGGTAGCTTCCCGCCATGGTGGTTCTGGACCATAGCCCTGTGCATTCTGACCCACGTGTCCTTGGTGGAACGTTGGTTTTCCGCAATACCCGTGTGATGGCCCAGACGCTGCTCGACTATCTGGTTGCTGGGGACTCACTGGAGCTTTTTCTGGAACATTTTCCTACGGTGAAGCGCGAAGATGCCCTGGAATTTCTCCAACTCGCCCGTGAAGACGATTCTGCTCGATGAGAATCTGCCAGTGGCTCTGCGCCATCTCCTCGCGGATTTCCACGTGGTTGCGGTGCAGTTCCAAGGATGGTCAGGCAAACAGAATGGCGAGTTGATAGATCTGATCGATGGTCGCTTCGATGTATTCCTCACCGGTGACAAGAATCTGCGTTACCAGCAGCGGATCGAGACCCGGCAAATTGCCATCATCGAGTTGCCCTTCACACGACTCCAATCCTTGGAACCCTTTTTGGATCAAATCCATGCTGCGATCCGTCACTCGGTGGCAGGTGACTACATCCAGATCAGCTAACCATCTCAATACCTGTTAGCCTGCACGTGAGCGAGTTCCACCACGCCGATCTCACGAGCGGATTTCGCCACCGTGTGATGGACGCGGCGAGAAAGGGTCGCGTTCGTTTCTTCTTCAAGCAGCAGCGGACTCCGATCCGTCGCAGTCCAATGCCCTTCGTCATCACGGCGATTCGGAGATCGGGCTACCTCGGATCAAGCTTTCCCCGGCACTGGCGGCACTTCCTCGGGCAGCTTGATGTCGCCCTTTTCGAAATCGGCGGCGGATGGCGAGCAGGCGAGGCTGTAAAAAGGTGATTTCTCGTTCGTCATCAGGTCATTCCAGCGGACAATCTCGCCCGTGTAGGCGGAGATGCGGCCCATGATGCCGACGGCGGTGGACTCGGCGATGCTTTTGGCGTCGTTGAGCGGCTTGCCGGTCATCACGCTGAGAATCAGATCGATGTGTTCTTGGATCATCCCATTGTCGGAATCCATTTTGAATTCCGGGACATCCACCGTCTTCCCTGTCAATTTACCACCGCCGTAGCAAACCCCCTCGGTGCCGACAAACATTTCGCCGACCCGCCCATACGCACCGCTCAGTTGGCGGCACTGGCTGTGGATGTGGACGTCATCTCCGAAATCGTAGTCCACGCTGAAAAAGTCGAACATGTTCCCCGTTTCGCGCCTCGCCCGCCCGCCGAAGCCCAAGGCGGTGACCGGCAGACGACCGAGGAACCAGACGGCCACGTCCAGGTTGTGGACATGTTGCTCGACGATGTGATCGCCGGAGAGTTCGTTGAAATTCAGCCAGTTCCGAGTCATGTAGGCCGTATCCGACTCGCCCGGATTTCGGCGCTTGGTCCATGGTACGACGCCGTTCCACTGCACCACGCCGCTCTTGATTTGGCCGATCGCTCCGGCGTCGATGAGCGCCTTGTTCCGCAGGTAGTCGGCTTGGTGGCGGCGCTGGGTGCCGGCCACGACAGCGAGGCCCTTGGCCTTGGCTTTCTCACCGGTGGCGATCACCGAGCGGACGCCGACGGGGTCCACGGCCACGGGTTTTTCGATGAAGCAGTGTTTGCCCGCCTCGACCGCAGCCGCGAAATGCACGGGCCGGAAGGCTGGAGGCGTGGCGCTCAAAACGTAGTCACAGTCCGTGGCGATGACTTTCTGGTAGTTATCGTAACCGCCGAAACATTGCTCGGGGGTGAGCCCGTTTTTCGTGCCGAGAGCTTCGGCCTTGTCCTTGAAGGCGTCTCCGACTGCGGTCACCTCGGCTTCGACTCCGAGGATTTTGCAGGCGTCGAGGAAGTTTTTAAGAGCTCCGGCACCGCGGCCACCGCAGCCGATGAGGCCTACCTTGATTTTTTTAGACCCGGCGGGGCTTTCGGCGGCGTAGGTGGAGGTGGTAGCCAGGCCGATGCCGGCGAGGGTGGAGTTTCCGAGGAAGGTTCTGCGTTTCATGTGG
>JBOFET010000112.1:0-1443 GCA_051648225.1 Luteolibacter sp.
GTGTGAACTCCTCGATTAGTGCGGTTTCGGCGAGTGTGCCGTGTTTCTTGATTCCGGCGCGTGCTGTCATTTGATTCAAAGTGAAACCTCGGGCCGTTTTGTTGCGCCCGAGCTCTGCATCCGTGGGAGGGGGAAAGTATGATTGCCGGTCATGGGGTTGAGCCATTGCGTTGTGGAAACGGGGTGCGGGCGCCGTGCGCTCGCGTAGGTTGTAGCGTCCGGCCGTTGGGCGGTTGTTAACCGGGGGGTCGTCCTCGATCGTGTCCGCTCCTTGGACAACGTGCGCTCCTTGATCGTTGTCGTCGGGCACGTGGGGTTCTTGGGGCTCGACGTTGTTGTCGATGTTGTTTGGGTCAATGTCGTCGGTGTCGTCGATATCGTGTTCGTCCCTGTCGTCGAGGTTGGGGTCGGCGTTGTCGCCTCTGGCATCTGGGTCGTCGGGGTCGGGATCCTCGTCGTTGTCGTTGTCTGTGTTGACGCTGATGTCGTCTGTCTGGAGGATCCATTGTTCGGCGTCGTGTAGCGCTCCTGGGTCCGCTGCGGGGTAGTCCGGCGGCGGGGCCATGTCGAGGCCGTGGGTGGCCGCATCGTCGAGGAGGTCGGCAGTTTCGGTCGGGTCGATGCGGTCAAAAAGATGGGTGGGGAAAGTGTCGTCAGGGTCGGGCGGGGGGACGAAATCGGCGTCGAAAACGTCGGGGTCGGGAAGGTGGTCGTGTCTCCATTCGACGACGAGGCCGCTGTCTTGTATGAGCGGTTGGCCTTCGTAAAAAGCCAGGGCCTCGACACGGCCGATGGCGGCGTCGGTGAGAGGGAGGAGTGTCCATTGGTGGCGGGAGACGCGACGGCCGCTAGCCAAGGAAAGAAAATAATAATCACCAGCGGCGTTGCCGGTGGCATGAAGGGCGATTGCCCCCAAACATCGGGAGCGAATGGTGTTGGTTGGGGTAGCGTCGTCGAAGATTTGGGCGTAGGAACCGAATTCGAGCCGCATGGAGTTGTAGTCGGGGCAAGGGGCCCCGGTGACGAGTGTGTTAGGGCTGAGGTCGGAGGAGATGCCGTGGGGCCATGGAAATTGATTGAGGCAACGTACGGACTCAGTGACCATGGCGTCGATGATGAGGCGCGGGAGTCGGCGGAAAGGGAGTCCGTGGACGCAGGACCGGAGGCGCTCCTTAATGGTCCGGATAGACCGTTCCACGGCACCGACGTGGCTGTCGGCGGGGACGACGTCGAGGACGACGGGGAGGATGTCGGCGATGCAGGCGAATTCGCCGTCGGCGTGGACGTCGCGAATGTAAAAGCCGCGTTGGGTGTAGATGCGGATCACGCGACGGAGTTCGGTGAGGATGGTGGTTCGTGTGCGGTTGGGCACGGCGCGTGCGGTGCGGAAACCAATGCCTCGAGAGATCGTGTGGAGGAAGGGGATGCCTTGGACGAAGAAGA
>JBOFET010000113.1:0-2649 GCA_051648225.1 Luteolibacter sp.
TCGACGGCCGCTCCACCTCCGTCAGCTTTCACGAGCTTTTTGAAAACGCCCAGCAAATCGCCGATCTCGCCGTCCCGCCGCATGAACGCATTTCCATCCTGCGCCTGCTCGTCTGCATCACCCAAGCCGCCCACGGTGCCCCCGAATCCAGTGACGATTGGCCAGGTTGGGATGAAGGCCTCGAATCCTCAGTCGCCGCCTACCTCACCAAGTGGCAAGAGCATTTCAACCTCATGGGCGATGGCCCACGCTTCCTCCAAGCTCCGATCACGGAAGACGGAACCGAACCAGCACCCACTGCGAAAATCGTGTTCAATTTAGCGACAGGAAATTCAGTTACACTACTCGATCATGAAGGCAATGATGCACAACCACGGACGGTTACACCTGCTGCCATTGCGCGAGCGATCCTAACGTATCAGAATCATTTTGACTGCGACTTCATGGGGCAATCTCCCGCTTTCAAAGGCGCGCCAGTCGCAGGGACAGCCATTCATGCGCAGCACTCTTTTTTGATGGGGGAAAACCTGCGAAAGACGATACTCTTAAATTGCATCGACGCAGAATCGCTTCATCCAAGTTGTCTCGGGCATCCGATTTGGGAGGGAGGGAAGACTTCTGACTATTTACATCGGCTTGTTTCATGTCCCTGCAAACTTTGGCTCGTGGATGACGGCAAGAGGATTCACATCCATAAAGGCCATCAGTATGGGAAATACAGCGCGACCAGAATTCGAGAAACGTCGGCAACGGTAATCGTCGCCAAAATCAAAGGCGTTCCGACACCCATGTTGCTCAAAGCAGGGATAGCCGCTGCTTTATGGAGAGATCTTCATTGCATCACTGTGGTTCAGAAGTCCGAAGCCAGTGCGCCACTCACATTCCTGAGCCACATCGACAATTTGGATAATGGGGAAGTTAGTTTTTGGTCTGGTGAGCTGGTGAAGACCAAAGGCAAAGTGCTCGATACGGTGGAGTCGGTCTTCACTGTTCCATTCGAACTTTTTAAGCCAGTCGGACAAGTCCGCTACCAACAAGGTGTCGTTTTCGCGGTAGTTCAGTCCAAGCGGCTAATCGATTCTGTTAAAGCATACTATGCCAATATGATGCAAAGGAACGGCCCCACCGAGTCCGCCAAGCGCCACTTCTGGAACACCCTCGACCAGCAATCCAACATCCTCCTCACGCTACTCGAAGGCATCGCCACCGACCACGATCCCATGGGTTCCGCCGATTTCGGAAAAGGCCGCGATCCATGGACTCTCGCAGTACGCGCCGCCGCAGATGCCGCCTACGAACACACCTGCCCACGCGGCAATCCCCGCCAGCTCCAAGCCTACGCCGCTGGCCTGCGCGTGCTACGGCCATTACCCAAAAAATCCACTGCCAAGAAAACTCCCGTCAAAATCAATTCATGAGCACTCCCGACTACCCAAAACAAAACGAAGACTTCGTCGCCTCCCTCGTCGCCCTCTGCACCAAGGATCGTGGCCACCGTGCCGCCCTCCGCCGTTGGTGGAGCGTCGGCACCCGCCACTACGCCTATCCCATTCTTGGCAGACTCTTTGCCCTCGATGACGAGCGGAAAACTCTCGTCTCCGCCCTTTACGCCGTGCATTCCAAAGATTCCGTCCCCGCCCATGTCTCCGGCGGAAATAGCATCGGCAGCGCAGCCCTCAAACTCGCCGGAGGCAGCACCAGTGCCAATGGCTTTGATTCGATGGAAAAACACTTCCGCCGTCTGCTCGCAGCCGACGATTTCGAAGACCTCGGCCAACAATTATTTCGCCTCGTGAAGCGGATGGAGCGGGCCAGTCCTGCCATCTCATTGGATTACGCGCTGCTCTTGAAAGAACTCAATTTCTGGAGCTCCTCCAAGAAACCTGAATTACGCGACAAAGTAAAAACCGATTGGGCACTCGCCTTCTGGCAAGCACCTGCCGAACAACCCACCGCCGCCGACGCATGAGCCTCCACCTCACCAAAATCGAGATCGACTACGAAACCGCCCACAAAGCCGGCCTCCGCGATTCCTACGCCTGGCACCAATGGGCGTGGCACGCATTTCCCGGTCGCCCCACCGCAGACCGCGATTTCCTCACCCGCCTCAACGACACCGGGAATGGCTTCCGTTTCCTCATCCAGTCCGCCGCCGTGCCACAACGGCCAGACGCTTGCCCCATTGACGCCTGGCAAAGCAAAGCCATCCCAGAAAACTTCTTCCACCACTCCGCCTACCGATTCTCCCTGCTCGCCAATCCCACTCGCAAGCTCGCCGCCCCGCGCGATGCCGAGGGCAAGCGCCGGAACGCCAAACGCATCCCCGTTTCCACCCGCGAGGATCTCGTCGCATGGATCGAGCGCAAAGGCCTGCAACACGGTTTCCGCATCGATCCCGCCAACCTCCAAACCATCCCGCGTCCGCGCCAGGTTTTCGTAAAAAAAAGCACCGCCGACACCCAGCGCCACGCCGGCCTCCACAGTGCCACCGAGTTCGTCGGCATCCTGAAAATCACCGATCCCGCCCTCTTCATCCAAGCCACCCACACCGGCATCGGCTCCGCCAAAGCCTTTGGCTTCGGCATGCTCTGCCTATCACCCACCTGAAATCTCCAATCCACAATCTGAAATTATGAAACTAATCGAACT
>JBOFET010000114.1:0-14011 GCA_051648225.1 Luteolibacter sp.
GCTAACCTCGAGGCTTCGACTGGCTGGTAATCTGATCCCCATCTCCCCGTGAGGAGAGATGCAACAACCCCGGGTCCGCCTGCACCGCGCGGGCGGACCCCTTCCCCATCCAAACAGATTCAATACAAAATCCTAATGAAACTAACTCACACCCGCTTGATCAAAGCGAAGTCGGGAATGACCCTCATCGAGTTGACGGTCGTCATCCTGGTTTTGCTTTCGCTCATCTCAATCCTCTTCATCGGCGCGAAAGCGTGGAAGGTAGGCTCGGATCGTGCCGCTAACGTCATGAATCTCCGCAATGTGCAGCAAGCCGTCCGCGGTCATGCTGCCATGAACGACATTCCGCAAGCAGACGCCACTGTCACTCCCGCGATTGTCGGTGGCGCTGTGCCTAAAGCAGCCATCTTTGGAGCAGCTAGCGACGGAGTCGGCGGCTATCTTCGCATACCTGCGCCCGTGGCAACCGTAACCTACACGACTCCTTCGGAAATCAACACCGCCGTCGGAGTTCTCTATCTGGTTGCGGATGCGACCGGAGCACCCGTCGCCGCAGCAGGAACACAAACCAAATACGGCCCGAAGCCAGGCTCCACCGCAGACTGGTGATCCAAGCCTGAAGGCGCATCGCCACCCTACCATTCAACGGTCCGCCTGCTCACGGCGGGCGGATCGTTTCTCTTCAAAGTTCCTTCCAATTCCGGATCACCCCCCGTCCGCCATGCACACTCTCACCACACAGACCCTTGGCCACGTTACAACATCCGGCATCCCTGAACATTTTAAAACAGTTCAGGCAGGCGTGCACCGTCCTGCGCACCACCTCCCGCGCCTCCAATCCCGCGTGGTATCAGGAAGCGCTTGAGCTGAATTTCCAGCTCCACATCCGTGTGGATGGTGCCAGCATCTCCACTTTCTATCACGACGGCAAGAAAGCCCAGTGGAGCAACGGCCCCTCCCTCACGGACGAGGCGCTGCAAGACTCCAATCGGTTGGAATCCGCAGCAGGCGAGGCCCTGCGCTACGCACGGTCCCAGGGCGCAACCTCTCTTGGGGTGATCCTGTATATCGCAGACGAATTCGCCACCACCGAGCTGAAGCCGGAGCTCGACAATCCAGCTCTCCTTCCCGAGCTGCGGGACGCTGCGATCACAGACCCAGGGTCCATTCTGGCAGACTCATCCATCCAAGTGGACCATTCCTCCTGGCGGGTGCTTCCCTATCCTGCGGCCGGTGGCGAAGTGATCGGCTCGACCATCACCGTGTCGAAGCAATACGCGCCACTCATGGCCGCGATGCGCGCTGCCGGTGAAAATGAGAATTTCCCGGTCGTCACCCATGCGTTGAGTGCCCCGCTGATCGCCATCATGGGCCTCAACCAAGTCATCGAACCCACTCCCGGCAAGCCGTTCGTCACCATTCTTCAATACCCATGGTTCACCGCCCTCGCGTTCTTCAATGAGCACGCCGACCTCCGGCTGATCCGCACGCTGCAACACCGGGGACTCCGTCGCCCCACGAATTTCCGCAACGCGCTTGCCACCACGAACGCCTCACTGGAATTCATCGATCCCGATCTTTTCCTCTGCCGTCTCGGAGCCAATGTGGACGCCACACTCGACGCCGATCTCCGGATCACCTTCACCACCAGCCGCGTGGAAGTGCTCCAACAGATACCGGTGGACTGCATTCCCAGCTGGTGCCCGGAGCCAGTCATCGCCTCGCTCCCTGCGGTAGCCGGCACCCCGGCGATTACCAGCCACACCTTCGCCATTCTTGGCGAGGACAAGTGGGCATTGCAGAATTTCCTACCGACGCCCACGGAAGTGGTGGAAATTTTCCCCTCTCGCTCGGAGATGAGGCTCCTCAAAACTCTCCGTCTTGCACGGGTGGCCGTGTTCGCCGCCGCAGTCCTCTGCGTCGCCTATTTCATCTTCGGAGTGGGCGGTCTGATCCGTCGCCCGGAGTGGTCGTTTGATCCAAGCCAAGCGGATATCACCAAGGGCCGCCTTGGCAAACTCAATACCGAGCGCCAAAAGGCGGACCACTGGAACAATCTGCTAGACGACCGGTCCAAGGCATGGGCGAACATGGAGTCATTTTCAAGAATGTTCCCGGAAACCGGTGGCATGCTGGTGAATACCTACACCCACTCCACCAAGCCGGAAAACGCGCCCGGCCAAGCGAAAGTCGGCCTAATCAAAGAGTGGAAAATCGCCGGTTACGCCCGCGACGAGGCGCTCGACTATCTGAATACGATCAACACCCGGGAAGGAATCTCCGCCCACTTCAGTGAGATCGCCCGCATCACTGGAAACTCATCCTTCAATCCGAATATCGGCAATCGCAACTTGGTCGTCAACGTTCGCACCCAGGAAAACAGCTCCTTCAAGCCGGTTCCTTATGAAGAAGCCATCCTAACCGATACTTCGACCTACCCGTTCACATTCGACCTCACCATCACCCAGCGCTTCGAAGCCACCGATCCGCTCGCGGTCACGGTTTCTAAAGCACCATGAGCCATGAACCTTTATCGTCAAACCATCGTCCTATTCGGAATCATCGTTCCCATCGCCATCGCTGCGATCGCCGTGGGAGGCTGTTACCTCCTCAAGTCCAAAGTGGTCGCTTCATACGATAACAAGCTGAAAAGCTACAAAGCCTACGAGGTCACCCGTCTCTCAAGCTTGGAAATCGAAGCGAAGGTGACCAAGGACAGGCAGCACCTTGAGCGCTGGAGCGAGCAGCTCTCTCAGGAAACTGCCAGTGCCGTCACCACCAACTTGCGGGAAATCTCCGAGCATCTTCCTACGAAGGAAATCCAGCAGACCGCATTCGAGCGGCCTAACGGAAACGGTGGTTTCGGAGGTTCCTCCGCCCAAGCGTCCTCTCAGATCCGCATCGCTTTCCGCGGCACATTCCGCACCATGCAGCAGGCCTTTCTCGAACTCGAGACCCGGATGCCCCGCCTACAACTTCAGGACCTGAAAATCGATCCCAGCTCTTCCGGGTCCGCGCTCCTCAACTTCCAAGTCACCTACAACGCATGGGAAAACTAACCGGGGCGATGGTTTCAAACCGTCATGCCCATTCCATCCCCAGCCCTATGAAACGTCACCTTTGCAACAAAATCGACATCATCGCACCACCCGCCGGGAATCCAACTCTAGCAGGTGGTTGTGTTGTGGCTTTCATTCTGGCGCTTCTCACGTCCTCCTCATTCGCCCAGTCCGCCGCGAACTTCAACACCCAGGGACTGGCTCCTGAGGTTTCCGAGTCCGCCGCTGCCCGGCCGGAAAAAACCTCGAAACCCATCGTCAAGGAGGTCTCCCCTGCAAGCACCACCCCATCCCGCCAGATCGGTCCGGCAGAGCTCGAGGCCTACGTGACATCACTCGCCTCGGTATTCTCAAGCCGGGAAAGAACGACCGACCCCTTTGGCCAACTTCAGGATCCCGATGCGAAGCCCGTGATCAAGACCCCCATCGCAAGCGCCACCAAGCGGATCGCCCCCGCCCAAGCGACCCCTTTCGCAGACATCATCCAACTAATTACGGTCACCACCATCATGCCCGGCGAAAAGCGATTTCTGATAGGAACCCGCTCGATCAAACTGGGCGATCAGATTCCGGTTTCATTCCGTGGCAAGCAAATGCGCGTGCTGGTCACAGACGTCACCTCCCAGCTGATCGCCTTCAAGAACCTCGACAACGGCGAGACCGCTTCCCGCAAACTCGACATGCTCCCCGTGGGGATGAACCGCGGAAACCGGGGCATCTCCGCTCCCGGCATGACCCTCGACCAACCCAACGCCCCAATCGAACTCGAAACGCCCGATACGGTGCCCTGAAAACTCTTCCCTCAAGATCTAACTCACCAAAAATATGACCGTCGCGAAATCCCTGACCTTCTCTTTCGCCCTTCTCGCAGGGGCACTGCTCCACGCGCAGACACCGGCCGATCCGCTGATCGAACCGGTAGCGGCACCCGAAACTGCGGAACAGGAAATCCCCGGTTCGGAAAACACCCAGCTCGCACCTCCCGACCTGTCCGGGCCGGGCGACTTGCCTGTGCCGACCGATCTGCCAGTGTCACCGTCCGCACCCGTCGAAGCCGAAGACCCGTCCGCACCCGGCGCAGCGGCTACTTTCGCTCCGCTGGAACAGCAGAAAAAAGATATGCAAAATGCCGATGAAGGTTTCATCATCAAGGAGGCAAACCTCAACGACATTTTCCAATTCCTCGCCAAATCCGCAGGCCGCCAGTATTTCCACAACAGCAAGATTGGAGGTCCTGAATACCTCGTCACCGGCCACCTCAACGATGGCAAACCTCTCGAACAGATGGAGGAGCTGGCCTTCATGTACGGCCTCTCCCTCCACACGAAAGGGAACACCATCTACGCCCTCACTCAGGCTCAACTCGCCCAGCTGCCGAACGCTGAATTTCACTATCAGCTCCGCTACCTCCGCCCGACTGACATGGAGCAGATTAAAGAGCTGATCAAACCCATGCTAAGTCCGGGAACCGGCATCGTGAACTTCGAGCCAAAGACAAACACCGTCATCATCATCGACTCCGCTCACCGCATCGAGCAAGCCCGCGCACTGCTGCACGGCATCGACAAGGCAAAAGGCCAAGTCATCATCGAAACCAAAATTCTGCGGGTGAACAGCACTGCCGCTGAGAGAACCGGTGTCAACTGGGCATCCTCGCTTGGCAGGGACGGCACCTCAATTGCCGTGGCATCCAATCTCAACTCAGTTTTCGGACTGAACAATGGTTCAGGCCCTGCCGTCGATGCCGGTGACGCACTCAGCGAAGCCAGCTTGGTCCTCAGTCCTGTCCAAGTCAGCGGCGTCCTCCGCGCCCTGGCAGAAGGCGTCCTCGCCCGCCAGATTTCCAATCCCGCGCTGATCACCGAGGACAACGAACAAGCGACCATCTCTTTCATCGACCGCGTGCCGATCATCACCTCCACCGTCACCCAGAACACCTCTGGAGGGAACCCGACCGTCACTGAAGAAGTCCGGTACACCATTGACCAGTCCGACCCGACCATGGCCACGGATCCGAACAAACACCGTGAACTCGGCATCTCGATGGTCGTCACGCCGACCGTGCTTCCCGATGGCACCGTGCGGATGAAGATCCGCCCGCGCTCTGCCCAGATTGTCGAGAACATCACCAGTCTTTCCGGCAACACTTATCCCCGCGTCAGTGAGTCGATGATCGAATCCATCGCCCGCGTGCCCGATGGTTACTCACTCATCATCGGCGGTTTCTACGGCGAGAGCGAAAGCAAGGGCAACACCAAGATTCCACTGTTAGGAGATATTCCGGCCCTCAACTTCTTCTTCAAGAGCAAAGAAGCCACCAAGGAAAAGACCAGCCTGGTTTTCATCGTCACTCCATCGTCGTATGATCCTACCAAGCGTGGTTCGACCCAACGTGCCAGCGACCGTTTCAGCACCGCCACCCAGATCGACTGCGATCACGACTGGGTGAACCAAGACAATCCGGGTCCCGCCCACGAAGCGAACATGAAGCGCACGCTCCGTGGACTTCAGCCTACCCAGGCTCCCTTCTATCCAAGAGCCGAGGATTTAGCACCTCGCAAGGCTTCCTCCAGTTCCGCTCCTTCCCAATCGAAAGCGACATCCGGCAGAAACGGAAATCGCTGAGGCCTCTCCTTTGTCTATCAGACCTCTTGCTGTCTTCCATGCAGTCCGCCACTCCGTTCCTCGCTGTTCAAGAACCGGACATCCACCCGAGGGGTGAGGATGTCTGGGACTTTGCGGAAGTTTGCCTTCAACAAACCGCTGAAGCCCTCCACCAAACCCGCTCGGGAACACCTTCGGAAATTTCCCAAGCCACCGCCGCCGTCCGGGAAAGCCACGCCCGGCTGATTCCGGCCGACTTGGTCGAGGCACTCGCCCGTGTCCAGGGTCACGAAGAAGAGCGTATCAGTCTTGCGATCCTCGAACTCGGAAACCGGCTGGCATCCACCTTCTCCATCTCCATCCCGCTGATCCCCTTTGCCGGAAAGCTCATCGCCCCATCGGCATTCTACGAGTCGTTTGACCGGGTCCACAAAATCGCGAGGGTGCTTCTCTCACCCGTGATCTACGCGGAGGACACCGACGCAATCGGCACCGCCTCCGCCAACCCGATTGCTGCCGCCATTCTAACGGAAGAAATACGCACTCAGGTTTACAAGCGCTTCGGTATCCGCCCTTTCGTCACCGCTGCCCGTCTCGAATACGAGAGCTGGACCTTCCTCGCCCGCAAACACTTCGAGCTATGATCGAATTCGACGGCATCTCCTTCAACGAACTCATCAGCCGCCGCATCATGAACGAGCTGGGTGGGCATGACCCGAGCTATTCGGAACTCGGACAGGACCAGGTTCCCAACCGCGTGACCCGCTATAGCTTCATGGCAGCTCTTGCGGAAATCAACGGCCTGCCCTTCTTTCCCAAAGTCGCCGAGTTTTGCGACGGCACGCTCCATGCGACCTGCGACTCCACCGTGATGACCCGCGGCTTTTTCGCACCACTTTGCCTATCAGGTCCAGACAAGCTCATCGTCGCGGTGGCGAATCCCTGGAGTCCCCTGCCCGAGGAATATCTAGCACCTAGATTTCCGCATTTGGAAATCGTCAAGGTCGTTACGCTCGCCACGGAAATCAGTCGCGCCATCGAATCCGTCGCCACCAACAACGGCCCTAGCAGATCAGATCTCGAAGCCATCGACGTGGAAGACATGGATGACGGGATCCACGACTTCGACGTCACCACCGACTACGCCGAGCCGATGGCCCAGCTCATCGCCACCATCATGGCGGACGCCGTCCGGACCCGTACGTCCGACGTGCACTTCAAGGTTGAGAAGGAATCGTTTTATTACGCCTTCCGCTGCGACGGTGACATCGGGGCGAAGGTGGAAATCCCCATGAAGTTGAAGGATCGGCTGGACGCCTTCTTGCTCAACTTGATGAAGCTCCCCACCGAGATCCGAAATACGGCTCCGGGAATTTCCGGACGCTTCACGATCTCCTATTTCCACCGCCCGATCGACATCCGCTACGAGCGCCACCGGACCTACCGCGGCTACCACATCACCATGCGTCTGCTCGATAAGAGCAACATCAACGTGACGTTGGGCAAGGGCACGCTCGCTTTCGACGACGAAACCATGTTCGCCCTGAACAAGGTGATGAAAATCCCAGCGGGTATCATCGTCATGTCCGGTCCCACCGGATCGGGTAAATCCACGACCCTCAACGCCATCCTGCGCGAGCTTAACCGCCCGGATGTGAACATCCTCACTCTTGAAAACCCGGTGGAAGACGAGGTTCCGGGCATCACTCACTGCGACTTGAAGAGTCCCAAGGAGTTCAAGCCGATGATCGCTTCGTTCATGCGTTCCGACCCCGACATCATCCTGATGGGTGAAGTCCGGGACATCGAGTCCGCAGAACTCGCCATCGAGGCGGCCGTGACCGGTCACAAGGTGCTCACGACCATCCACACCGCGCGCGCTTCGCAGATTATCGAACGCTTCGAACAGTTAGGCCTCGAGCGTTGGAAAATCGCCCAGACTCTCAAAGCCGCCTGCGCCCAGCGCCTCGTGAAACTCCTCTGCCCCTATTGCAAAGAGCCTACAAGCGGAGTTGAGGAAATAGATCGAAAGACCTACAGCCTCGACGATAGCTGGGCGACCATTCCCGTTTACGTCGCCCAGCAGGGTGGTTGTGCGGAATGCCGCAATACCGGCTACAACGGACGCACCGCCATCCTGGAGATCATTCCGATTACGCCCAAAATTTCCGACATGCTCGCGAAGGGCGAGATGAGTCCTTACGAGCTTGAAATGAAAGTCGCCGAAGAAGGCGTGCTGCCCAGCCTCCGCCGCAGCGGTCTCAGACTTCTGCGTGACGGAAAAACCGACCTGATCGCCGTGAGCAAGGTGATCGACATGACCTACACCGATGACTAGCGCCACCACTACCGCCCCAGGAAAAACAGCCACGCCCGCAACCAAACCGGCACCGAAGGGTCTTGCAGGAGCACTGAATAAACCCGCGAAGGTCAAAGAATTTAGTATCAGAGACCAAGTGGACATGTTCCGCGGTCTTGGCTCCATGCTGCGCGCTCAGATCAACACGGCGGACGCACTCAAATACTACGGCCAGGGCCTGCCTAACAAAGCGATTTCCGATGCTCTCTCCAAGATCCGGGATGACATCAATACCGGCATGAACGTCCACGAGGCCTTCCGCCGGACAGGGCGCTTCAGCGAAACAATCATCGGCCTCATCCAAGCCGGATCGGACGCAGGCCAGCTTCACCACGCGTTCCAAGCCCTTGCCGCTCGTCTGAAAGCTTCCTTGCATTTCAGCAAGCAGATCAAAAAGGCCACCATTACACCCTGCTGCATCATTTGCGTGCTGATCGGCGCTTTCATCATTTCGCAGGTGAAAATCGTCCCCCAAGTCGAAGAAATGCTCAACGGAGTGGGAGCGAAGCCAGACGGCATGACGGCCATCTCTTTCAAAGTCAGCCATTTCACCCAGTCCACCTGGCCGATCTTCGTGGTTGCCGCCATTGCCATCGCCATCGTGATCGCACGCTCCGCCAAGGTGCGCAGCTTCATCCTCGGCTTCGTGATGTCGAAGTGGCGCCTTCTTCGCCTGTTAGTCATGAGTCTCCGCCAAGTGACCTTCCTTTCAACCATCCAACTGCTTCACTCCAACGGCATCAACCTTGCCAAGTCGATCCGCACTTCGGCTAACAGCGTCAAGAACACGCCATTTTACGAGGAACTTCGCACCGCTGCGGACAAATACGAACACTCCGGCGTCCCGCTCTCGACCGCATTTGCCAAATACACCTCGGTGGACGCCCAAGTCACCCACATGCTTTCGATCGGTGAGAAATCTGCGTCGCTCGACGCTCAGTTAGGGATGCTCTGCGAGATGTATGAAGAGGACCTTCAGAACCACATGTCGGCCTTCGCCGCCACCGTGAGCTTCGTGGTCCTCATCATTGCCGTCGCCCTGATCGCCGCTGTTTTCATCGGAACCTTCCTTCCGATCTTCCTGATGGGTCCGAAAATGATGCAGTCTGCCGGCTAATCTCAAATTTCACTTCCATGCAACTCACGAGCTTCGACCGTTGGTTACGCGAAAAGTATGTGTATGAAACTCATATTCATACCCTCCGCCCGCCGGAAGCGATCCCGAAGGGAATACGGATCATCGACATTCCCGACCTTCCCGGAAAACGCTACAAGCACCTCTACGTGGCTGGCAGCAGCAGACTCGCCGACGAGTTGATTTCAGAACTGAAAGCAAACAGCCAGATGTACACCACCCAAATCGTGGATCGGAAGGCTTGGTATGTCCCGTTGATCGCTCCCAAGGGAACGTCGGTCACCTGGTGGGTCATTTCCTGCGTTATGATCACCATCTCCATTTTCTGCGGACTGATTTATCTCAAGGGTCTCACCGAAGATGCCGAATTCAGGAAAAATTTCATGGATGCTCTCAAACTGTTAAAAAGTTGAGCTTAATCGATTTCCAGCTTTTCAAAAATAGCCGAACAAGTTAATCAATTGTCACCATGAAAGTCTCGCTACAATCTCGCTTGCTCCGGCCAGCGTTCACGCTTGTTGAGATGACCGTAGTCATCCTTGTGCTGCTCGCACTCACAAGCATCGGCTTCGTCTCGTCCAAAAAGATGAGCGCCTGGAAGGCGGGACGGTTAGCATCCGAGACCTTGCGCTCGGTTTACACCGCGCAACGTTTGTTTCTAGCAGATAATCCCACCACCGCAATCAGCAGTCTTAACCCTGCGTTGATCGGACCTTACATGCCGAACAACACCGGCGTGGTGCCCACTGTCCAATCGCTTTCCAACACGACCCTGACAATCTTGGTCGATCGGTCTCCCCCCGAGATAAATGCTGGCTCAGGAACTCGCTACGATCCCTCTGGCAGCTTCACGGACTCCCTCTGGGACGTTGGGGAATGACACGGATCCTTCTACTCATCATCTTTTGCACCTGTGCTCCGCCGCTCTCCGCTGCGGAGTATAAGCATGTCGGGGATTTCCTCCTCAAAGCCCACTTCAAGCTCACCGGCCAACAGGTGACGCCCATTCCCATGAAGCCCATCGCCTTCAGCGTCTTCACCGACGGGGTGCGCATCCGGGTCACGGCAGAAGGAGTTGAAGACTCCCACAGCACCTTCGACATCTATCGGTCCGACGGCATCGGACGCCAACGCTCCGGCGCGGGAGCCCTCGAGGTGATCCCCGGCATTCAAGCGACCAGCAACACCAGTGGGACACTCCGCCACCTGAGACTCTGCCGTGAGTTCATGACCATCACCACCTTTCCCGGCGTTTCGGACCAGACCATCGTCAGCCACGCGATCGCCGCCGAACCCAGACCCGAGTCCGCGCGGATCGCAGGACAAACCCCCACCCAGCCATGAAGCCCCTCCCAGCCCAGAACTCCAATCTGATCAAGACCGCAGACCGAGCGATGCCCTCGCTGCCGTCAACCTTGGCGGTCGCGCCAGCTTCCTATTCGACGTCTAACCGCCGCGCTTCCGCCTACCCGGGCCAGCGGGTTTACCCCATCCTTCTTTTCACCAGCACCGCAGTGGCTGGGATGTTCTGCCTGATGTATCTCACCAAGCCGTTCATCCAAGCCTCCCAGGCGGTGACACCGCAGTTCGACAGCCAGCCGGGACTCGTCAAAGCGGAGTCCGCTCCGGTCAACTCCAGCATCATGCCGGACAAGAACCGCCTTCCCGGAGAGAAATCTACCCACACGGCTCCCCGGGCCACCACCAGCCCTTCCTCCACCCCGTTCGAACACACCAATCTCCGCATCCAGCACATCCTCACCGCCGAAGCTCCCGGCGGGCACACTTCCCGGATTGATCTCGATGTCCCGGTGCTCTATCAGAGCAGGAATCTCCGCTGGACTGCGGCGGAAGTCGCCAAGGCCCGCCAATTGCTCATCCGCCTCGCCAACTATCAGGAAAAGTCCCGGACCCTTCGCCTCGAGGGCGTGGAGCTTCTTGATTCCTGGAACCACCTGATCGAAAACTCGGTTCCAGCCACCGATCTCCGCGCCGACAGCCCCACACTTCCCACCAACCAACAGGACGCCGCCGACATGCCGCGCCCCGCTGGACTCAATACCACCGAGTTGATCCAAATCCAACCAGCCGGAAAATGAAAACGCGCCTCATCCTCTCCACTCTCGCCATTTTCGGGTCGCCACTCGCCGCCGCGCAGAACGTCACCAGTGAACCCACGCCGGATCCCGTGCTTGACGCGCTCCAGGAATTCAAAAAACACGACGAGGAAACCGCCGTGCCGCTGACCACTCCGCTTTCCGTAGAGGATGCAGAGCCCTCAAGCCCCGAGCCAGCAGCGGAAACTCCAGAGGTCACTGCGCAAGAGACCACCCCGCTCATTGAGGAGCAGCCCCCAAAGCCGGCGGACGACCTCACTGTCCGAGTGGAAAAGCTGAATTCAGGAAATGGCAACAACGACCCCGCCGAGGTGAAACTTCTGGCGCCCTATCCCGCCAAACCTCTCTCCCAAGCCCCCGCCGGCTGGCTGCTTGATGCTTCTAACGACGCTCCTCCCTTCACCCGTGAGGTCGAACTCTCGCCCGGCTCGAAGATCACCCTGACCATCCGGCCGCATGTGCTCATCCCCGATGCGGATGGAACAAACGTCTTTAACATTTCCGAACCCGGATTCGATCCCTCGCTCGGCTACCAACAAACCTCGACCGTCGGTTCCATCCTCGCGAACTCGGTCCGCCAACTCGACGAAGACGCCAAACAACTGAGCAGCGCGATCGACAACCTCCAGCAACTCCTCGTTTCCCTGCCCAATCCTGAACCCGCATCACCACCCGAGCCGGTAAAATCTATCCCTAACCGCAAGAAATGAAATCTTCCACCCTTCCCATGATTTGCGGCGTCGCACTCGCTGCCATGTCAGCCGCTGGTTTCAGCCACTGGTGGTCTGTCGATTCCTTCGTCACCGCAGTCCACTCCGGACTTCCGGCACCCGTAGTCGCCCCGCCGACCGCCGAACCGGTCGAAACACCCGCGCCCGCTCCTGCACCACCCGCAGTCTTGGCAGCACGCACCGCCAAACCCACTGCAGCTCCAGACGAGGCGACGCAGAAGAAATTCTACGAATCGCTCATCGCGAAAATGGAGGCCATCCAGAACCAGAACCGAGACCTGCTCGACCAAGTAGCAGAAACTAACCGAGACGTGATGAAACTCGAGTTCCGTGTTGACACCCATTCCGAATCATTCCGCCCGATGCCCGTCAACGAAGAGCGGCTTGATATGACCTTGGAAGATGGTCCGGGTGTCCTGCCACCCCGTGTCGAACCCGTCTTGTTGCCAATGGGTGAATAGAGTGATACAGGCCTCTCTGCCTGTTCGTCACTCGGGCCTCGCCATGAACCTCCATTTCGGCCCCACCATCGTCCCAAGCCGCAAGCCCATCTGCGGTTGGGTCATTTTCCTTCTCTTCCTCCCTCTCACCCTTCTACTGGCCGCCCCAGCTTGGAAAGGTGAGCTAACATCCCCCGCACCAGGGCCGTTTCCCAAACTCTCGCCCACCGTGCTCGACCTCTCGGTGAGCTGGAACGGCATGATCAAGGCCGGCACCGTGCGCGTGGAATTTGCACCGCCGGACGTGCGCAAGCCGGGCAATCTCATCGTCCGCTCAACCGCCGCCAGCCAGGGAGCCGCAGCAGCACTGTTTCCCTATCAGACAAATTTTTGGTCGGAAATCGACACCGCCACCTTGCGACCACAGCTGTTCCATGCCTCGGAAACGGACGATCAGGAAAAAATCGACACCACCGTCCGCTATTTCCCAACCCACGTAGAGAATCGGGAAACCAGCACCCTTCTCAAAACCGGAAAAACCACCCGGACCTACCGCACCTTCCATTTCGCCCCCATCTTCGACATTTTTTCCGCGATGTTGCACGTCCGCAGTCAGAAGCTCGACGCGGGTGACAAGATCACCCTCGTCGTCCGCCCGTTCGGCACCTCCTATCTGCTCAAGGTCCACGTCCTCGGCCGCGAGCGCCACCAAGGTCGAGACGCCATCCGCCTGTCCGTGGGCATGCAGAAAATCGACCGGAAGTCCCTCGAACTCCTGCCCTACAAGAAACTGAAACGCGACGCCACGTTCTGGCTCAGTGATGACGCCGAGCGCATTCCTCTCGAAATGCGCGCCGCCATCTTCATCGGGGATGTCCGCGCCACCCTCACCTCCCACCGCAAACTCTAACCCGAGGCCAAGTGGCTGGGAGTCTCTCTTCCCCTTCTTCGTCCATCTCATATGAAATCCCTCCTCCTCGCCCTCCTGACTCTCCTGCCCGCCGCCGCATTCGAGCTTCCGGCCCAGTCCACCCAATGCCTCGTCGGCACCGCCGATGGCTGGGACAGCTCCACCGTCACCCTCCGCCTCTACCAGAAATCCGCAGGCACCTGGAAGCCCGTCACTGGCCCTTGGCAAGGCCGCCTCGGAAAAAACGGACTCATTTGGGGAAAAGGCATCCACCCCGTCCCGACTGGGGTGGCCACTAAAAAAGAAGGCGACAATCGCTCGCCCGCCGGAGTCTTCTCGATCGGCGGCGCATGGGGCTACGAGCCGACCATTTCCAAGCACCCGTCCCTGCCCTATCGCCAAGTCACCGCCCGCGATCTGTGGGTGGAAGACCCTGCCTCCCAGCAATACAACCGCAACGTCATCCTCCCACACGATCCCGCCACGCCTTGGGAAAAAAAGCAGCAGATGAAGCAAACCGACCCGGTCCATTCCCTCAAGCTCTTCATCGCCCACAACGCCCCGCCGAAAGTCACTCCCAACGCCGGATCCTCCATTTTTTTCCACATCTGGCGTCGAGAGGGAGCCGCCCCCACTGCTGGCTGCACCACCATGGA
>JBOFET010000115.1:0-15537 GCA_051648225.1 Luteolibacter sp.
ATCCCCATCAAATGGGAAAATCCACCCGTTGGAGGGTCTTCTTGACCGATATGCACGATTGGCAGTAAACGAATACCCATGAAATTACGAGTTACCCTCACGCTTGATCCGGAAGTCCATCGCCTTGCCAAGCAAACCGCCGGCAAGAAGCATACCACGGTATCCGGCCTGATCGAGTCATTGCTCCAATCGGACTCCACTCCAAAAAAAGGCGGAATCGTCGCCAGCATGGTGGGATCTGCCAGCCTCCGCTCTTCTGTGCCGGACACCGATCCATTTTATGACGCCCTGAAGGCCAAACACCTTCGCTGATGGAGATCCTGATCGACTCGGATGTTGTGCCGGACTATCAGAAATCTCCCGTGCCCGCAGTCTCACCCGGCGATTTCCTGAAGAAGCTGTAACACCGGCATGGTTGACCGTTCTCTCACCCGCTTGAAATCACCTCGAATTCCGATTTGATTTTTCCCACCGCAGCATCCACATGCTGCGGGCATGGCGAAAGCGAAGGATGAAAATCGGGTGGTGGTGAAGGTGTTTCTCTACGGGATCCAGCCGCAGATCTGGCGGCGGTTTTCGATCTCCTCGGAAATCACCTTCATCCAGTTCAGCGATGCCGTGCTCTCGGTGATGGGCTGGGACAACAAGAGCCCGCATGAATTCCGCCACGGCAAGGGCAAGCGCCTCGTCGATGTCATCGGCCCGATCGGCCTGGAAGACCAGACCGCCGGTGAGTTCCAGGACGAGGCGGTGCTGACGGTGAAGGAATTCCTCGGGAAACGCCGCCTGCCGATCCGCATCCTTTACCGCTACGACTTCGCCGATGAATGGATCCATGAGATCGTCTTCGAAAAATGGACCACCGGCGAGGGTGGACCGGAAGTGCTCGAAGGTGCTCGCGCCTGCCCGCCGGAGGACTTCGGCGGGACCTTCCAATACATGCAGGCGCTGCACGGCGAAATCGAGTGGGCACATCCTGGCTACGATCCGGAGGCATTCGACTCGAAGCTAGTGAGCTTCGAGCAGAAGAAGGCGGTGAAGAAGCGTAAATGAATCACGTCCCGCAGAAAGTCTGATAGCCTACCCCGCCGGTGGGATCCGGCGCGCGGTATTCCGGCACATCGCGGGTGTGGTCGTACGGCGCGGCGAGGATTTCCAACAGCCGCTCCACCGGCCCCATGTCTCCCAACTGACCGGCGGCGAGCGCAGCTTCGACCAGATGGTTGCGCGGGATGTAGGCGGGGTTGTGCGCGTTCCGAAGACGGGTGGATTCTTCCGGTGACTGCGGCTGGCGGACGAGGCGGGCTTGCCAGGATTCCTGCCAGGTGAGAAACGCCTGATCCGGCAAGGGCCGCTCCAGCTCCGCGAAAGTGTTCGTAAAATCCATCCGGTTCGCCTTCATCCAATCGAGCAGGGACTGGACGAGTGTGGCGTCGTTTTCCTCCTCGTTGAAGAGGCCGAGCTTGCATCTCATTTCCGCAAGCCAGGCGGACTGATAGAGACTGGTGAAGTTTTGGAGCGCCTCAGTCGCCATTTCGACACTCTGTTTTTCCACGGGATGGATGGCCGGCAGCAGGGCTTCTGCGAGCCGTGCGAGATTCCACTGCGCGATGGACGGCTGATTCTGATAGGCGTAGCGCCCGCGGCGGTCGATGGAGCTGAAGACGGTGGCAGGATCGTAAACGTCCATGAACGCGCAAGGGCCGTAGTCGATCGTTTCGCCGGAAAGCGCCATGTTGTCCGTGTTCATCACGCCGTGGATGAAGCCCACGCCCATCCAGCGCGCGATCAATGCCGCCTGCCGCCGGACCACCCCATCTAACAAATCAAGCGCAGAATTCTCCGCGGCGGCGAACTCGGGAAAATGCCGTTGTAACGTGTAGGCGACGAGCGCTTCCACGTCCGCCTTCTCGCCCGCAGCGGCAGCCCACTCGAAGGTGCCCACGCGGAGGTGGCTGACAGCCACCCGGGTGAGCACCGCGCCGGGCAGCGGGCCGTCCTGGCGCATCACCTTTTCGCCAGTCGCCACCACGGCAAGGCTGCGGGTGGTGGGGATGCCGAGCGCGTGCATCGTCTCGCTGATGATGTATTCACGGAGCATCGGCCCGAGCACGGCACGGCCGTCACCGCCCCGGGAAAACGGCGTGCGGCCGGAGCCCTTGAGCTGGATGTCGAAGCGCCCGCCCGTGGGCGTGATCTGCTCGCCGAGCAGGACCGCCCGGCCATCGCCAAGGGTGGTGAAGCCGCCGAATTGGTGGCCCGCGTAGGCTTGCGCGAGCGGCACCGAGCCGGGCGGGGGCGCGTTTCCGGCGAAGATGGCTTCATCGAGAGAATCCGCCACCAGGCCGAGCGACGCCGCCAGCGGGCGGTTCAACACCACCAGTCGCGGTGCGCGGACCGGCACGGGCGCGATGGCGAAGTGGAAGACCTTGGGCAGCGAGGCATAGGAATTTTCCAACCGCCAGCCGGCGTCGGAATTTGGAATCTGTGGCGGATGGGAATCGGACATGACCGGAGATCAACTTTCTTCCAGGCGGCGGATCCCATTCTTCTCCATCGCGATCGCCCCCTTCTTCAGAAGCGCCCCGGTCGCCTGCTTGAAGGTCCGCTTGCTCACGCCCAGCTCGTCGTTGATCTCCGCCGCCGGGCTGTGGTCGCCGATGGCCCAGAAGCCGCCGTGGGCTTCGAGTTCTTTGAGAATCCGGCCTTCCAGATCATCCACCTTCGCCCGCCCGGCGGGGTGCAGGCTGACGTTGATTTTCCCGTCGGGACGGATGGCGGTGATGTAGCCCTTGAGCGCCTCACCGGGCTGTAGCGGCTGGAAAACCTCGTTGGCAAAAAGCAGGCCGCTGTGGGTGCCGTTGATGATCGCTTTGTAACCAAGGTCGGTTTTTCCGAAAATGATCAGATCGACTTCCTGCTCTAACCGGAACTCCGGCGGCGTCAGATCCATGTGCCGCGCGATGCGGGTGGTGGCGATGATGCGGTGCGTCTGCGCGTCCACATGGGCGTGAATGACGTAGTGTTTCCCGACCTCCATCGAGACCTTCTGCTCGCGGAACGGGACGAGTAAATCCTTGGGCAGGCCCCAGTCGAGAAACGCGCCGACACCGGTGACAGCCACGCATTTCAAGCGGCCGAACTGGCCGGGCATCACCTTGGGCGATAGCAGCGTGGCGACCGGGCGATCCTCGGAATCATTGTAGAGAAAGACCTCGAGAAATTCGCCGATGCCGCAGCCCCGCGGGATTTCGCGGTGGGGTAGCAGGATTTCCCCCAGATCGCCGCCATCGAGAAAAAGCCCGAAGGATTTCTCGTGGAGGATTTGCAGGGATGCACGCTCGCCGATTTTCGCCATGCCGGGAGGATGAACTCCCACTTTCCCTGAGTCCATGGCGATCTGCGAAATGCCACCGCCCAACCGCATGAGCACGGCTAATTCTGCGGATGTCGGGAATTTTTTCGCCGGGAAAAACCGCTGATCCCGTTTGGTATGGCAGGTGCTTAAATGAGGAGCGAGCGGGCGCGCCTGCTTCACCTCTCCGTCCCATGACCGCACACGCCCCAGTTCTCGAACTTTTCAAACTCACCAAGGCCTATCCGTCGGCCAAGGGACCTGCGGTGATCGTCAAGGACTTCACCCTGAACTTCGCGGCAGGCGAGTTCATCACACTCATCGGCCATTCCGGTTGCGGGAAATCGACCGTGCTCTCGATGGTCGCCGGACTCACCGAGATCACCGGCGGCGGCATGATTCTGGCCGGGCGCGAAACCAACGAAGCCGGCCCGGACCGCGGCGTGGTCTTCCAGTCACCCTGTCTGCTGCCCTGGATGACTGCCTTTGAAAACGTGATGCTCGGCGTGAATCAGGTTTATTTCACCGCTTCGAAGACCGAACGCCGCGAACTGGCGGAATACTACCTCACCGTCGTCGGCCTCGGCGAGGCCATGCACAAGTTTCCCGGAGACCTTTCCCAAGGCATGCGCCAGCGTGTCGGCATCGCCCGCGCCTTCGCCCTCCAGCCAAAGATGCTGCTGCTAGACGAACCCTTCGGCATGCTCGATTCCCTTACCAAGATGGAGCTTCAGGAAGTCCTGCTCGACCTCTGGCGGAGAAACAAGCTCACCACCCTCATGGTCACCCACGACGTGGACGAGGCGATTTTCCTCTCCGACCGCGTCGTCATGATGACCGACGGACCGGAAGCCGAAGTCGGCGACATTCTCACGATCCCCTTCGCCCGCCCACGGGTCCGCGCCGAGGTGATGTCGGATCCCCGCTATCTGGAAATCCGCAACCACCTGCTCACGTTCCTCAACGAGCGCTCACACCTGAGGCCCAGCCGGATCGCCGCCGTGAAGGCTCCGGGTGAGGTGGAGGCAACAGCCGCTGCAGTCGGCACCGGATTCGGCGCTTCCGCCCACGGCTGATGCGCGTGAGTCCGGCAGGAGAACAGTTGCCAAAAGTGATTGCCGAAATGGAGTTCCAAGGAGCGGTGGACTCCGATCCGCCGAAGCTCATGAATCGGCGATGAGACGAGCGGATGCGCATTTCATCGGCAGCTCATGGGCCACGGCGATTCGGAGATCACCGCTCCCTGCCTCAGCGTCGCGCCGCGCTCCAAGCGGGAGATCGGAAACAACTTTTAGCAAACGGTCTAACGGCGATTTATCACAAGCCCTCGGCGTGGCCCCATTCAGATCGCACTCCCGAAGACATCAAGCGGACCGCCGGGTCTCGTTGCGGTCGAAGTGGAGGAAATGCGCCCAGCTCTCATCGGCCAGGCCGTTTTCATGCATGCCGAAAAGCGGTCGCCAGCGCGGGGCGAGCGGCTTGCTCTGCGGGTGCATGTTTGCCTCGTGCGGCAGCTTGTTGCCCTTGCGCGTGTTGCAGCGGAAGCAGGAGGTGACAATGTTGTCCCAAGTGGTGCGCCCGCCCTTGTCGCGCGGGGTGACGTGGTCGAGGTTCAGCTGGGTTTCTGGCAGCACCTTGGTGCAGTATTGGCAGGTGAATTTGTCGCGCAGGAACACGTTGCGACGGGTGAATTTCACTTCTAACCGCGGCAGCCGATCGTAAACCGAGAGCACGATGATTTTCGGCACGCGGATGGCGATTCTCGCGCCGTGGATCATTTCCGCGTCAGTCTCTCCCAGCGAGTAGGAAATCCACGAGGAAAGGTCGTGGGAGTTGAAGCGCTCGTCGCCCTCGACTTGCACGACTTGCGCGTGGCCGAGGCAGAGAAGATGGAGCGACCTGCGGACGGAGCAGGTGTGGATCGGTTGCCAGAACCGATTCAATACAAGCACGGGATGTTCGAGCACGGCGTTCATACCTTTCTCAAGCCAATCGTGCGCAAGCTAGCAAAGCCTGCGACCGGGGCAACCCTAAAGGTCGCGAAATCAACGGTCCTCGCCGAGGCTGCGGTCGCTCTCATGGCGGAGGTCTTTCGCCACCTCGAGGAACACCGCGTCCTCGCCGATGTTCACGGCGAGATCGCCGACGCGTTCGAGCGAGCGCGTCACCAAAATCAAGTGCAGGTAGTCCTCACTGCGTCCGCGGAACTGCTCGATCCGGGAGCCGAAGGTCATCGTGGCGGCGTTGTGCAGGCGGTCGAGTTCCTTGTCGCGAACGTGGAGTGACGCGCCAAGCTCGGCGTTCCGATCGCTGTAAGCGGAAACCGCGTCGCGCAGCAGATGGTCCGCCAGCGTGTAGAGCGGCTCGATGAGCGTGGCGTCCGGCAGCTCCTGGCTGCAGCTCATTTTCTTGGCCCGCTTGGCGATGTTCGTCGCGTGGTCCGAGATGCGTTCCAGATTGATGGAAATTTTCATCGAGGAAACCACCAGCCGCAGATCAGTGGCGACCGGGTGGAAGCGGACGAGGATGTCCATGCCAAGCTGGTCGATCTTGCGCTCCGCGTCGTCCACCTCGTCGTCGTCGGCGATGACGGCGTTGGCCAGCTCCACGTTCCGCTCTAGCAGCGCACAGACACCGCGCTCCAGGTTGTGCCGCGTCTTGGCAGCCATCGTGAGCACTTCATTACGCAGGGCGGCGATGGCTTGGTCGAAATCGCGGAGGATATGGGAGCTTTGCATGGAATCAGGGGGTGTGGGAGCCTTCAGCCGAACCGGCCGGAAATGTAATCCTCCGTCTGGCTCTTAGCAGGGTTCGTGAAAATGTTGGAAGTTAGATCATATTCCACCAGTTCACCCAGATAGAAGAAAGCGGTGCGGTCGGACACGCGCGACGCCTGCTGCATGTTGTGCGTCACGATGACGATGGTGAAACTTTGTTTCAGTTCGAGAATGAGTTCCTCCACCTTGCCGGCGGCGATGGGATCGAGCGCCGAGCACGGCTCATCCATCAGAATGATCGCCGGGTCCACCGCCGTGGTGCGGGCGATGCAAAGGCGCTGCTGCTGGCCGCCGGAGAGTCCGTAAGCGCTCTCGTGCAGCCGGTCCTTCACCTCGTCCCACAGCGCGGCACCGCGCAGGGATCTCTCGACGATGCCGGCAAGCACATCCTTGCGCTTTTCCCCGAGAATCCGCGGGCCGTAAGCGACGTTCTCAAAAATACTGCGGGGAAATGGATTGGACTTCTGGAACACCATGCCGATCCGCCGGCGCAGCTCCACGCCGTCCACCTCCGGACTGTGAATCTCGATGCCGCCGATCCAGATGCCGCCGCGCGTGACCTTGGCCCCAGGAATGAAATCATTCATCCGGTTGAAACAACGCAGCAGGGTGGACTTGCCGCAGCCAGACGGCCCGATGAAAGCGGTGACCTCGTGGCGGTGGATGTCGAGGCGGATGTCCTTCAACGCGGTGGACTTGCCGTAGTTGAAATCCATGTCCTTCACCTGGATGGCAGGAACTCCGGGAGTGGTGGCGGGTGAAGTCATGTTAGCTGAAGCGTCCGGAGATGTAGGCTTCCGTCTCCGAGTTCACGGGACGCTCGAAAATCTGCATCGTCTCGCCGTATTCGACGAGGCGACCCATGTAGAGGAACGCCGTGCGGTCCGAGCAGCGGGTCGCCTGCTCCATGTTGTGGGTGACGATGACGATGGTGAACTGCTTTTTCAAATCGAGGATCAAGTCCTCGATCTTGAGCGTGGCTAACGGATCGAGCGCGGCGCACGGCTCGTCCATCAACAGGATTTCCGGCTGGTTGGCGATGGCGCGGGCGATGCACAAGCGCTGCTGCTGCCCGCCGGATAGACCGAACGCGGAGTCATGCAGCCGGTCCTTCACCTCGTCCCACAGCGCGGCGGCCTTCAGCGCCCACTCGACGGTGGCATCAAGCTCGGAGCGCTTCGACCGCCCGGCCACACGCAGGCTGAAGATCACATTTTCATAGATCGACTTCGCGAACGGATTGTATTTCTGGAACACCATGCCCACCCGCTTGCGCAGTGAAATGACCTCCACGGAGGGATCATAGAGACTGGTGCCGGCGATGCGGATGTCACCCTCATGATGCACGCCTTCGATGAGGTCGTTCATCCGGTTCAGATTGCGCAAAAGGGTGGATTTCCCGCAGCCGGAAGGCCCGATGAGCGCCGTCACCTGATGCTCAGGGATGGCCATGTCGATGCCGAAAATCGCCTGCTTCTCCCCATAGTGGAAACTGAAGTGATCCACTTGGATGAAGTCGGGACGGGCTGGTGGGGAATCGCTCATGAGTTAGAAGCTGCTCACAGCGAAGCGTTTCTTGAGGCGGTTGCGGATGAGGATGGCGGTGAGATTCAGGCTCACCACCACGACGATGAGCAGCAGCGCCGTCGCGTAAACGATCGGCTTCGCCGCCTCGGCGTCGGGGGACTGGAATCCCAGATCATAGATGTGAAACCCGAGGTGCATGAACTTCCGCTCCGGGTGGATGAAGGGCGCGATGTCGTCGAGCGGCAGTGAGGGCGCGAGTTTCACCACTCCCACCAGCATCAGCGGAGCGACCTCACCGGCGCCGCGTGCCATGGCGAGGATCACTCCGGTTAGAATCCCCGGCAGCGAGGCGGGAAGCACCACACGCTGGATCATCTGCCACTTGGAGGCACCACACGCGAGCGCCGCTTCGCGCACACCGCGCGGCACGGCGGAGAGTGCCTCTTCGGTGGCGACGATGACGACCGGCAGCGTGAGCAAGGCCAGTGTGAGAGAAGCCCAGAGGATGCCGGGCGTGCCGTAAGTCGGCGTCGGCAGCTTGTCGGCGAACAACCAACGGTCCAGTCCGCCGCCGACGAAATAGACGAAAAATGCCAGACCGAAGACGCCGAAGACGATGGAGGGCACCCCTGCCAGATTGTTGACACTGATTCGCACCATCCTAACGAAGATCCCCTGCTTGGCATACTCGCGCAGATAGATCGCAGCGATCACACCGAAGGGCGTCACAAAGAGGCTCATCACCAGCGTCATCACCACGGTTCCGAAAATGGCCGGGAAGACACCGCCCTCCGTATTCGCCTCGCGGGGGTCCTCGGCGAGGAATTTCCCCATGCGGTGGATCATCTCGCCAACCCGCGCGAAGAATCCCACACGGTTTGAGGCGAACACATGCAGCAGGTTGCCCGCAGGGAAAACAATGTCCCTACCATCGGCGGTGGTGCCGAGGAAACTCGACTCCGCCAGCACTTTGCGGATCTCCGCCGCCTTGACTTGGAACTGGTCGAACTCCGCCTGCAACTCGGCGCGCCGGGCGGTCGCGACTTGCGGATCCACGCCGCCGGATTTTTCCGCACGCGTGAGAGCGTCGAGTTCGCGGCTGATCGCACCGATTTTTTTCCGCTCAATGACCAGCAGTTCCGAGCGGGCGGTGCGGCCTTTTTCGAGCATCGTCTTGAGCGCGGCGTCGAATCCGGCGGAGTTCGCTTCGATGCGGCCGCCGGGGGTTTGCAAAGCCATCGGATGGACGATGGCGGGGCCGTATTCGAGCCGCTCGACGAGCAACAGCGACTCGGGGCGCGAAGTGGACTTGATGTTGGAGCGGTCGATGAATTTGAAGGCTTCACCATTCAAATCCTTGTTGCCGCGGAAGACTTGGATTTCCTCGTGCAGCGTCCCGTCCGCGTCGCGGCGCTCGGTTTCCTGGGTCACGTAGCCTGCGATTTTTCCGACAGTCTCTCCTGTGGAAACCTCCATCAGATCAATGCGCCGCGGCCAGAATGAAGACCCGCCTTTCACGAGGATGAGCAGAAACAGGCCGAGCGCCATCAGCACACCGAGCGTCAGCCCGGCGGCGGTCAGCCAGACCCACGGCTCGCCCTTGCGGGAGCGGCCGGTGGTGGCGAAGGTCTGGGAGTCGGGTTCCATCGGTTAGACGATTTTATTGCGTTCGCGCAGGCGCTGGCGGAGCAGTTCCGCGAGGGTGTTCATCACGAAGGTCATCGCGAAAAGAACCACTGCGCCGAGGAATAGCGTGCGGTAGTGGGTGGAGCCGACAGGTGCTTCCGGCAGCTCGACCGCGATGTTCGCCGAGAGCGTGCGCATGCCGTTGAAGATGTTCCAGTCCATCACCGGAGTGTTCCCGGTGGCCATGACCATGATCATCGTCTCACCCACCGCACGGCCGAAGCCGATCATCAGTGCGGAGAAAATCCCGGAAGACGCGACCGGCAGCATCACCGTCCACACCACCTGCCAGCGGTTCGCACCGAGTGCGGACGCGGCGGCGGTGAGGTTTTTCGGCACGTTGGAAAGCGCATCTTCGGCGATGGTGAAAATCACCGGAATCACCGCGAAGCCCATCATGAATCCAAGCACCATCGAATTCCGCTGCTCGAAGGAATTCCCCGTCGCCTGCGGCCACCATAGTCGGAAGTCGGCGATTTCACGCCCCGTGGCCGGATCCTTGTAAATGAACAAACCGCTCTCGATGACGGGGCCGAGCGACCAGCCTAACCAACCCGCCAGGATGAGAAACGGCAGCACCAGCAGCCACTCGGCACCACCACTGAAGCGGTTGCGCATGGAGATCGGCAGGCGGCACCAGCCGTAGCCGATCAGCAGGGCGGTTAGAGGAACCATCAGACACATCACCACCACGGAAGGCACCCGCGTTTCAAGGATGGGTGCCAGCCAAAGTCCGGCGAGGAAGCCGAGCACCACGGACGGCAGCGAGGACATGATTTCCATCACAGGCTTGACCACCCGCTTCACTTCCAGCGGCAGGAAGGCGGCGGAAAACACCGCCGCTAACAGCGCGATGGGCACGGAGAACAGCAAGGCGTAAGCCGTGCCTTTGAGCGACCCGAAGATGAGAGGGACCAGCGAGAGCTTCGGCTCGAAATCGTCGGTGCCGCCGGTGGACTGCCATTGGAACACCGGTTTCCCGCCGCCCTCATACCAGACTTTTCCGAAAAACGCCCGCCAGCTCGCGTCCGGATGCGGATCGTGCACGGCGTAGCGGCGGGCATCGCCGTTAGAGACAGCGGCGATGAAATGCTCGCCCTTCGCGTCGAGCACGGCGATGGATGGATCAATATCCAGTGCGCCCTCCCAGCGGACCGCACCCGAGGTACTGTGGCGGATGGATAGATCACGGCCGGTGCCGGTGAGGAAGGTGCGGTTCCGCTGGCTGGCGGCGAAAATCACCGGGCCATCACCGAGTTTCGGAAAAACCTGCGTCTGGCCGAAAAGCCGTTCTCCGGCCTCGTCCGGGCGGAATAGACTCCATTGCTCTTGCTGGCCGTCCGCGCCGGTGATGACCACGGAGACGCCGCCGAAGAGGAAATCCAACTGCCGCGGAGCCACTCCGTCGAAAGGCTGGAACGCCTGGCGCTTCGTCACTCCGGTGGAATCTGCGAGGAAATAATCCACCTCGCCGTTCTCACAACCGACGAGCACCATCGCTCCGTTAGGCGAGGCCTTCACGAGATTCGCCTCCGCCGTGAGCTGGGTAGTGACGTCCACCTCCTGGGCCAGCGAAAGCTTCCCCTTGCCGACGAGACCTTTTTTCATCGCAAGCTGAAGAACGGAAACGGATGAGGCGGCCCCCACACCCCGCTTCGCCACGATCACCCGCCCCGCGCCGGAGTCTCCGTAACTGACCGCCGTCACCGGACCTGCGCCATGGGTCAGCACGAACCACGGTTCTTCGGTGAGCGCGGAGACCACCTCGGATTTCCCATCCGGCATGAATTTCCGCTCGTAGGTCACGAGGAACGATCCCACGCGGCCATCGTCCAGCCCGAGCGCGACCCGCCGGTGGACGGTGTCGTAGGCCAGTGCTGTGATTTTCAACCCGGAGAGGCCGGGCAAAGGCAGCTCCTTGCGAGTCCCCGTCTCCACGGACACGAAGACGACCTCTTCGCCGCCGGAGTAAAAAAATGGCAGTTCACCCCACTCATCCACCCCCAGCACCGCCGGCGCGGCTGCCGTGGCGACTTGCCCGGCAGGCTCGACGGCCGCCGACTTGAACAACGGCACCACTTCCTTGCCGATGAAGTAAAAAATTCCGAAAACCGCGATGATCACGCTGATCCCTCCGAAGCGGATCGCCCCGCCCATGAAGTGGTCGAACCACAAAGTGGACCGCGAAACATCGAAACGTTTCGGGTCCGGGGATTTGAAGTGGTCCGACATCAGCGGGGGATGAATTTCTGGCGCGGAGGACAGAAGTTAAATGCGAATCACTTGGCAAGCGATTCGACCACTTCCGCCGCGACTTCCGCTGGCATCGGGTAGTAACCGTCTTTCTCGACGATGGTCTGGCCTTCCTTGCCGAGCACGAATTTAAGGAACTCCAGCGTGAGCGGATCGAGCGGCTGGCCCGGCTTTTTGTTCACATAGGCCACCAGGAAGCGGGCGAGCGGGTAATTTCCGTCGAGCGCATTGGTGTAGTTGGCCTCGTAGAATTTGCCGTCATCTCCGGCGATGGGCAGGGAGCGCACGCCCGACGTTTTGTAGCCGATCCCGGAGTAGCCGATGGCGTAAGGATCCGCGCCGATGCCCTGCACCACGGCGGACGAACCCGGCTGCTCCTTGACCGTGGGCTTGAAATCGCCCTTCGCGAGGGCGTGTTCTTGGAAAAATCCGTAAGTGCCGGAAGCAGAATTCCGTCCGAAGAGAGAAATTGCGCGGCCTTTCCAAGGCTCGAGTCCGAGCTGACCCCAGTCGGTGATGTCGTCGCCGCCTTTTTTGCGAGTCTTCGAGAAAATCGAGTCCACCTGCTTCATCGACACGCCTTCGAGCGGGTTATCCTTGTGGGCGAAGACGGCGAGCGCGTCGATCGCGAGCTTCACCTCGGTCGGCTTGTAGCCGTACTTTTTCTCAAACGCGTCGATTTCCTCGGCTTTCATCAGTCGGCTCATCGGCCCGATCTGCGCAGTGCCCTCGATCAAAGCCGGCGGCGCGGTGGAAGATCCCTTGCCCTCGATCTGGATGTTAACGTTCGGGTAGGCTTTTTTGAAACCTTCCGCCCACAGCGTCATCAGGTTGTTTAGGGTGTCCGAGCCCATGGAATTCAAGTTTCCGGAAACGCCACTGACCGCCTTGTAAGAAGGCAATGCCGGGTCGATGTGGGACTCTTCCGCGAAGGCGGGCAACACGCTCAGAAGCGCGCTGGTCAGGCAAATGGCTGTGTTTTTCATAAGGATCATGGTCGGATTTACGGGAAATGTGCCGCACCCCCCCGCACTAACCTTGAATTCGTTCCGGCCATCAAAGAATGCTTTGTGACATGATTGTCACATTGGGGCGCTGGCGGGGTTTTCAGACCGAGTATCGAATTCATCGATGGCATTTCGGGCGCTTAGTTTTCGACATCAATGCATTGTGTGACATTTTCGTCACACAACCCCCCTTCAAATGTGACATTATCGTCACCTATTCATCTGGCTTTTCCGTCACAAAACACCCGTGCAAATGCAAACCTACCAGCCTATCCCGCTCGCCCTCGGTTTGACCCTCGTGCTCCAGATCCCGCTCATCGCTGGTCCGGAAGGCATTCCGGCACAAGCTGCCATACCAAACTCTGGAGACTGGTGCGACTGGCTTCAGAACAAGCCCGGCATTCTCCACAAAAACAAAAAAATCCCTATCTCCAGGAATTTCAACTCGAAGGGCACTTCCAATACCAAGCCGCCTACCTCGATGGCAGTGATTTGGACGGCAGCGATTTTAACGAAACCTACGATGAATATCGCCGCTTCCGCCTCGGAGCCAGGGGCAAGTTCCTCCAATACTTCGGCTTTAAATTCCAAGCCAATCTCGTGGACGACTCCCGCAACGTGAGCGGCGGCGGCGATCTTGAGTGGGGCAAAGAAGGCATCGATGAAGCCCACCTTTCCTTCGACCTCGGCAAGGCCATCGGCGAGACTGCTTTCGACAGCCTCACGCTCACTTACGGCCGCCAGAAATTCCTGCTTGGCCAGGAAGCCCACTCCTCCTCCACCAAGCTCCTGACTGTCGAGCGTTCTGCGATTGCCAATAAAGTCTATGACAGTGCCCGACCGACCGGCCTGAGCGTGGACGCCACCAAGGGCGACTGGAGATTCAACACCTCCATTTACAGTTCCACCACCGATGGCGAGGACAACGAGGCCTTCAGCGGTTGGCAGGACAGCGTGATTTACTACGCCAATGCCGGCTACAAGATCAGCGACGAACTCAGCCTCGGCGCGGACTTCGTTTACAATGCTGCGGACGCCGTGTCCGAGGATTCCGTCCTTCCCTACCGCTGGGCCACCTCGCTCTACGCCGAGTATGATGCCGGTCCTTGGGGCGTCATCGGTGATCTCATCCTCGGCGACAACGGCGGCTCGGAAATGACCGGTAACGCGGACTGCGAAGGCATGTTCGGCGGTGTGGTCGTCATGCCCTATTACTGGATCCTGGAAAACAAACTCCAACTCGTGGGCCAATACCAATACCAAGGAGCCTCCGAAGCCGAAGGGGTCCGCGTCAACAACCGCTATGGCCGCGCCGGTGGCATCACCAACATCAACAGCGGTCGTGGCGATTCCCACCATTCACTCTACGGAGGGCTGAATTACTACCTCTGCGGCAACAACCTCAAGATCCAGGGCGGCATCGAATACCAAACGATGGACACTCCGGATGGCGACTTCGACACACTCACCTACCAAATCGCGCTCAGCACCTACTTCTGATTTTCCGCGCCAAGGCAGCCGCTCCGCACGGGGCGGCTGTGTTTTAAAAAAGGCGTCCACCTCACCTGACTTGCTCCCCCCTGTTTCCGGACCTAGGCTCTTCGCGTAGGAAAATTCTTTTCAACCCACCCCCAGTGCCCGGGACCCCTCGATGATCCAGCCACATATTTTCCGCCAGTTCGACACGGCCATGGAAGACCTCAAGGGTGAGGTGCTCTCGATGGCCAGCCTTGCTCGCCACAATCTGGAGCGGGCCATCCACGCGTTGCTCCAGCGCGACATCGACCTCGCCCGCGCCGTCATCGCGGATGATTCGGACGTGGACGAACTCGAGCGCAAGATCGACCAGACCGGCATGAGCATCCTGGTGAGGTTCCAGCCCGTCGCCTCCGACTTGCGGCTCGTCATCACCTCCATGAAGATGGCCCACAACCTCGAGCGCATCTCGGATCACGCCGTGAGCATCGCCAAGCGCGCCAAGAAAATCGGCGAGGCCCCCCCGCTGGACGACGCCACGCTGGCAGAACCACTCTACTCCATCGCCGACAAGCTCCTGCGCGACGCCATCACCGCCTACACCGACGCCAACGCTGATCTTGGCGAGAGCCTCAAAGCCCGCGACAAGGAACTCGACCGCCTGCACCAGCAAATGATCACCACCCTCAGCGGTCGCCTTGAAAATTCTAACGGTCGCGCCGAACACCTGCTCCAGCTCATCTTCGTCGCCCGCTCCATCGAGCGCATCGGCGACCTAGCCGTGAACATTGGCGAAGATGCCGTCTTCCTCGGAGACGCGCGCTCCATCCGTCATGATCATCGGAAAACAGCTGCCGCACCTCTCACGGATCGCCCACCAGAAAGTTAGATTCCTCTTGCAACCACTCCGTGGACGCCCCGTTCGCAGGTAGTTCCGCCTTCAAGCGGTCTTCACTTCCGCTTAAGTCCGCCTGAAGGCAGGCCTACCTGCGATGAGCCATGACATTACTTCTTCTCCGGCGAGAATGGCAGCGAGGATTTGTGCACAATCAGCCGAAGTTTTCCGTCATCGCCTTTTTGAAAGACGAATGTCTTATCTACCATCACCTCCGTACCATCCACGGCAGTGACCCAGACGTTGCCCATGCTGATGGCGATATCTCCGTGGATCTGAATTCCATCGTCACCATCTCCGAGGTTGTCATAGCGGGCCTTGACCCAAGGCGTCAGGGCAAATCCCTTGTCCTCGGGGAAATTCGGATCCCCGCCGACAAAATAAGCGAGCGCCCCGGCTTTCGTCGGACGGAAGGTATTCGGACCGAAGGCGAGCGTCGGCTTGAAGAAGACCTTACCCTTGTCGTAATTATAAGCCTCCGAGAGCACCTTGCTTGCGAGTGCCTTGGCATCCCCACCTTCCGTGTGAGTCTTGCCGATGGCGACCAGCGCATCGCACCAC
>JBOFET010000116.1:0-15746 GCA_051648225.1 Luteolibacter sp.
GCAAGCCAACTACAAATTCAATTTCCACCCAGCGGAAAATGTCAGCTCACCCGGTTGGGGGATGGAAAAACGGATTTAAACCCAATATCTTTGAGGATTGCCGGGTCGGAGTTCCACAGATGAAGCCATCTGTGGGGCAACCCTTCCGACCCGACAGTGCGATCCAAGAAACTCGCTTCACGTGAAACAAACCCACCCACTTCCGCACCCCGCCTCTGGAACACCTTTGGAGCCGTTTGGTGACTCACCCAGTCCGCCGGACGGGATTTCCCGCGCCTGCCGCATCTTGTTCGCGTCCCTCATCACGCTCGCGGCATTCAATCCTTTCGCAGGACACGCGGCGCAACTTCAGGGCCAGACCAGCGACACAGAGATCCGCGAGGACGGATCCATCAGCGCGGTCACCGGCACCATCCTCCAGCCTGGCGGCTCGGGGACTCCCGCTCTGGACCGCTCTGCGGTTTACGTATTCCAACTTCCCGATCTCGGGGCGGTGGCCAACCCTTTCACCACCGCGAAATTCCAGTTCAATGTCTCTAGCAAGACCGGCACCGCACCGACCGTGGACCTCTACGGCCTGGGCCGCCGCGCGAGCTCCGCAGTCCTTGCCAGCGACTACTATGGAGAAACCACCACCGCAGACCCGACAGACGCCACCCTTCTCCAGAACAACATTCTGACCTCGGCCACTCCTAACGGTTTAGCCGCCACCAATTCGGCCGGAAACACAGCGTTAAACACCTATCTCAACGCCCAGTATGCCTCCGGCGCCGGTGCGGGACAATACGTCTTCCTACGCTTGAGCACCGAGACCGCCACCACCGGTCCTAACCGTTTCAACTTGGGTTCCGCCGACAATGCGACTGGCAAACCACAGATCATTTACAACCTTCCCTCCGGCTTCACGCGCCCCTTCATCTGGGTGCGCGATTCTGAAAAAGCGGACATCCTCGCCAAAATCGCCGCCAACCCCTGGGCCACCAGCGTTTACAATGGCATGGTTTCGCGGGTCGCTGCCGATATTGCCAGCCATCAAGCGAACCGTGACACCTTCCTCCGTGCGCTTCCCATCGTGGATTGGGCGGCGGCCACCCCTAAGTTTAAAACCATCCCCGCATTCGCGGAAAGCACGGTGCGCTTCCCTGCCGAGGGCAAATACAATGACGCCTTGGATTGCGCGGTCCTTTTTTACCTAACCGGAAACACCAATTACGCACGCTGTGCGGCAGACATCCTCCACAACGCCGTAAAAACCCTGCTGCTCGTGGCCGCTTCCACCAGCACCGGCAACGGCGGCTGGATCTTCCAAAGCGACCTCCTCAAAGAAGCCCGGGTCACCGGCACGCAGCTTCCGATCATCTATGATTTCCTCTACTCGTGGCTTCAGAACAACCAAGTCTATGACGTGAAAGCCGCAGGCATGGTGAACTTCAATTTCACCACCGCCCAAAGCGTCTTCCGCAAACAATACGAACTCACCCGCGATCACGGCCAAAAGGAATCCAACTGGTCCGCACTCATGGCCACCATGATGCTGAACAACCTGTTGGCACTCGACAACGCAACCGAGCGCAACACCGCGCTGCAAATCTACCTCACCACCGGGACAAGCAAGCAGGCCTCGCTTTCCTATGACTACCGTCACTACACCCAGGCGGGCAGCATTTGGCCGGAATCCCTCCAGTATTCCGGTGCAGTCGGCTCGATCCGATCCACCCACATGGTGCTGCTAGAGCGAGTGGACCCCTCCCTCAACCTTTTCAACACCTACCCGAATTTTCCGCTGAGTCTTCCCCGCATCAGCTACCTGCGCTACCCGAATGGCGAGCAGGTCATGTTTGGTGACGGCCACCGCGCCGGTAGCAACGGATCGTTTTTCAGCTACGAAATTGTCTATCAACATGCACTCTCCCGGGGGCGGACCGATCTCACCTCGTTCTTCGGCTCGCTGATCAACGGGGGTGTGGCGGACGGAAATTACAATCGGTCCACGCTCAGCAACTACGCGACCTTGGGGAACCAATACGAACCTCTCCAGCTTCTCTGGCAGGCCGCCAGCCTGTCCGAACCCGCTGTGACGCCAGCACTGCCACGCACCGACAAGCTCCCGCACGCAGGGATCACCTTGCAGCGCAACCCGGCGCCTTCGAGCAATTCCACTTACGGCCTCATGGGCTTCGTCGGCGGCGCAGCCCACATCCACAGCCACTCCAGCGGCATGAGCATGGAACTCTTCGGCATGGGCGAGGTGCTGGGCGCCAAGTCAGGAACCGAAAGCTACGGCTCGACCATCAACGAAAATTTCTACCGGGTGTTTGCTTCGAACAACACCATCATCGTCAACGGCGCGTCACGCGGCGAAGGTGGCTGGGGCGGCTTCGGCATCAACACCGTGCAGACCACCGCCATGGAGCCACAACCGTTCGCGAATGCGGTCTCCCCCGATTACTCGTTCTCCACCAGCTCGTTCGCCGACGACAAGGGCACTCTGGCAGAAGGCACCCAGCAGCGGACGCTCGCCATCGTCCGCACCTCGCCGACCACCGGCTACTATGTGGATGTCTTCCGCTCCAGATCCACCGTCACCAACCGGACCGTCACCACGCTCAATGGCAACCAGACCAACCAATACCACGACTACATCTATCGGAACATCGGAGAAAATTCCGTGAACCTCCGCGCAGATGGCGTGCCCCTGCCGCTCACCAGCCAGCCGAATCGTTTCCAAAACGACATCGGCGACGCCAACGATCAACCGGGCTGGCGCTACTTCACGAACACCACCGTTTCCTTTCCCACCAGCGCATCGATCCGCGCCCAATTTGTGGCGACCGTGTCAGGAACTCCCCGCTACATGGACCTGCACATGCCTGCCGTGGCCAGCCGCGAATACGCCAAAGTGGACAGTCCGGCGATCCTTGAGGCCCCGAGTCCCTATCACACCCGCGTCGCCCCCACACTCGTCGTCCGGCAAATCGGCGAGGCATGGAACAAGGCCTTCGCCACCGTCTATGAACCGCACTTCGGAAGCACCGGCGGCACCGTCCAAAACGTGACCCAGTTGCTGCGCGGCGGGGTCGTCGTCGGAGTGAAAGTCGAAAGCTCCGTAGGCCTAAAAAACGTCGTGCATTACGTTCTTTCCAATCCCGCTGCCGGGGAAACCTACACGGACGCCACCGTCGGCCTTTCCTTCACCGGTCGTTTCGGCATCGCCGCGGACAATGGCGACGGCTCCACGACACTTTACCTCGGAGATGGTTCTTCGCTGGCCTATCGCGGAAATTCGGTGGCCACCGTCAGCGGAGCAGCCTCCCAGGCAGAAGTTCGTTTCACCCCCGGCCAATCCCCGGTAGTCGTGTCTAACACACCTGTCGATGCGGTCATCGCGCCACCGCCTCCAGGCTTCACCTGGGTTCCCACCGCCGGGGGAACCGGCTATGACTGGACGGACACCGCAAACTGGAACCCGGCGACTGTCCCTAACACCGCAGGCGGAATCGCCTACAAAAACCTCGACCTCACTGGTGACCAGACGGTCAACGTCAATGTCCCCGTCACCCTCGGCGAAATGGTCGTGGGCGACAGCGGCGGCGGCGAGAGCACCTTGTTGCAAAAGGGTACCAACGGCTCCTTCATCATGGATCAGACGGAAAACGGTGTGGCCTATCTTACCCGCACCGCGGGCGGCAACGGCACGGTGACCTTCAAGGACGATCTCGACATCACCCTCATCGACAACGTCACCGTCCGACAAGCAGGCGGCACCGCCCCTTCCACCCTCATCATCGCGGGCACCGTGGCAGGCTCCGGGAAAAGTCTCAGCAAAGAAGGCAGCACCCTCACCTTGTCTCTCGCCGGGGCTAACACCTATTCCGGCGCGACCCGGATTCAAGGCGGCATCCTGAGCCTCGACCAGAATCTCGCGCTGCAAAACAGCGTGCTCGACACCATGAACAGCATCACGGGTGACGCGACCAATGGCCTCAGGACCACCGTCACTTCCCTGACACTCGGCGGACTAACAGGATCAATCAACCTCGCCTCCATGTTCACCAGCACCTCCGGCGGATTCTCCGGCGTGACGGCGCTGACGCTGAAGCCCGAGACCGGAGCCACCCTCGCCTACTCCGGTGGCATCGCCGATGGCGCTGCAGGAATGTCGCTCACCAAAGCCGGCGCAGGCACACAATCCCTCTCCGGACCTAACACTTACTCCGGTTCCACGACCATTTCCGCCAATTCCGGCACGCTCGAAGTCGGCGGAGCAGGCAATCTCGGCAGTGGCGCCTACCCTGCTAGCATCACCATCGGTAACGGCTCGGTTTTCAAATACAGCAGCGGTGCCGTCCAGATCCTGTCAGGTTCTATCAGCGGATCCGGCAGCCTCCTTAAAGAAACCGGCACCGCCACGCTCACCCTCTCAGGATCCAACACCTCCTTCACCGGTTCCGTCGCCATCGACTCCGGCGTGCTCACTCTCGGCAACACCCATGCCTTGAGTGCGGCCAGCGCACTCTCGCTCGCCGGGACCAGTTCACTGCGAGCCTCCGTGCAGAACCCCACCATCAATGCCCCCATCCACATCAGCGGCACCCCGGCCATCCATGCGCCCGATTTCGGAACAGGGTCCGCGACCTCCACCCTCACGCTCGGTGGCGCGATTTCCGGCCCCGGGAGTTTGACCCTGAATTCACTCTCCACCGTCGCCTCAAACTCGAACCAAACCGTCCGACTCAACGCACCGAGCACTTACACGGGCAGCACCGCCATCCATCCGGCTGATAACGATGCCAATCTCATCGTTAGACTCGGCATCAACAACGCCCTGCCGGCGACCACCGTCCTTTCGATCAACGGCTCGTCCGGTGGCGGTTCCGGGCGCTTTGCCAGACTCGAAATGAATGGATTCAGCCAGACCATCGCCGGTCTGCAAAACATCCCGGCCAACCTCAGATCCCAACAAATCTCCAACGCGGGTGCCGCTGTCACCCTCACGATTCAAAACACCACCGACCACGTCTTCTCCGGAACGATCGGCGGTGTCACAAACTTGGCCAAGACCGGTCCCGGCACCCAAATCATCGCAGGGGTGAACGCGATGACTGGCACCACCACCGTCAGTGAAGGCAAGCTGCTAGGCGGTGTCGGCGGGAGTTCCGCGAGTTCATCCGTGATCCTCAACAACGCGCTGGGGACCTTCGGAGCCTCCGTCACGGACAACACGAAAACTTGGACCTGTGCCTCCCTTTCCAGCACTGCGGCAGGCAACCTTGAGTTCAACTTCGGCCCCATCACACCGGGGACGATCAGCCCACTAACCGTCACGGGACTCGCAGCATTTACCTCCACGCCTGCGGTGCGGGTCGTCGTTGACTCACCTCTTTCTCCCGGCACCTATCCGCTGATGACCTGGGGTTCCACCTCAGGCACTCCTCCATCCGTCGTCAGTGTCTTAAATCCAGGCGGCACCGGCGGCTTGGCGGATGGAACCACCGCCAGTCTCGCCGTTTCCGGCAACAAGCTCAGTCTGGTCATCGTCGGCGTGCCCTTTTCCGTCAAAGCCAACAATACCAACAACCTCAACCTAACTGGCAGTTGGGTCGGCGGGCTGGTCCCAAACAGCACCTCCACCGCCGTCTGGAACAACACCGTCACCACCTCGAACATCACCGTCCTGGGCGCGGATGCGACATGGGCTGGCATCTCGATCGCCAACCCCGGCGGCGCGGTCACCATCAATTCTGGAAACACCCTCACTCTCGGGGCCAATGCCAACGACATCAACATGAGTAGTGCCACTGCCAACCTCACGCTGAACTGCCCCCTCACCCTCGGTGACGCCAATGTCTGGAATGTGACTGGCAGCCGCAGCCTCGCCATCAACGGCGTAGTTTCAGGCACATTCCCCATCACCAAAGCAGGTACCGGCACGGCCATCCTCAGTGGAATCAATACGTTTGCAGCAGCCATCGCACTTCCCACCAACTCCGGCACGCTCGAAATCGGCGGCTCGGGAACCCTTGGAAGTGGCACCCATGCCGAAGCCATCGAAATCGGAAGCGGCTCCACTTTCAGATATAACAGCAGTGCCTCCCAGATACTAACCGGACCCATCAGCGGCTCGGGAAGACTCACCAAGAGCGCCAGCAGCGCCTTGACTCTCGGCGGTGCGAATCCCGCCTTCACCGGCACCGTCGCCATCGATGCCGGCACCCTCAATCTCGGTCATACCGGTGCTCTCAGCGCAGCCAGTGAGATCTCCATCGCCAGCGGTTCCACACTTACCTCCCAGACCACCGGCATGTCCATCGCCGTGCCCATCACCCTTGGAGCTACCGCCACCACCTCCACGATTTCCTTCGGCCGGAACACTTCCGCCCAAGGCTCGTTCTCTTTAAATGAAGCCATCAGTGGCGATGGCGATCTCAGACTCACCACACCCGGAGTGAGCAGCGGGGGGCTTCTCCAGACGATCTTCCTCAATTCCGGAAACTCCTACTTGGGCAGCACCCTCATTACGACCGGAAATTCTAACACCACCATGACCGTGAGAGCGAACGTCGCCGACTCCCTGCCGCTGACCACCGTGCTCACCCTCAACGGCGGTGCCGGATCAGGCAGTGGGCGGATGATCACGTTCGACCTCAACGGCTACGACCAAACCCTCGCCGGCCTAACCAACACCACCGGTCTCACCGCGAGGAACCAGCGCATCACCAACTCTCTCGCGGATCGCTCGACCCTCACCATCAACAACACCTCGGACTTCACCTTCGGCGGAGTGGGACCCACCTCCAGCTTCAACGGCAACACCGTCATCCCCACCGCCCAGATCACCGGCAATCTCGAACTGATCAAAGTCGGCAACGGTAAATTCACCCTCGCTGCAGGCGCTGGCAACACCTTCACCGGTCCCACCACCCTCGTGGAAGGCATCCTCAGCCTCGGTTATCCCACCTCCCTGCAAAACAGCCCGCTGGACACCCTCAGCAGCGCTACGGGTGGCTCGGGCAACGGGCTACAAACCACCGTCACCGCCCTCACCCTCGGCGGCCTCATCGGCGATAAAAACCTCACCTCGCTCTTCACCACGACCTCCGGGGGCTACACCGGAGTGACCGCACTCACCCTCAATCCCGCAAACGAGACCACATTCGAATATTCCGGCGCCATTTCCGACGGAGCAGCCGGCATGAGTCTCACCAAAACCGGCCTCGGCACCCAAATCCTCTCCGGCCCTAACACCTACAGCGGCGCCACCACCATCAGCGCAGGGACCTTGGCTCTCGGCGCAAGCGACGTTCTCCCTCCGACTGCCGTATCCATCGGCACCGCCACCCTCGATGCGGCCACTTTCACCGACAGCGTCGGGACTCTCGACCTCACCGGTCCCGCCACGATTCACCTCGGCACCGATGGAAAAATCGCCTTCTCCGCCAGCGACCTGATCGACTGGAGCGACGGCCCGGTCGAAGGCGGCACGCTCACCCTCACCGGCACCTTCGTTTCAGGCTCCTCACTCCGTTTCGGCAGCACCAGCACCGGCCTGACATCCGCCCAACTTGCCCGCATCTCCGCCACCGGACTCGGCGCTTTCGCGCTGGATGCCGATGGCTTCCTCACTGCCAGCCCGGTCATTGGTTTCTCCTCCTGGATCACTGCCGTCTTCGGCGGCGGAGCGACCGTCCCGGCAGAACAACAGGGCCCTAACGACGATCCAGACCACGACGGCATCAGCAACCTGATTGAATACGCCGTTGCCGGCCACGACCCGACGGTATCCAACCCTTCTGTCGGCATTTTCAGTTCTAACATCCTCAGCTTTACCAAGCGTCCCGGCACCATCGGACTCACCTACGCCATCCAAGGTTCCACCGATCTCGGGGTGACCGATCTTTGGACAGAGGTTTCCCCCAGCCCATCCTACATCAATGATGCGACCACCATCACCCACACTCTCGTCCCCGGTACAGCACCGAAAATCTTCCTCCGATTGAAAGTCTCAGCGAACTGAACGGATCAAGTCATGAACGATTTCACCATCCGCCATCCACTGCTCAACCACCGGCTCGCCACCCCTCACCCATTCGGGGGAGCTTGCTTCACCCGGTCGTGGGATGGACAAATGGTTTCTCACGTCTAGCGTCACTACAACAGTTTTTGAAACACGGGAAAGGGATGCGCGAGTATCTCCACTACCCGGATCGTCAAATTTTCCTGCTCTTAAAAATCCCAACAACCCAAGACAACCCAACCTAAATCCCATGAAACTTCGTAAATCCACGCCATTTCGCTCCGGTCAATTCCTCGCAGCCGCCTTTTCTGCGACTTTGTTTTGCCACTTCGCCGCATCCTCAGCATCCGCACAGGCGCTCTACTGGGATAACGATGGAGCCACACCGGGTTTCGGCACAGCCGCTGGCACCTGGGCCGCGCCAACCACGGGAAGTGCAACGCAAGGCTGGAGCACCGATGCGACCGGTGCCACCCTTCCCTCGAACGTTACCACGACCACCAGCGATATTCTCAATTTCGGCACCAGCACGACATTCCTCGCAGCGGGCACCATCAACGTAAGCGGCACGGTCAATGCAAACCGGCTTGTCTTCGGAGTAACGACCTCGGGTCCTTTCACCCTCTCGGGTGGTAACATTGCGCTAGGTGGCACTTCCCCATCCATCACCAGCAACAGAGCTGGTCAAATCATCAATTCTGCCCTGACCCTCAACGCAAACACCTCCATTGCGACAGCCTCCAGTAGCACGGCGATCACCCTTGACGGAGCGATTGGCGGTCCGTCAAATCTCACGTTCACCACCGCTAACGTGAATCTCGGTGGCTCCAATACCTTTTTCATCCTCGGTGCCGCCAACACCTACGCAGGAACCACCACCATCACCACCGCAAACGTAAATAACAACCTTGTCGTAAGAGGCACACTTAACAACGCCCTTCCGACCACCACAGTGTTGACATTAAACGGAGGCAATGGTCCCAGCTCTTCTTCGCGGGCTGTGAGATATGATCTCAATAACTTTAACCAAACCATTGTTGGTCTGACAAACACCCCAGCCACCAATAGAAGTCAACAAATCCTCACAGGCACAGGCACCAGTCTCCTCACTATCAACAACACCTCACCAGCAAGTTACACTTTCTCGGGAAACATCACTACCGGGATGAGTTTGGCAAAATCAGGCACTGGTACCCAAGTCCTCTCTGGCGCTAATTCTTATCCAGGGAGCACCAACATCATCGGGGGCAAACTCCAAGGTGTGGTAGGGGGAAATTGCGCTGCTTCCAAAATGGTCATCAGCAATGCTTTGGGAACTCTCGGTATCGCAGTCACAGACAACACCAAGACTTGGACTTGCAAGGAACTTGCTCCTACCGCCGCTGGAACCATTGAGTTCGACTTCGGCAGTGTCACTCCCAGCTCCTCGTTAAGTCCGCTCACCATCACCGTGCCGACCGTGCTGACTGGCCTGGCTGATTTTACGGCCGCCACTCCTAAAGTGCAGGTCAACGTCACCACTGGTCTGGTGCCCGGCACCTACCCACTCATAACTTGGGACAGCGTTTCAGGGACGATCCCGACCACCGCAGATCTCACGGTCTCGACGATCAGTGCCGGAACTGCCGCCAGCCTCAGTGTGTCAGGGAACACACTCAATTTGGTGATCACTTCCACCGCCCCCACCGTCGTAAAGGCAAACAATTCGAATAATCTCAATCTGGGCACCAGCTGGGTCGGCGGCACGGCTCCTGACTCAACCAAAATCGCTCTGTGGAATAGCACTGTAACATCGGCGAACACCACGCTCCTGGGTGCCAATGCAACTTGGGCGGGAATCTCCATTCTAAACCCCACTGGCTTGGTCACCATCAACGGCTCCAACACTTTGACTCTGGGTGCTGCCGTCATTGACATCGACCTGGGCACGGCCACCGCTGACCTTACTTTGAACTGTCCGCTCGCGCTCAACGACACCAACAGCTGGAGTGTGGCTGCATCCCGCAGTTTGACACTCGGTGCGCAGGTTTCCGGGACTTTCGGCGTGGACAAGCTCGGTGACGGCACCGCAGTCCTGGCTTCCGCTTTGAATAACTACACCGGAGACACTTCCGTCAGCGCTGGAACACTCCGCCTTGCGGCAAATAGTGTCATCCCGGACGGCATCGGAAATGGGAACGTCTCAGTGGCCGGCACCCTTGACCTCAACGGCAAGACCGAGACCGTCAACGGCCTTTCCGGCGCTGGCATCATCGACAACACACTCACGGCCACCTCATCCATTCTCACCATCGGTGCGAACGACCAGACAAGCACATTCACTGGCACTCTCCAAAACACCTCAGGGACCCTAGGGCTCGTCAAGACAGGATCCGGTGTATTGCTTCTCACAGGAGCTAACACCTTGTCCGGCAGCGTGGCGGTCAACAGCGGAACTCTTGCCTATAGCAATGCCGCTCCATTTGCCAATGCCAGTGGAATTGCCCTCTCAGATGGAACCACCCTCCGCTCGGACGTGAACAACGCCACAGTTGCCCCTCCGATTACCTTAGGGGCGACCGGCACCACCGCCCGGATCACCGCACCGACTTCCGCTGGCTCGGGCACTACAGCCGTTCCGGTGACTTTCAGTTCACCGATTTCTGGAAACGGCAATGTGACATTCATCGGCCTTAACGGCACCAATTCCGTCGCAACAATTGTTCTGGACGCTCCGAGTAACTACGCAGGAAGCACGCTCATGACTTGCAGCAGCGAGCTGGCGCCCTCCACACCGGGAAATACCAACATTTTTGTCAGGCTGGGAGTCGAAAACGCCCTTCCAGTCACCACCGTATTAACACTCAATGGCGGCAACGGCGCAGGCAGTGGCCGATCATGCGAACTCAATCTCAACGGATTCAACCAAACGCTTGCTGGTTTAAATAACGACATCAGCCTGCTCACTGCGAGAAATCAAAGGATAACGTCGAGTAGTGCCGCCACTCTCACGATCAACAACACCGTCGATTGCACCTTCGGAGGTACGGGCATCTCCTCCACCTTCAACGGGAATCCTGTCAACCCGACAGCTCAGATCACCGGTGCAATCACGCTAGCAAAAAGCGGCAGCGGGGCATTCACCCTGCGGGGTCCGAGTAGTTACACCGGTGCGACTAACATCACTGGCGGAACTCTCGCTCTTGGTGGTGCCAACGCTCTTCCGAATGCCAGCGCCGTTTCTATCGGAGCCGGCACCCTCAATGCGGCCACCAGTGGCACGGAAACCACGGGAACACTCAGTGTCACCGGTGCTGGTGCGATCAGCCTTGCCGCCGGTGCCCAACTTGTCTTTGCCGACAGCAGCGGAGCTGGCAGCGCGACTTGGGCAGGCACACTGAACATCGTTGGCTTCGTGTCCGGCTCTTCACTCAATTTCGGCAGTGCCACCGGTTTGACCGCTCAACAGCTCTCGAAAATTTCCGCCACCGGATTTAACAACTTCGGTCTGGATGCGGAGGGTGACCTCACCGCAACCGCAGTCGGCGGTAGCACCTTCGCGAACTGGTTGGTCACCAATGCCCCAGCCACTGGATTCGTTACCGACTCCGACAAGGACGGCCTTCCCAACGGAGTGGAAAATGTGCTCGGCAGCAACCCGAATACCTTCAATACCGGACTCACTCAAATTTCTGCCACACCAACTTCCGTCATCTTCAAGCACACGCTCAATCCCACCATCGCCAGCGACGTGACCTACGGTTATGAGTGGTCCACCGACCTGACCGAATGGAAAACCACTGGCCAAACCAACACCGGTCTCACCACTGCCACCATCACCCCCTCCGCTCCGGTGCTTGGAGTGGTCACCGTCACCATCAACATCACCAGCGGCCCTCCAGCCAAACTCTTCGGTCGTTTGGTAGCTAGAAATTGAAGATTGAAGCCAAACCCAATCATCAGGCTATGACGATCCAGCATCCTTCCCGTTATCCCAGGCGCGGCTTCACCTTGGTCGAGCTGCTAGTGGTCATCACCATCATCGTTGTCCTGGCAGCGCTCTCGGTCGGCACCACCGTTAGGTTGCGGGATCAAGCGTTCAAAGCCAACAGCACCCGTAACATCGCCCAGCTCCAAATCGCCAATGCCTCCTACGCGGCTGACCATTCCGGACGCTATGTGCCGATCTACTCCTATGACGAAAATAATGTGCGCGAAGGAAATTGGTATCAGAATGCCGAGTTCCTCAGCAATCTAGCAGGAGACATAAGGGATGCCTCCGGCGAACCCACCAGAAGCGCACCCATATCCATGCTCGACCCTAAAGTCTATCGGGAAAAGAAGGGATTCCACCACAGCATCGCCGCATCTTACGGCATGAACGACAGTGGTATCTCCGGCGATCATAGTGCAGGTGCGAAACCAGGACATAAGCTCAATCAAATTCCCAACCCATCGGAATCAATGGCATTCGCCACCGCCACCGACTTTCGCATTACCTACAACAGTCGGTTCAATTGGAAAGGTGTGGATGGTAAGACCAAAAACGGAGATCTTGCTTACCGCCATGGCGGCAAGGCGCTCGTCGTTTTCTTCGACGGTCATGTTGAAGAACTCACCAAAGGGGATATCAAAAACATCGACTCCACAAAAGGCGGTAAAAACGGTAGTTTCTGGAATCCTAGAGCAAACTGAAAAGCTCAAAGACCTCCATTGTAAATCAAACTCTTGCGAGTCTAGAGTCTCCAAAATACGTCGATTCTGCGTCACCCAAAACGAAACAGGATCTCAGACTGAAGCATTCCATCCCAGACTTCATTTAAATCCTCTCCCCCGATTGGGGGACCCAATTTCACCCGCTTAGGGGATAGGCACGCTAGCACTTCGGACTAGGATCACCAAGTCAGCAGTATCTCAAAAAATCCAACCTCGAAATTCCTAACCACATGTTCGGATCGAGTCCAAACCCTCCAAAATTACCCATTCCATGAAATCCCATAAATCCGTTTCATCCAGTTTCCACATAAGCGCCTCCCGCTTCTTTTTTATAATTGCTAATGCAGCACTGCTCACTGCCCCTTCGGCGTCCGCTGTAGTCTGGGACGGCAGTTCCAACGGTAACTGGGGTAACGGAGCGAACTGGGCGACAGCCACCGTTCCCGGTGCTGGTAATCTGATCGAATTTAACAACCTGTCTCTTGGAAGTCCTAGTATCTACATCTCAGCAGCTAGAAACGTGGCTGGCATCAGCTTCTTGTCTGGGAATCCGATTGCTCAGAACATCAAACTCTCTACGCAGCCAAACGCTACCGGGACTGCTGTCAACCTGACGTTTACTGCGAGCAACACTGGAATCATCGTCAATGACGGATTGAATCACATCGTCGGAACCTTTGGCGCTGGCACTAACGGTGATATTGTCCTCTTGGGCAATCTGCCGGTGGCCACCACTTCTGGAAACTTAACGATTAACCGGCCCATTACCGATGGGGCCTCATCGTTTGGAGTGACGAAAACCGGCTCTGGAACTCTCACCCTTGATAGCAACAACACCTACGACGGCACCACCACAGTTACCTCAGGCACACTCGCCATCAGCAGCACTGGCACCATCAACAATAGCACCGGAGTCACCCTCAATGGCGGCACCTTGCGTTACAACTCCTCTACCAACCTCGCACCCGCTGTCACCTTCACCAGCGGAACCATCGCAGGCACCAACTGGAACGGCACCCTCGCTGGCCAGACCATCGGCACCGGCCAGACGATTGCCCCAGGCAACAGTCCGGGGACAGCCACCACCGGTGCGCAAACTTGGGCAAACGGTGGTTCCTACGTTTGGGAAATCAATGATGCCACCGGCACCGCAGGCGCAAATCCTGGTTGGGATCTTGTAAACGGTACCGGCACCTTGGACATCACCGCCGCTAGCGGCTCGCAATTCAACATTCTAGTCAACTCCTTGACCCTCGCCAACGTCAGCGGCCTTGCGACGAGTTTTAGCGACGCTCTCAGTTACAACTGGTTGATCGCGGACTTCAGCACGGTCACAGGCTTCGCCGAGAATGCTTTCAACATCAATACCTCTTCCTTCACCAACTCCTTCACCGGCACCTTCGGTGTCTCTCTGGGAGGGGCTGGCGCGGTTCCTGGCGATAGTTCTCAAATCTACTTAACCTACACCGCCATTCCTGAGCCCGGCGCAGCGTTCTTCGGTGGTCTTGGACTCCTCGCACTGCTCCGCCGCCGCCGCTAAGATGGGCTATCATTTCGGTACACTAATGGTCTTTTTCGTCAATGTAAGTATCATACCCACCGTTTGAGCATGTGTCATTATCATGCTCCGGACGGCATTTGCTACTAGCTGGTGGATTTTTACACTCTCAATGACACAGACGTCGTAGTGAGTGTTTCGTCACAGCACGGGCAGACCGGCGCAAGTGTCTCGCAGAGTCAAGTCTGTCAAATGAAGTGTTGAGCGTGGTTATAGCTTCTCATCGCACAGGCATGAGTTGAGTTCGTTGCTCCCATGCAATGTAGCTCCATGAGAGCTGTCATCGACGTAACAAAAAGTTGGTCGTCATAGGTTACTTCCATGGAACCGTCTTCATTTCTTCATTCAGAAATCCAAGCCCAAGTCCCTTTTCACCCGGTTGGGGGAGTGGACAAAATTTTGCGCCAGTTTAACCTTTTCACGCGGATCTCAAATTCTTCGCGCGTGTCCAATTTGGGCAGGCGAAACCGCAGAATTCAGAACTCCTTTTCCAAAACCCCAAATTTAGGATCCATGATTCCCTCTCAGTCCCCTCGCCGCTCTTCTTCGCAAGGCGGCTTCGCTCTTATTGTCACTCTCTCGTTGATGATTCTCCTAACAGTCATTGCCGTCGGATTGCTCTCCCTATCGAGTATCTCGCTACGGTCGTCCTCTCAGGGAGAGGCTGCGGCTGCCGCTCGCGCCAACGCCCGATTGGCACTGACGCTTGCCATCGGCGAGTTACAAAAGGAAATGGGTCCTGATTCCCGCATCACCGCCCCTCATGATGCGGGCACCACACCGAGCGGTGGCCAACCCCACTGGACTGCCGTCTATGATGCCTGGAAAACCCCAGCAGATCCAAATTCGCCCGAGACCCCAGCTTCACGAGTTCCGAAATTCCGGCACTGGCTCGTTTCCGGAGCAAACCAAGCCACCGGAGGTCCAGCTGGAATAGGCGAGATGATCAAATTAGTGGGGCCGAACACTCTTGTTTCCACGGCGGCTCCCACCGATCAAATCTCGGTTCCGATGCACGGCCTAGCTTCGGGCAAGCATCAGGGACGATTCGCATGGTGGGTTTCGGATGAGTCCACCAAGGCAAAGATCAACGCAGGCCCGGATGACTCGCTTGCTTCCAACCCTCTCTCCGACGCCCAATCCCCCCCCCATGTCGGCCACAAGGCAGTTCCTGATCTCGAGAAATTCGAGTGGGAACCGAGTCAACGCTCCATGGCAGTCAGCACTGGTAGCGTCAACCTTGCCGCAAAACTCGGCCCGCGCGGCATTGGTAACTTGAACCACGACATCACCGTGCATTCCGTAGGGGTTCTGAGTGATGTGCGCACGGGTCGCCTCAAGCACGATCTATCAAACCTCTTGTCCCGCCCCGTTGAAGAATTGGAAAACAAACCCCTCTACCTTGCGGATGGCCGCATGAACGTTTTAAAGATCGATAGTAACGGTTTGATTTCCAATGGATTAAAGATTCCCGCGAGT
>JBOFET010000117.1:0-2102 GCA_051648225.1 Luteolibacter sp.
CCAAGTGGAGACGGATTGCGGTGAGGTGGAGCCGGTGCGGGCGCTTCCCATGAATTCCACCCGGCAGAGCATTTCGGGGCGGAGTTGTTCCACAGGATCGGTGATGCTGACTTTCGCCTGAAGGGTGTTGCGCTGAAGGTCCGCCTCGCCGGTGATGCGAGTCACCACGCCCTCGAAAACCTTGTCGGGAAGCAGGCTGCACCGGATTTGGGCGGATTGGCCGATTTGCAAGCCCGCTGCATCGGCTAGCGGAACATCCACTCTCACTTGAAGCTTCGCTGGATGATAGAGAATCGCGATGGTGGAGCTTTCGGGGTCTTGGTCCTGAAGCATTTTTTTCTGTCCCGGAGCGGCGAGTAGCCGCAGCACGCGGCCATCGATGGGTGCGGTGATGACCGTGCGGGAGAGGGCGAGTTTCGCTTTTTCCACTTCGATGGCCGCCGCGCGGATTTCGTTCTCCTTGACCTGGGTTTCCAGTTTGAGCTGTTCGATTTCGGCTTCGGTTTCCGCGCTGGAAGCGGCAGCTACAAGTATTTGCGATTCTTCGCGGGCGACCCGCAACCTCGCGGAGACGATTTCCTGCGCTGGAATCGCGCGGGATGTTAGGCGCTCGAAGCGAGTGAGCTGGTCCTTCGCTTCGTCTCGCAAGGTTTCCGCAGATTTAGCCATGGCTTGCGCTCCTTCGAGTTTTTTACGGGCGGAATCGATCGCTCCGAGATGGGCGTCACGGGCGGACCGAAGCGTGTGGTGATTTTGCTCGGCAGTGGCTAACGACAGTCGGGCGTCTTCCGAGATCAGGGTGGCCAGCGTTTCGCCTTTATTCACCGCTTGGCCTTCCAGCACGTTGACTGTTTCGACGACGCCATCGATGAGCGAGGTCGCCTTGATCGGCAGCGGGTCGGGCTCGATCCAGCCGCTGGCTTGGAATAGCAGGCCGCCGGGTGATGATGGTGCAATCGCGGAAGCCTCCGAGAGCGTGGCCAGCACGACTGCGACTTTCACATCCGGAGCCGGCAGCAGGCGGTCGCGGAACAAGGCGAGGAAAAGCACGGCAAATCCGGCGACGATGGCCAAGGGAATGAGCCACGCGGGCACGCGCCGCACCGGCGCTTGATCGGTTGAAGTGCGTGAAAGGGAATCGAGAGAGGTATTCATGGGAATCGGGAAATCAGGAGAACGGCAGAACCCGGATGCGGGTTCGCAAACCACCGCGCTCACAGGGTGCGGTCATGGCGGCTGAGTCGCCGCTCCTACAGTCTCCAATTTCCTAACACCGCCCGATAGGCGGCGGGCGAAGTCGGCCCGCGGATCGGCGGGGATACGACGAAATTTTCCCCGAAAACCCATGTCACCGCATGAACCGGACCTAATCTAACGGGCGCCTCTGTGACGATCGCAGGAGGCAGTTCGATGGGGGTCTGCGGTGCGGTCGAGTCCGGCATTTCCTCGAGATCGACGCAGCATGGATCGGGTAATTCGGTTCCCCGGCTGCAATCCGAGCAGCATTTGGAATCCGCTGGTGAGGAATTCAGCCCGAATTCCAAAAAGCAAATCCGGACAGGCGAGGCCGACGCGGGAATCAGAATTCCCACGCAGAACAGCAAGAGGGCTGCCGACAGTCTTCGCACGGGACTAAGGTCAACGCGTGCGTGGCGAGGTCAAGAGGATATTGGTGATCGGGAAACTGCCAGAAGAAGAGGGACAGTAAGGTCCCCCCTCCACAGACGGCTGGCTGAAAAGCCGTGGCGGCGGTCTCCAACCACCAAGCCCATCCTCGACAAACCCATCTTGTTGAATCAACTTTTCCCTATGCGCTATCCAGTGATGCTCGAACGTGTTCCTGAAGAGGAAGGATTGCCCGGCTATTATTATGCCCATGTTCCGTCACTCGGTCTCACCACGCACGGTCAGGGCATGGAGGGAGCGCTGGACGCCGCCCGCGATCTGGTTGCCTTGTGGAACGAAGAAAAGCGATCCAATGGCGAGCCTGTGATTGCAGTCTCCGAGGCAATCCTCGCAACCGTGGAAGTTGCCTGAAATGCCGCACAAGGCGAAAGAAGTTTTGCGGAAACTGAAACGTGCCGGTTTTGAAGAACGCCGAC
>JBOFET010000118.1:0-1321 GCA_051648225.1 Luteolibacter sp.
GCCTGGACCTGAGCGACTCACGAGTCAGCATCGTCCACGCGCCGGAGGTGATAGGCATGGCCGAGCCTGGTGCCAAAACGGTGCGTCGCAAAAAACTTTCCTCCATCAGCATCGCCATGGAGATGGTGAAAGACGGCCGTGCAGACGCATTCGTTTCCGCCGGGAACACCGGAGCTGCCGTGGCTGCCGCGACCTTGAAATTGCGGACTCTTCCCGGCGTGGACCGCGCGGGGATCGCCTCTGCCCTGCCGAACGAATACGGCATCTGCCACATTCTCGATGCCGGTGCCAACCCGGAGGCCAAGCCAGAACACTTGGTGGCCTACGCCATCATGGGCACCGCCTTTTCCCGGGGGGTGCTCGGTGTGAAAAACCCGAAAGTCGGCCTCATGTCGAATGGCGAGGAGGACGAAAAGGGCACCACTTTCACCAAGGAAACGTTCAAGCTGCTCAAGCAGACGCCCGGCATCAACTTCGTCGGAAATGTCGAGGGTCGCGATCTTTTCGAGACTGAGCTCGATGTGGTGCTCTGCGATGGCTTCGTCGGAAACATCATGCTCAAAACCATCGAAGCGACCGCCAAGGCCGTTTCCAAATGGCTGAAAACCGAGATCCAGGGCAATCCCTTGCGCATCGCAGGGGCCATGCTCGCCCAAGGCGCTTTCAAGGCGCTCAAGGAAAAAAGCAGTTACGAAACCTACGGCGGCAGTCCGCTGCTCGGCGTGAATGGAGTGGTCATCATCGCCCACGGATCCTCCACCGCCCTTGCGGTGCGAAATGCCATCCGCGTGGGGATGGAAACCGTGCAAAACGGAGTGAATCCCCGCATCGAGGAAGCGCTTGCTTCGCTGCCGATCGCTGTCCCGTCGGACGGCTGAGGCCATCCAGCCGGGATTCTCACTTCGCGCTTGTGGCATCCGTTCGCGGGTTCCAATCTCCCGCCGCATGAGTGAATCGACGTCTTCTTACCAGGTTTGCATTGCAGGCACCGGCAGCTATCTCCCGGAAAAAATCCTCACCAATGACGAACTTGCGATCCGGGTGGACACTAGCGACGAGTGGATTGTCTCCCGCACCGGCATCAGGGAACGCCGGATCGCTGCGGAAGGAGAATTCACTTCTCACATGGCGACTCACGCTGCGAGAAAGGCGCTCGATCAGGCCGGCCTCGCCGCAGAAGACATCGAGCTGATCATCGTTGCCACCATCACCCCGGACACGCCGACTCCGGCCACTGCCTGCTACGTCCAGCAAAACCTGGGTGCCGTCAATGCCGTGGCGTTCGACATTTCCGCCGCCTGCTCCGGCTTCCTCTACGCGA
>JBOFET010000119.1:0-3558 GCA_051648225.1 Luteolibacter sp.
GTCGCCGACTCAGCTGAATTTTTTTGCGAATCGCCGCAAGTTTCTGGTAAAGGGTCGTCAAGCATTCGCACCGAAGTCGCACAGCATGCGGTTTCCAAGTGCGGATTCTGCTTTTCATCCCCTCCGCCATGCGCACTCCCCGCCACCTCCTCGCCGCCGCCCTCCTCGCCGTCACTGCCCTTCCCGCCGTCACTGCCCTTCCCGCGTCAGCCGAAATCATCGGCGTGGACCAGTTCGACTACCTGGACGGTGCCATTTCCGGGCGGAACGGCGGCACGTTTTGGGATTACAGGAATACCGCACCCGCAGGCCGCTCCGGCACTCCCTCTGCCTGGAGCAACCTCCTCGCAGCGCCCAACGTCGCCTCCGGGCAGCTGGTCACTTCCGGCAACGGCACCGTAAAGCGCGCCTACAACGGAAACACCGAGACCACTGGCGCGATCAACGACCTCAACGTGGCCAAGAAAGTTTATTACCGTGTCTCTCTCACTACCGGCCCCAACGTCACGCCAGCGGACTACTTCGGCATCAGCTCCATGGACTTCGGCACGGAGAGGCTCTACTTCGGCAAGCGCGGCGGCAGCACCACCTGGGGCGTGGAGGAAGTGGGCGTGGGCGGCACCAATGGCAGCGTCGCCATCCTGCCGAACACCACCTACACGCTGGTGGTGCACGTGGATTTCGAGAGCGACTTCATCCGCCTCTTCGTCAACCCTGATCTCAGTGGGCCGGAACTCGGCGACGGCTTCGCCGCTGCTAGTCGCCCCTACACCGGCACGAACTGGAGCACCGCCGTGCGCTTCGCCGCTGGCACCGCTGTGACGTGGGATAACCTCGTCATCGCCACCACTTGGAAAGAACTCGGCACCGTCGTCACCACCCTCACGGATGAAGACAATGGTGACCTCGCTCCAGCAAGCGGCGGCGGCACCGGCGTCTCCCTGCGCGAGGCGGTGAGATATTCCCCCTCCGGCAGCCTCATCACCTTCGCCCCCGGCCTTTCCGGGCAAAACATCACCCTCACCCATCCTGATGGCGATATGGAAATCCCCGGCACCCTCACCATCGACGCCACAGCACTGCCCGGCGGCCTGACGGTGAATGGGAACAACACCTCCCGGCACTTCTTTGTGGGAACGGGAAGATCCATCACCCTGCGAAATCTCACGCTCACCGGGGGGAACAGTTCCACCAATCCTGGCGGTGCGATCTCCAATGATGGCGTGCTGAATCTCTTCCGCTGCACGCTGAGAGGAAACACCGGCACCGCTGGCACCATGAGCGCCGGTGGCGCGGTTTTTTCCTCCGGCCAGTTGCGGGCGGAAGATTGCAGCTTCATACAGAATGCGAGCCCCGGCTTGGGCGGTGCGATTTTTCTGCTGCATGGCGGCGCCGACCTCATCCGCTGCACGCTGGCAGGCAACACGGCGGAGCTCGGCGGAGCCATCCTGGTGCAGGGCGCGACCACGGCGAATCTTTCCGATTGCACGGTCTCGGGGAACCATTCCTCAGGCAATGCCTCGGGTGGCGGATGCATGGCCATCGGCGGGATTCTCAATCTCCTGAATTGCACCGTGTCCCAAAACACCGGCAAGGGCGGTGGCGGCATCCACCTGACGACCCCGGCCACCGTGCATGTGCATTCCTCCATCATCGCCGGAAATACCAATCCCAGCGGAGGACCGGCGGACATTCACAAACCCAGCGGCACCCTCACCAACTCCGGAGCCAACATCATCGGCAGCAACGAAAGCGTCACCGACTCATTTCCCGCCAGTCCATCCCCCGGCATTCCCGCGCTTGGCTCATACGTCGGCACCGCAACCTCGCCGCTGGATCCCAAGCTCAGCCCGCTCGGCTGGTTCGGCGGGCCGGTGCAGACCATGCACCCGCTCATCGGCTCGCTGGCCATTGATACCGCCGGCCCCACCGACCCCGGCGGCACCGATGCCCGGGGCTTCCCGCGTTTTGTATCAGGCGATGATGTCGTGGGCACGCGGGTCGATATCGGGGCGGTCGAGGCAGGGCGGCGGCTGTTTGTGAACACACCCGGCGACGACTTCTCAGGCAGCACTCTCCGCAACATTTTGGATATCTCCGGAGGCTTTGGACCTGGCACCATCCTTGTTTGCGATGCCTCGATTTCCCCACTCACCCTCACCCAGGGCGAACTCGATACGCCGCTCGGTCACTCGCTCTTCATCGACGCATCGCACATCCCCGGTGGTCTCACCATCTCCGGCAGCAACGCCAGCCGCGTCTTCAACATTCCCGCCACCGCCACCGTGGCCATGCACTCGCTGAAGATCACCAATGGCCAGGCACCCTCTGGCGCACCCATCACCCTGCTCAACTCGAGCGGCGGCGGCATCCTCAACAAAGGCACCTGCTCCGTGTTTTTCTCCACCATCAGCGGGAACTCGGCCACCTTCATCGGCGGTGGCATTGGCAACTTGGGCACCTGCGCCGTGCATTCCTCCACGCTCAGTGGAAACACCGCCCCCTTTGGTGGCGGCGGCATTTACAACAACGGCACCTGCACCGTGATCTCCTCCACCCTTACCGGACACTCGGTTACAATCGGCGGCGGCATCTACAACGAACGCATCTGCAGCGTGATCTCCTCCACCGTCAGCGGAAACTCGGCCACTACCTTTGGCGGCGGCCTCCACACCAACAACAGCACCGGCACCTTTCACCTCTCCTCCAGCATCGTTGCCGGCAATACCGCCCCAGGCAGTGCCAACATCTCAAACACGCTTGCCACCAACATCAACAACCTCACCTCCGGCGATCCCCTCCTTTCCCCGCTCGGCGACTACGGCGGCCCCACCCAGACCCTGCGTTTGCTCCCCGGCAGCCCGGCGCGCGAGGCCGCCGGACCGCTCAATGAAGTGCAGCAGGTCAAACTTCTCAGCGAGATCAGCTTCGCCCTGACCTTCAACGGCTCCATCACCACCACCTTGAGCCTAAGCTCCACTTTTGCCCAAGTGCAATCCGCCCTGGCGGCACTCCCGAGCATCGGAGCGGGCAACGTGACGGTGGGGGAGGGCATGGATGGTCCCCTCAAGTTTTTCACGATCACCTTCACCGGCGCGCTTGGCGAAAGAAACCAGAACCCGCTCACCGCGAGCATCAATGTGGAAGTCACCACCCTGCGGGACGGCGTCAGCGGCAGCAGCCGCCTCACCGATCAGCGCGGCTTCCCCCGCCCTGGCTCCGCCGACCTCGGCGCGTATGAGACCCAGCTCGGCCCCATCGCGAATGCCACCTTCAAGGCCAATAACAGCAGTCCTGCGCTGCCCTTCACCGTCGGCCAGATCGGCACCCTCACCGCCACTTCGAGCAATCCCACGCTCGTGCCCGATGCCAACCTTTCCCTCGGCGGCAGCGGGTCCAACCGCACCCTCACCGTCACCCCCGCCACCGACCAGGTCGGCAGCGCCCTCATCACCCTCACCGATAGCCTCAGCGGCGAGACGCAGACCGTCACCGTCACCGTCACCGCCTACGAAGTCACCACGCTGGCCGATACCGCCACCCCTGGCTCGCTCCGCC
>JBOFET010000120.1:0-2757 GCA_051648225.1 Luteolibacter sp.
TACTCCCAAAGATGCCGTTGTAGATGAAATTTGCTTGGCGGACGACGGTGGTGTCCGAGGTGAGCTGGAACTCGGGAGTGATGAGTCCGGCTTGGGCGAGCGTGCCGGGGTGGCTGTAGTCCGGCTCGAAGAAATTGAAGACGGTGGGCGAGTTCAGCGGTGTCTGGGCGAGGTCACCGTCGGTATCGCCGATATCCCAATCACCGAAGGTGAGGGCCACGGTGCCGCCAGTGCGGGTCACCGAGTAGCTACCGCGAGTGGCGACTAGCGACCCTGAGCGGGGGACGATATCGGCAGGAAGGATCAGATTGGCATTTCCATCGCGGGCAGTCGTCGGGGTGTCCGTGCCGGTGACGGTGAGCGTGGTGGTGTCCGCAGCGGTGACCGTGAAGAGACCCGAAGGCGCACCGGCAGTGACGAAGTCGATCTGGAGCGAGTCGCCGACATTGTAGCTGTGACCGCCTAGAACGGAGATGGTGATGGTGTAACTTCCGCTGGGCTGGAGGTAGGTCGCACGCTTGGCGAAGGGCGCGGGGACGGTGAAGAAGTTGTTTTGCACATTACTGACCTTATAGGCACTCGTGAGGGTGAACATGCCATCTGCGGGTTGATCTCCGCTTGCGGAGGTGAAATCGAGATACACGTCACTGCCACTGCCGAAGGTGTGGGTATTTGGCACGCTAACGACGAGTGAGGCGGCGGTCTGGGTATAGGTGACGGCGTCTTCGGTGGATAGGGGACGGGCGGTGAAGGTGGTGACGTTACCCATGGTGCTGGGGTTCATGACGGTGTAAGCGGCGCTGTCGGCATTGCTGGGCGAGGCACCGCTGAAGTCGAGATAGACGTTGTTACCCTGGGTAACGGCAACGGGGGGGCTGATCGTAACGGTGATGATGTTGCCCGTCTGGCTGTAGGTGCCGCTGATGGTCGGCGGGGCAGGGAGGGCGCGGGCGATGGCAGTGATCCGGCAGAGCGGCTCGCGTTGTTTTCCGAAGCCTTGCTGGGCGAGTTGGCTGGAGCTGCGGGCTTCGTAGTCGAGTAGGATGGCCTTGATGACGGCCTTCATGTCACCTGAGACGCCGGAGCCGTTGTCGTTGAATTTCTGGACGACGCGGTGGATGTAGCCACGGCTGGGGGTGCTGGTGACGAGGCGCTGGATGAGCTGGCGGCAGATGAAGGGCGCGGTGTTCGGGTGTGTGGAAATCTGTTTGAGCGCGGCTTCGAGTTCCACGGCGGGAAGATTGACGTAGGACGGATGATCGTGTTGCGCGGAGTTGTGGGTGGCGTTGGGATTGACGGCCACGCCATTGATGGCGGGCAGGCCGGGCAGGATCACGTTATTCAAGGTGCGCTTGGGTCCGATGTAGTGGCGGCGCGGGTATTCCCGCATTGGGTTGAGCCAATTCACGAAGGATCCCGCGCTCGGAATGGAGTCCAAAGCCGAGTTGATGGGGCCGGAGTAATGGTAGCCCCAGCCGGAGAAGACATGGGAGAAGCCAATGACTTCATCTTGGCTGTAGGTGGGGACAGGTTCGCCTTTGGAGTTGAGCATCAGCGATCCATCCGGCCACTGGCGATAAAGGCCGATGGAGAATAGCTGGAGGATTTCGCGGGCGTAGTTTTCATTCGGGATGCGGCCAGTGTTGGGGTCGGGCTTGTCATTGCGCAGCATGTCGAGATAGCGGCCCATGGCGGGATGGAGGGTCACGGCTTTGAGGAGATTGTGGAAGGTGCCGTCAGCAGGTGGCGCGCCGGTGGGTGGGGTGAGGGCCGGGTTTCCGAGGCTGTAATTCACGAGGGTGTCGTAAAAGCTGGAAATGGCGTCCGCTTTGTTCCCGAGAGGGCCGTTTTCTGAAATGACGAGGATTTGGCTGAGGGCGAAGGCGAGGCGCTGACGGAGCTGGTCCGGGGCGGTGACGGAATTCTTCCACCAAGAACGGAACATGAGTTCACCGCCATAGACGGATGCGGCTGGCACAGTCAGGTTGCGGTTCGTGAAAACATAGGGATAACTCAGCGTGGGAGAGAGGGCGATTTGGGAATCGATCCATGCTTCGTAGCTAGGGGCGTTTTGCACGACTTCGATGGCGTCGGGTGTGTTGTCTTCATTGAGGTCGCGCCCGTCCACGCCGAAGGTGCTCTGGGTGAGGAAACGTGCGGCGGCATTGGCGTCGGTGTGGTCGGCAGGGGCGGCGGGCACTGCGGGTGGCGCGGTGAAGGTCTGTGAGCCAAGGAGCTTTTTCATGTCGCCGCGGATCTCGCCACCGGTGTAGGCGGTGGAGTGGACATTGAAATAGACCGGACCTGCGGAAGTGGGATTTTTCAGGTGATCCACGATGTCCTCCACGGAGTATCCTCCGCGCGGTTGGATGACCCAGAGCCAGGTGCCGTCCTGCTGGCGGGAGACGTCGCCGGGTTCGTCGAAGTCGCAGACGACGTTGGAAAGTCCGCCGCCGGGGATGTTCGGGTCATGCAAGTGCATGCCAAAGTAAGGCGTGGTAAGGTTCGAGTAGTTGACGGTGATGACCGCTTGAGTCTCGTCCTCGCTGAGGCGCAGCAGGATACTTCCGGACGCGCTGCTAGTCACTCCGCTTTGGGGAGTGAGGTTGGTGTAGAAAACGGTGCCTTGGCCGCCATTGATTTCGGCTTCGTAGGGAGAAAGCACGAAGGCAGGGACGACTTCTGTGGGGGCGGTGGCGGCCGGAGGGTCGACTCCGCCCTCGCCGGGCTTGAGCCAGCCGACGCTGACATGATCGG
>JBOFET010000121.1:0-9382 GCA_051648225.1 Luteolibacter sp.
CGGGAGTGTAACGGGTGCGTCCGGTTTGATCGGATTTGACGATGACGCTGGCGGCTTGATCGATGTTGGTTTCCATAGGGCGGGCATCCTACGCCCAAATTGCCGCCGCCGGATAGTGGGGTTCTGTTGACCGCTTACCTCACACTTGCCATCGGAGCCTTCCTCGCCATGACATGGCCGGCACGAGCGATCGATGCTGATAGAGACGGACTCAATGATGTATGGGAAATGATCTATGGCGCTCAGTCGCTCTCGGCAGCGGGTGACTCGGATGGCGACGGCGCGAGCAATGCAAATGAAAGTGCGGCAGGCACGGATCCTTTCAGCGCGGTTTCCACTCCCGCCCTTTCTCTTGCCCCATCGGCTCCGGGGCGGTTTCTACTGGGCTATGAGCGTATCCCCGGGAAGCGCTACCGCATCGAATCATCGCCGAGCTTGTCCGCTAATAGCTGGTTGTCCGTGACCACAAGCATTGCGCAGCAAGCGGGGTCTTTCGCTTTGCTGATGCCCTCTGCAAAGCCAGCAGAGTTCTGGCGCTTGAGAATCGATGATGTCGATTCGGATGCGGATGGCGCCAACGATGCCGAGGAGCGCTGGCTCGGTTTCAATCCATCAAGCCAACGCACGGATCGCAATGACACACTCGATCTTGCACGCATCAACTCAGGCTTGAGTGCGAGCAGCAGGATCACCGTATCGGTGTTAGATACTGTCATCACCGAGCGCTGGCCAGATCCGGCGCTGGTTATCTTACGGCGCAGCGGGGGTTTGGCTCCCCTCACCGTGGCGGTCTCGTTCGGTGGCACGGCCACGCCGGGAGTGGACTACACTCGCAGTGCGACGGCATCGGTCTTCTTCGCTGCCGGTGTGCGCGAGGTGCCGATTTCCCTAACACCCATCGCCGATGCTGATGACGCCGAAACAGCCGAAACCATCACCATTTCCGCGCTCGCCGGGACAGGCTATGCACTTGGAGCCGTCACCCACGGCACGGTCATGTTAGGAAACGAAATGGCATCAAGTTTCCCATCGGCAAAAGCAGCCGCACGTTTTTTGGTTCAAGCCGCCTTCGGACCGGATCAGGATTCAAATGATGCCGATGAGATTCCCGAAAACGTCGAAGCATTGATGGCGCAAGGCAACGAGGTGTGGATCGATGATCAATTCACCCGCCCGCTTGGATTGCTCCAACCGTGGACGGAATGGCAGGCCGTCAATGGGCAGGGCTTGGGAATCTATGGCGCATCCACCCAAGTGGCTTGGTGGAACCGCGTGATGGGAGTTCCGAAATTGCGCCCGGATGCGGCGACTTCACAACTGCCCGATCCCTTGCGGCAGCGCTTGGCTTTCGCCTTGAGCGAAATCCTCGTCGTCAGTGATCGCCCGGAGGCACTTGCCGTCGAGCGCATCGGTCTGGCGAACTACTATGACCGTCTAGTCACACACGCCTTCGGCAACTACCGCGATCTGCTCTACGATGTCGCCATGCATCCGGTGATGGGTATCTATCTGTCCCACCTCGGCAATGTGAAAGCAGATGCGCCCAATCGGATTTTCCCCGATGAAAACTTCGCACGCGAGATCATGCAGCTTTTTTCCATCGGCCTCTGGCGTCTCAATCAAAACGGGACACGCTATCTATCCGATGGCGCCGATCTGGATCCCGCGGGAAATGCAGTCGCGGCGGGTTTGCCGATTCCCACCTACGACAACCACGACATCACCGAACTCGCCCGCGTTTTCACCGGCATCTCGTTTGGAAACAATACCAACTTCCAACTCTGGCCGCGCGATTTCACCCAGCCCATGAAAATGTGGGACGACCAACACGACTGCGACGCCAAGACCATCCTCGGCCTCGCGCTCCCCGCCCGCACACCCAGTCCTGGAAACACCGGCACCGCAGGTCTCGCGGATGTGAACGCTGCGATTGACCGGCTTTTCCAACACCCGAATGTCGGCCCATTCCTCGGCAAGCAACTCATCCAACGCTTCGTCACCTCCAACCCCAGCGAGGCGTATGTAGAACGCGTGGCAACGAAGTTCGCGGACAATGGCAGCGGTGTCCGCGGCGATCTGACAGCCGTCATTAAGGCTGTTCTGCTAGACCCCGAGGCACGTGATCCTGCGATGATGGAGGGTCCCACATGGGGAAAACTGCGCGAGCCGCTGCTGCGGGTGGTGAACTTCGCCCAAGCCTTCAATGCCTCCGCCACCGGAGGCTGGTATGTGCTCACTCAGATGAACCTGGCGCATGCCCAAGACCCGCTGAATGCGCCCAGTGTCTTCAACTTCTTCCTGCCGGCACACAGTCCGCAAGGGGCCCTGAATGAAGCAGAAAAAGTAGCACCGGAATTTCAAATCATCAACGCTGCCACCGCCGTGACGGGTTCTAACTATTTCTGGGAACACACCCTCGGTGATCTCCATGTGCAAGGCTCCGGCACCGCTGCGAACTCGGTGCGGCTCAATCTCAACGAAGAACTCGCCTACATCGTTCCCCCCGCGCAAATCCCGCAGGACGTGCCCGCCGGACCTGCTTTGGATCCCGATCCCCTGCTGCGCCGCCTCGATCTCGCGCTGACTGGCGGCACCTTGTCGGCCCCACAATTTCAAATCATCCGCGAGGCCATGCTGCGTCTCAATCCGCCGACATGGCAGTGGCATCGACAACGTTTCCGCCTCGCCGTCTATCTCATCACCACCTCTCCGGAATTCAACGTGCTCCGCTAACATGAACCCGTCCTTGTCACGCCGTCGTTTTCTCAAGCAGAGCAGTTGCGCCTCCATCGGCTCGGTATCGATTCTAAACACCCTGCTCAACCTGCATCTCAGCCAGGGAATCGCCAATGCAAGCGTCCCGGCGCAGGGAGAATACCGCGCCCTCGTCTGCCTCTTTCTCGCCGGTGGTAACGATTCATTCAACATGCTCATCCCCCGCGAGGCCTCGGCCTTTGCGCAATACACGAGCAGCCGCGCGGACCTCGCTCTCACGCCTGCCCAGCTCACCCCCATCCAGCCCATCGGCCAGCCCGGCTACTACGTCCACGGCGGCATGCCGGAGGTCGCATCACTTTTTGAAAACGGGTATGCGTCGTTCGTCGCCAACGTCGGCACCCTGATTGAACCGGTGGCGAACCGCACCCAAGTCGCGCAAAATCTCAAGCGCCTGCCACTCGGACTCTACTCCCACAGCGACCAGATCGAACAATGGCAGACCAGCATTCCCCACGCCCGCAGCGGCATCGGCTGGGGTGGCAGGATGGCAGGATGGCAGACATCCTGCGCGATACCAATAGCAGCCAGGTCGTGCCGATGCAGATTTCGCTCGATGGCTCGAACGTCTGGCAAACCGGAACCCAAGTCTCCGAATACAGCATCACCCCCACTGGCGCCGTTGCACTCAGTGGCTACAACACCGCTTGGCAGGAATACCAGGATTTGCAAAACGCCATGTCCACCGCCGTGGATTCACAGCTCGCCCAACAATACGGCAATCTCCTTTCGCAAACATTCAACCTGCGGAAAAAGCAGGCTCTCGATGCCTATCAGATCTTCGCCGCAGCCAGCGCGCCGCCCTTGCCGGCGGGGATCACGTTTCCTAACACCTACATCGGCCAGCGCTTGGCGATGATTGCCCGCACCATCCAAGGCCGCAATGCCCTCGGTGCCGTACGCCAAACCTTTTTCGTTCAGCGCGGCGGCTGGGATCACCATGACGAAGTGCTTGCCACCCAGGGCGTGATGTTGCCTGAGGTGAGCGCCGCGATCGGAGCCTTCCACGCCGCCATGGTGGCGATGGGCATTCAGGATCAGGTTTGCCTTTTCACCGGGTCCGACTTTGGCCGCACGCTCACCAGCAATGGCCGCGGCAGCGATCACGCATGGGGCGGAAATCAGCTGGTGGTCGGCGGTGGCGTGCAGGGGAGACGCATCTTCGGCCAATATCCGGCCCTCACCGTGAATCCGGAGTCCGGCGCGGAAATCAACCCGCTCGATACCGGCCGCGGACGCTTCATCCCCACCACCAGTTGTGATACTTTCTTCGCCGAAATGGCACTCTGGCTCGGCGTCAGCAAGTCACAACTCCCGCTCATCCTGCCTAACATCGGAGAATTCTACAGCACCACTAGCAGCTCCCCACCCATCGGGATGCTGGTGTGAGTCCGCTTCACTTCCCGACTACCGCCCCCGCGCGGAGTTCGTCAGCGAGTTCTTTCGGCGTCCATTGATTCTCGGAAATGACTTTTTGCACGCGGCCTTGGGCGTCGAAGACAACCGTGCGGAGATTGTGGGTGATCTCGCTTCCGCCCTCCCAAAACTCAAGACCCGAGCGCAGGCCTAACACGGTGATGTCGCGCAATTCCCCGGTGGCGAATTTCCAATGCGCGGCGTCGGCCCGCTGGGTTTTCGCGTATCGCTGGAGCACTTCGGGCGTGTCGTTTTCCGGGTCGATGGTGACGGATAGCAGTTGCCAGTTTTTCGGTGCGACCGGATCGGCAAGCAAGGTCTCCTGCACGGTGCGGAATTTCTCGGAAAGCAGCGGACAGAAGTTAGGCAAGGGGCAGCGGGTATAAATGAAAGTAACTGCGAGCGCCTTGCCGCGGTAGTCCCCAAGCCGGAGCGGCTGGCCGCGCTCGTCGGTCAAGGCGAGGTCGGGGAGCGCGTCGCCTGTCTTGAAGGGAGCGATGTCCATGACCTTTTTCCGGGGAGCATCCTTCTCTCCAACGCCGACAATTTTCACACCATCGATCCAGTGATCTTCTTCCGTCACATGGAGTTGGAACGTGATCGCATCCCCCGCTTTGACGCTCTCGAGAATCTTCGGATCGCGCACTTGGAACGGCATGGTCATTGCGTCCATGTAGCCGGGGATTTCCTCATGTTTCACGATGAGCTGGGACTTCGCCGGCCTTGTCTCCCTCACCACGCCGCGGACGGTGAAGTCGCGCGCTTCCTCCGCATGGACGAAGCTTTGAGAAACGAGAAACGCGAGGGTGAGGAAAATTTTCATCAGGCCAGCATTAGACCACAGTTGAATGCCGCCGCAAGCTCTGGTTGATTGGCTCATGTCGCCGCACCCACTCTGGCTCGCCACGGTCCTTGCCCTTCGGTTTGCGTTATCCGCCAGCGGCCAATCGCCGCCGGAACAGCTCTGCGGGCGCGACATTCTCACGACAGGAGACGCGTGGGAAAATGTGCAGGTCGAGCGCTACGAGTTCGAGCGCATCCTCTCTAGCGGATCGATGGTGCTTTGGCCACAGCGCATGGCTGCGCTGGTTTCCCACCTGCGGTTCATGGAAAGGCGTGCACAGTTACCGCAGGCGGAGCGAGACCGGATCGCGATGGGAGTGCAACTCGTCGCTGGCAGAACCCTGCCATCTAACCAATTTGCACTCAGTGGCGATGCCGAGGGGCTGCGGGCCGAGCTCTCCCAAATCGAGGCGGGAACCGCTTTGGTCGGACAACAATTTCCCATCGCACAACTCAAGCCGTTGGTCCCGCTGACTCATCTGCTAGAACCCGGTCCGCCACAGCTGCAAGCCACGCTGGTCAATGCGCCAGCCGTAGTGGCGGAAGAGGCGTGGAAAGCGATTTTCAAGCTCGCGAAGGAAGGCGGCGGAGTCGCGCGGGTGGCAGGTGTGCAAGCCTTTCTGGTGGCGGCGGACGGGAGTGACTTTCACCATGTCACCGCGCAAGCGACCGGGCAGCCCGGGGAATTCACCGCAGCGTTCACACCCCGGCTAGCAGGTCCGTATCGACTCTGGGTCGCGGCGACTCCCGAGCAATCGGGCAGGGAAGAATTTCTGCGCATGGATCTAACTACCGTTTCCGCAACTCCACCAGCCACCGCACCGGGGTCGCTTGCCATCACCCACAGAGACATCCATGCCGAGGTGCGCTTCGTGGGCGGGGCACCACGGGTGGGAGAAATTGCCGTCGCCCGCTTGATCCTCACGCGACTGGACCGTCAGCCGATGAAACCCTTGGAAACAATATTCGGCACGTTTGCCCACCTCATCGCTTTTTCGAACGGCATGCAGGAAGTCATCCCGATCCGGCCTACCGTCCCCGCTGCCCAGCCCGAGCGGCCGGGCAGTATCGAGATCGACTTCCGCTTCCGGCCCCGTGCGGCAGGCACCTGCCACCTGTTTGCGGAAGTCCGGATGAACGGGGTGGATGAGACGCTTGCATTCACGTTTCCGGTGAGGCCGGCACGGTAGTTAGGTATCGACTCCCATCAGAAAGCCAAAGCCATGCTCTCTACCAAATTCTGCACCAAGGATGAAAGACACGCCATCGCCCGTGCCCTTGACGACGTCGATTTTCGAACCAATTTGCATTCATCTTCAGCCCCGGTATGCACCGGGGATATTGGCAACACATGAAAGGCCGTAGGGTTTCACATTTCAACTATCAGGCGATATCTTCATCAGTCCGCCGCTTGCTGAACGCGGAGAAGGATCGGGAATTCGACTCCACAGCATCTGCGCTGGAGGGGAAGCGGAGGTCAATCCTGAGCCGATTGATGGGAAGAGCGATGACAGAATCATTTTTGAAAAAATGATAGAGACGGTAGGTGATGATGCCTGAGCCGCCCGGGCGGCTGCTTACATTTGTGAATCGTCGCCCGTCCACATTTGGCGGTCGGGGCCGGCGGAGCGGATCTCCATTTGGGTGGCGGAGACTTGATGGAAAAAGTAGGGTGTGCCCCAGCGGTCGCACATTTGGCCGTCTCCGTTCACTTGCGAACCGGTGGGGACTCCGAGTTTGATCTGTTTGAGGTTGTTTCCCAAGAGCGCCGCGGTGATCTCGGCGTTGCTGCCGATGGGATTTTCGCCGAGAACGGCTTGGAAGTTGCGGATGGCGGAATCGACGGCACTGAGGTCCTCGGAAATGGCTTCAACGGCAGCTGGGACGTCGGTGGAGGATCCGGGGAGGACCTGGGTGGAGGTGGGCGGGATGACGGCAGGCACGGGCACGGCCGAGGGGCTCGGCGCAAGACCTGCCGGGGCGGCAGGAACGGCGGCGGTGGCGGGTGCTAGTGTCTCGACCGGGGTGGCCGGGATGGGCGCTGTCGCCGCCTGTGGAAGTGACGCCGGGGCGGCGGGTGGCGGCGCGTGATCGGGCTTGCGATGATAGTTCCAGATCAGGACACCGCCAACGAGGGCGACTAACAGGATGGTCCGCTGGTGGGAAAAAATGGCCACGGGACTAGAGCATGAAGTTTTCCAAGGTCGAGAAGCGGCCGATGTTTGGGAAGACAGTGGACATGTTTGAGTCGGAGACTCCGAACCATCTGGCGAGCGTGGCAGAGTATTGATCCACGGAAGTGGTGGGGATCCAGCGGCCTTCGCTTGAGGTGGGCACGGCGTCGGGCCCGTTCAGTTGGAGGGCGGGGAAGGTGCCGTAGATGCGGTTGCCGCGCACGGCACCGCCCATGATGAAGTGGTGGCTGCCCCAGCCGTGATCGCTGCCCTGGCCATTGGTGCGGAAGGTGCGGCCGAAGTCGCTGGCGGTGAAGGTGGTGACCTTGTCGCTCAAGCCGAGCTGCTCCATGGCGCGTTGGAAGGCGAACATGGACTGGCTAACGCGGGTGAGGCGGGTGGCGTGCTCACCGAGCAGGCGGTCGGCCTCGGTGGCTCCGTTGTTCTGCACTTGGGAGGTGTGAGTATCGTAGCCGCCATCCGTGACGTAGAAGATCTGGCGGTGCATGTTGAGCGCAGTGGGTCCGCCCTGGATCATGCGGGCGACCATGCGGAGTTGATCGGAGAGGCTGCCGCCGGGAAACTGCGTGGTCCAGTAAGTGTGGACGCCATTGGAGAGGGGGGCGGTGGTGGCGATGGCGGTGTTGAGCAGATCACCGGTGGCGAGGGAGCGTTCTAACACATCGGCATAAACTTGGCGCTGGAGATTGGAAACGACGTTCGAGGGAATGGAGAGGATGTCTTTGACGGCTTGCAGACGGTTTCCGGTGACGTTGCTCATGGTGACGGCACCGCTGGTGCCGACGTGGTATTGCTGGTAGGTAGAGCCGACTTGGAAGGTGTTATTGCCGGAGATGGAGGTGCAGAGGCCGATCTTGGCGGCCATTGCTCCGGGCAGGCCGTTGATGAGGTCGAGTTGACCCGGGTGGAGGAGATCCGCGACGCGCCCGCCCCAACCGGTGCGTGGGGGCTGGTCGGGAAGCGAGGTTTGCCAGTGGGTGACTTGATCGCTGTGGGAGAAGAGTTGCGGCGGGCGGGCGACGGAGTTTGCCGAATACTGGGTGCGGGTCATCGGAAAGACGAGCGGGCCGACGTTGAAGAGGGTGGCGAGCTTGCCTTCGTTGAAAAGTGTCTGGAGCTGACCACAACCGGGATGGAGGCCGTAGTCGCGGCCATCGGAGTTGAGCGGATTGATGGGCAGCAGCGAGCTAGCGGGCAGGGCGAGGTTTTGCCGGATGGCGGAGTAGTTGCCATAGTCGGCACCGGTGCGGGGGACGATCATGTTGTTGGCATCGTTGCCGCCGCCGAGGAAGATGCAGACGAGGGCTTTGTAGTCGGTGGCACCGTAGGTCTCTTGGGCGGCAGCGGAGTTGATAAGCCGGAGGTCGCGGATGGTCTGGGCGACGGAGATGGTGCCGACGGCGAGGCAGGACTTGCGGATGAACTCGCGCCGGGTGGGGATGTGAAAGGATTTTTTTTCCATGGCTGGATGAAGGTTGGTGGCTTGGTGCGCTTACTTTTGAATGGTGAAGTCCGGCGAGATGGTCATGAAGTGGACGACGGACTTGACGCGGTCACGAAGTTGATCCGTGAAGCCGATCTGGGGTGTTGCTTTCGCGTTGGTGAGCACCAGCGTAGTGCCCCCGCTCGCTCGATTGACACCGACCGTGAAGGTGTTAGTGCCCGTGACGGTAACTGTGTGCGCGGCATTCATCGCGGTGGCAAATCCCGTCGGGCCACCGGTGACTCCGGAAATCGTCACCGTCTCGCCAGTGGTCAAACCGTGGCCGTTGAGCGTAAGGACCGACGGGTTGGCAACCGATATCGCGGTGATCGCTTTTCCGTAGGGAAGGGTGGCTACGTAATCTTGAATCGCCTGTCTGGCGTTCACGATGGTGCGAGGGTTTGTGGTGTAGTCGTTGGTGCCGGTGGAGGGAAACTGGCCGGCCATGAGCCGAAGATTGAGCTGGTCCACCAGAGCGCCGAGGTTGTTGTTGTGTGCCCACGGCAGGCCGCCTGGGCCTATACCCATCCACGGGCGGAAGTCGATTGCGATGTCACCGCGCCGGTCGTTGAAGCTGGAAATTCCGCGGATGCCGTGGAGGTCGTTGGCGTTGTTACTCCCAAAGATGCCGTTGTAGATGAAATTTGCTTGGCGGACGACGGTGGTGTCC
>JBOFET010000122.1:0-5579 GCA_051648225.1 Luteolibacter sp.
TCAACCATCCGCTTCCGACTGGTTCGGAAGCGGATTTTTCATGGGTCGTAAGAAGGCGGCAGGTGAGAACAATTACTCGTGGATTAGAGCGTGAACCTTTCTGGTAGGCTTCAGATGGCTAGCGCGATCCGCAAAGCGAGGCTCATTCATACGCCGTCGCAGTTTCCAGGAGCCGTAGCGCTTCCGGCCACTTCATGGGGAGCTTGGAAACTGGAACTTCAATACTGACGAAGCGCATGTTTTGTGCGGTGACGCGGCTGTTTTTGACCGCCGCCCGGTGGATGGGTGACGCGGCAAATCGATCTCTGGATGCCTCATCTTTCCATGCGGTCATCGTCCACGCCTTTCGACCGATGATTTGGAAACGAAATGAGTAACCGAGGAGTCCGCTTTGGTTGGGGAGATCGGCCAGCACGCGTTTGGTATCAGCGAAAAAAGCGCTTCGTTGTCCGGGTCTGCTCTCGACCGCGCTGATAGTCACCACTGCGGTTTTGGTCTGATTGGAAATCGCCTCCACCCGCCGGTAGGGTGCCGTGTAAGCGCAGGAAGGAACAAAGGCGAGCAGCGGCGTGATGAGCAGAGGGATTGCCATCCAGAGTTTTCGTTTCATTGCGGTGATGTATGGTTTTTGCCCCGCCTTTGTTAGTGGGTGCTTCGAGGAAAATCCGACCAGGGAGGCGCAGGAATCAGAGACCTTTCAGGATCCTCTCGATCTGTGTCCGGTGGATGGCCATGTGGCCGCCACTGAGGGCGAGCCAGCCGTGGGCATCCATGGGGCCGAACCAGGGATGGGGGAATTTCGCCTGCGTTTTGAAATTCCGGATGCGCCCGATGGTGGTTAGCAAGGCATCGCAGGATTTCTCATACTCCGTCACCACCGTGGCAGTGGCTCGCTCATCCGGTTTGACGGCTGCAGTGCTAGCTTCACCTTCAGGGACTTGCTCGTTAGAAAGCGATTCCAAGATGCCGATGAAGGCGTGATGAACGATGCGGAGATGGTCGAGCGTCATCCACACCGACCAGTAGCGGCTGCTGTCCTCAAGACCCTTCGGGCGGGCGATTAGGACTCGCGTCGAGAGCGCGGCGTCTCCCTTGTTGGAAATCAGCGCGTGGATGAGACCGCGCTCGCTCACAAATTTTGCGGTGAATGATGGTGGGCTTCCCGTGCTGCGTTTCACCCCAAGCAGAAGGCGGGCGATGAGATTCTCGGGGAAGGGGAGTCCGGCACCGGGTGCGGCGAGTTGCGGCTGGTTCATGACGGACCGAACATTCTAAAATACTTGCGGAATGCAAGTGAAAATACTTGTAGAATGCAAGTAAGTTTTCTGTTAAACTCAATTTATGTCCAAGAAGCTTCCCGCAAAACTGAAAAACAAGGCTGGTGATCCTCTTCGCTCTCCGTGTCCGGTAGCCTGCGCTTTGGACATTTGCGGCGATCGGTGGACGCTCTTGGTCATTCGCGATTTGATGTTTGGCCGATCCCGCTTCAAGGACTTCACCGCCTCGCCCGAAGGGATTCCGACGAACATTCTGAGTGACCGCCTGGCGCGACTCTTGCGCCACGGCCTCGCCGAGCAAGTCCCCGCCGAGGATGGATCGATGCGGCTGGGCTATCGGTTGACTGAAAAGGGGCGTTCGCTGCGGCCGGTGTTGGAAGCGATGCGTGACTGGGGATTGAAATGGGAACCAGCCACCAAGGCGATGATCGGCTGAGAAATAGGACTGGCTCGCGACGAATTGATCCGCTGAAGGTGGCGGAGCGTCTTTCTTAAAGCGAAAGCCCCATCGCAGAGGACTTGGAGAGGGCACCGACGAAGAGATTGCAGGGAGTGTAGGTTTTGAGTCAGTGACGAGATCGTAACCTGATTCTAGCGGATGAGTGATTTTGTGTGACGAATTTGTCCTGACGGAATAGTCACACAGAAAAGGCGGCGGGGTGGAGGAGGATCGCGAGAGTGCGGCTGTCCGAATTCCGATCCCTATGAAACTACCTCCCTTTTTTACCTTCTCGTTGGTTGCGCTTGCAGCGTTTTCTAGCACTCTAAATGGCCAAACTACGCTGGCTGCGGGTGATATCGCTTTCGTCGGCTTCAATGCGGACGGGAACGATAACCTCGCCTTCGTCGCTCTTGCAGACATTGCTGCGGGTGAAGCGATCATTTTTGAGGACAACGAGTGGAACGGCACCGGATGGGCTGACACAAACGAGGGTGCTTTCATCTGGACCGCCTCAAGCATGGTCACCGCTGGCACGATCGTGACTCTCGATAGCGTCGGCATCGCTTCACCTAGTTTGCCTACCGCTTCTACCGGAACAATCGCCTATGCTCCCGCTGCAACGCATGGTTCCAACCGAGGTATCGGTGGCGGTGATGAAACAATTTTTGCTTATCAGGGGACGCGTTCAGCACCGACATTTATCGCGGCAGTGACGAGTGGCGGATTCACCGCAGCCAATGGATTGCTTGCCGGCACGGGTCTCACCGCAGGTGTAAATGCACTGGAACTAAATCTCCGAGATGACGACGGCGACATCTTCGCCTGGGTCGGATCGCGAGCTGGATACGCGGATTTCGCGGCGGTGCGCGCTGCCGCCAACGCTTCTCCAACGGTGGGAAATTGGAACGCTCAAGATGCAAGCGGGGATCAAAGTGTGGATGGCATCGTCCCAGATGTCCCATTCAGCGTGGCACCTTTTACGGTCGGCAGCACTGTCATCACTCTCGTAACCTCCGCGACGACGACATCATTTTCTGAGAGCACTTCAAATCCGGCTTCCATCGGCACGGTGACCCGCGATGGCAGCACCGCTACAAGTCTGCTCGTTAATCTGTCTTCTAACGATGCCACTGAAGCCACGGTCCCAGCGACCGTGACGATCCCGATCAATCAAACTTCGGTCAATTTCGACATCACGGCTGTTGATGACAGTTTCCCTGACGGAAGTAAGACACCGGTCATCACCGCATCCGCAGTGGGTGCGACCAATGGGATACTCAATCTGACCGTCACCGACGATGGCGATGTGATCACCAGCAACTTGATGCTGACTGAGATTCTCTCTAACCAGACCGCCGGAAATACGGTGGTGGATGAGGACTACTGGGAATTGACGAATTTCGGTAGCGGTTCCGTTGATTTGACCGGTTATTCTTGGAATGACAGTGCCCGCACGCGCGGTGTCGCATTTCCTTCCGGGACAACGATCAATGCGGGGGAGTCGGTGATTTTCACCGCCACCGAGCCGACAGCGTTCCGCACTTGGTGGAATCTGCCTGGCACGGTGAAGGTGATTCAAACAGCAACGGCCCCTGGTCTGGGTAGTGGCGATGGAGTTTCGTTTTTCGACAGCACGGGAAATGAGTTGTTCTTTTTCAACTACGCGGCAAATGGCTTCACCCGCGAAGACGGTAGCCTCTCCACTGGTGGCCACGCGGGGCCTTCCGCAGGTGCAGCTCTGGATCAAATCGCAATGATTTGGGTGCCGACTTCCCCGACTAGCGTCACCACAGGGACTGCTGGGCCTACGCCACCGCGCTACACTTTCGCCACGGGTAACAACTACGGCAGCAAGGTCGCTGCGACGAATGCTGACCTCGGCTCACCCGGTAACACCGTAGGCGTCTCTTCCGTGAGCATCGCCAACGCCGCAGCCGCTGAAGGAGACAGCGGCACTTCCACTCTCGCGCTCGATGTCACGCGCACAGATCTCGCCGCTGCTTTCAGCGTGGACTACGCCGTCACAGGTGGCAGCGCGGATGGCGCAGACTACACGCTCGCTGCGGGTAATTTGAATTTCCCCGCATCTGGCGCGGCTAGCTTGCCGATCAACATCACCGTCAACGGCGATACAGCCACTGAGCCGGATGAAACGCTGATCGTCACTCTCTCCAACATCGTCAACACCACCGGCACGACGGTCATCTCTACCGCCGTCGGCACTGGCACTATCACCAATGATGATTTGGTCCCGCCAACGATCACCACCCAGCCTGCCAGCACCACGCTCACCACAGGTAAAGCGACTACTTTGGTTGTCGCTGCCACCGGAACCCCGGCTCCCACGATCCAGTGGTATCAGGGAAATTCGGGCGACACTTCGAATCCAGTCTCCGGAGCGACTTCGGCGATTTTCCTCACCCCCACTCTTACCACGAATACCAACTTCTGGGCGCGCGCTACTAGCGGAGCAACCACTTTGGACAGCGCGACAGCCACTGTTACCATCGTCCCTGGAGTGACTTCCGTGGACCTTGCCACCTACATCCGCGCAGGTCGCCACAACCTGCCGCATCCATCGCGTGATCCAGCTCCTGCGAACAATCTCCTCGCTGAAGAAGCATCCGGCGTGGCTTACAACTGGGACACCGACACGCTCTTCATCATTGGCGACGGCGGTCGATCCGTCACTCAAGTCCTTAAGAATGGCACCTTGGTAAACACCATGACGCTGGCTCTCAATGCGGGCAAGGCTCGCGGCGTGGAGTTCGACGATCCAGAAGGCATCACCTACATCGGCGGTGGCGAGTTCGTCCTCTCCGAAGAGCGTGATCGTCAGGCGGTGAAATTCACCTATGCTCCCGGCACCACGCTGATTCGTTCCGCCACCCAGACGGTGAAGCTCGGCACGAGCATCGGAAACACGGGTCTGGAAGGACTTTGCTACGACCCACAGACCAGTGGCTTTATTTTCACCAAGGAATCCGGACCGATCGGGATTTTCCAAACGACCATCGATTTCGCTTTAGGAACGGCCTCCAATGGATCGCCCTCTACGGTGAACTCGACGGATTTATTCGATCCCACGCTCGCCAGCACACTGGACATGTCGGATGTGTTCGCCTTCTCGAACATTCCTTCGATGACGAGCCAGCCTCAAGCGGGCGACCTGCTCATTATTAGCCAAGAGTCGGCGAAAATCGTCAATATCAACCGCGCGGGTGCTGTTTCAAGTTCCCTCACGCTGGTTTCCGATCCCGGAAACATCACCATCCAGGATCAAACTCACGAAGGGATTGTCATGGACCCCACCGGATTACTCTATGTCGTCAGCGAAAACGGAGGTGGCACGAGTGCATTCCCGCAGGTCTGGGTTTTCCAGACGACCAACGCGGTCAATCAGCCACCTACTGCTGTGGCACTGAGCAACACCGTGCCTTCTCTCCCGGACAACACGAACACCACCAGTGCCGTGAAAGTCGCCGACATCGGTGTGACCGACGATGGACTTGGAACCAACACTCTCAGCCTGACTGGCACCGACGCGAGCTTCTTTGAAATCACTGGCAACGCCCTGTTCCTCAAAGCTGGCACCACACTGAGTTTCCTTACGAAGCCGAGCTACAGCCTGACGGTGCAAGTGGACGACACCAATGTCGGCAACACCCCTGATGCGACCGTGAATTACAACTTGGCGATTACCGCAGCACCGGTCGGCGTCGCCAACCTGATCATTTCCGAAGTCGCTCCATGGTCGAGCGGTAACAGCACGGTGGCTTCCGACTGGTTCGAGGTCACCAACATCGGCACCGTCGCCGCAGACATCACGGGTTGGAAAATGGATGACAGTGGAGGGAGCT
>JBOFET010000123.1:0-15217 GCA_051648225.1 Luteolibacter sp.
CCAAAGTCGTCGTCATCCCGGTGCGCGAGCAAATTTCAAAGCCCGAACTCTACATTCTCCGCCGCGGTCTCAAAGAGGCCATCGAAAACAAGGTGGACACCATCGTGCTCGACATGGAAACGCCGGGTGGGGCCTTGGATGTCACTTTCGAAATGCTCAAGGCACTCGAAAAATTTCCGGGCAAAACCATCACCTACGTCAACCGAGAAGCGATGTCCGCAGGTGCCTTGATTTCCGCCGGGACGGATGAAATCTACTTCGCCCCCGGTGCCGTGATCGGTGCGGCGGCGCCAGTGAATGCGACGGGCGAGGCGATTGACCCGGTCATGCGGGAAAAAATCGTCAGCTATCTCAAAGCCCGTGTCCGCTCGATTTCCGAAGGCAAGGGCTACCGCGGTGAGGTGGTTTCGGCGATGATCGATCTCGATTCCGAGTTCAAGATCGGCGACCAGGTCATCAAGGAAAAGGGTGAATTGCTTTCACTGACGGCCCAGGAAGCCGTGAAAATCTACGGAGATCCTCCGTTACCGTTGTTAGGCACAGGGATCGCCGAGGATTTGGACGCCTTGTTGGACCGTGTCCATGGTGCGGGAAACTACAGCGTCGAGCGGCTCGAAATCACCTGGTCCGAGAAGCTCGCGCAATACCTGACGGCGGTGACACCCATTTTGTTAGGTATCGGCTTGTTGCTGCTGTTCATCGAGTTTAAGACTCCAGGCTTTGGGATTTTCGGCATCTCGGGACTGGTGATGTTAGGCGTTGTTTTCTTCAGTCAGTTTGTCGCGGGATTGTCAGGCCACGAGCCGATCTTGTTTTTCCTGCTAGGCGTGGTGTTGCTGGCCGTCGAGCTGTTGTTTTTCCCCGGCTCCATGGTGATCGGGCTGGCGGGCATCTCACTCATGCTTGGATCTCTGGTCTGGTCGATGACGGATCTCTGGCCAAGCGAACCGATTGCGATCTCCGGAGATGTTTTTGTGAAACCGCTCCTCAATGTGATGTCCGGCATCGTGCTCGCGGTCGTGTTTTTCTTCGCGCTTCTCAGATCCCTGCCGCAGGGCGGGCCGTGGAACGCCATGGTGCTCGATGCCGCAGTCGGCGGTGAACCTGCATTGCCAGATCATGACTCCATCATCGGAGAAACTGGAATCGCCGCCACCGCACTATTTCCAAGCGGTCAGGTGGACATCGGTGGCAGGCGCTTTGAGGCCCGGCTCGACATAGGCTACGCGGACGCCGGGGCGAAAGTCCGAGTCACCGGACGGGCGGAATTCGGGCTTACGGTGGAGGTGGTGTCATGACTGCGATCCTCCTTTTGTTCCTGATCGGCGTGATCTTCATCGCGGTGGAAGTCATCATCCCCGGAGGCATTCTCGGAGCGATCGGCGGGCTTCTGATGTTCGCCGGTTGTGTGGTGGCATTCGGAACCTATGGCACTTGGGGTGGTGTCATCGCATTGGCAGCCGCGCTTCTGCTAGGTGCGCTGGGGCTTTTTCTCGAATTTTGGGTTTTGCCGAAGACCGCGCTCGGGAAACGGGCTTTCCTAACGGCAGAAGTCACCGGAGTGAGTGCTGCCCTGGGTAAGGAAGCGCTCGACCTCGTGGGCCAGCCAGCCGAAGCCCTCACCATGCTCTCGCCCACCGGCTACGTCCGGGTGGATGGCAAGCGGTACGAAGCTTTCTGCCAGTCCGGCCAAGTCCCTGCCGGAACGCTGCTCGACATCGTCAGCGCAGACAGTTTCCGCCTCATCGTCTCTCCTCGCAAAACCAACTGAACCACCACCGCCATGTTTGAAATCACCACCATCATTCTGATCGTCGTCGCCATCCTTGCCCTGTTGCTCTTCGGCATCGTTCTCTCATTCTTCAGTGTCTGGCTTCGTGCTTGGCTGGCGGGCGCCTATGTGAGCTTCACCGATTTGGTGGCCATGCGTCTCCGCCAAGTGCCCTACGGCATGGTCGTCGATGCGCGCATCACCGCGAAGAAGGCTGGAATCGACATCCCGATCAACGACATCGAAGCCCACTTTCTCGCCGGCGGCACTATCATTCCCACCATCCAGGCGCTCATCGCCGCGATGAAGGCGGGCATCAGTCTCGATTGGGACCGTGCCTGCGCCATCGATCTCGCCACCAAGGGGTCTGGAAAAAGTGTGGGCGAAGCGGTCCGCACATCGGTCGATCCCAAGGTCATCGATTGTCCGAACCCCGCCTCCGGTCGCTTGACGATCGACGGCGTCGCGAAGGACGGCATCCAGGTGAAAGTGCGCGCCCGAGTCACCGTGCGCACCAATCTCGACCGCTTCGTCGGCGGTGCCAAGGAGGAGACTATTATCGCCCGCGTCGGTGAGGGCATCGTCACCACGATTGGCTCCGCAGAGACTTATAAAACCGTGCTCGAGTCCCCGGATTCGATTTCCAAGGTCGTCCTCCACCGCGGTCTCGACGTCGGCACCGCTTTCGAAATCCTGTCCATCGACATCGCCGATGTGGATGTCGGCGAAAACGTCGGTGCCCAACTTCAGGAAGCGCAAGCCGAGGCGAACAAGAACATGGCCCAAGCCCAGGCCGAAATCCGCCGGGCGGCCGCTGTCGCCCTCGAACAGGAAATGATCGCCCGCGTCGCGGAAATGAAGGCCAAAGTTGTCGAAGCCGAGGCCCAGGTGCCGCTCGCACTGGCAGAAGCTTTCCGGAACGGCAGCCTTGGTGTGATGGATTACTACAAGATGGAAAACGTCAAGGCGGACACCCAGATGCGGTCAAACATCTCGAAACCCGAAGGCACCTGAGCCGCGACAATCCTCAACTGCTAACACCTAACTTATCGTGGACTGGATTTTCGAAAACTTCCAAATCTTCATCCTCATCGCCCTTGGCGTCGGCTCGGTCATCAAGAGCTTGCTAGAGTCGAAGGCCCGGAAAAAAGAACAGGAGAGTGAACAAGATCCCGGCGAGGTTTTCGCCCCGGATGAGGACGATCGTGAACCCACGATGCCCTCTGTCCCGCCGCCTTTCAAACGCCAAGCAGTCCCGCCCCTGCTACGGCAAAGGGGTGATTACGAAGAAGTGGCCGCAGAAACCGCCAAGGCTCTCAAGCACCAAAACGATCTCGCAGAGCGCCTGCGCCAGATTCGCGAGACCAAGGCCACGACCACCGGCGGCGCCCAAGCCACCCGCGCCCGGATCTCCGCTAGGGGGACTAATGCCGCATCGCCCGCCGGCACGCCGCTCGGCATCCGCGCACGTCTGCGCAGTCCGGCGGAAGTCCGCCGCGCGGTCGTCATGCGCGAGATCCTCGATCCTCCGCTCAGCCTCCGTTGAGGGCTGCTGCCATCCTCAAGAAAGCCTTGCCGCTAACAGCTCGCGCTGGAAGATAAGTTCCTTGGGCAGGTCGTCGTAGAGGTCGATGAAAAGTTCCGACTGGCTGACAAGTTCGGTTTTCCATTCCGCGTGGTTGAAGGCCATGACCTTGTCGTAGGCGTCCAGGGTGAAGCCCTCGAGGCCGTCCACGTTGAAGTCCTCGAAGGCAGGGGTCCAACCGATCTGGGTTTCGTGCCCGGCGGCAGAGCCATTGCAGCGTCTGAAGATCCACTCGAGGACGCGCATGTTCTCACCATAGCCAGGCCAGAGGAATTTTCCGTCCTCATCCTTGCGGAACCAGTTCACGTGGAAGAACCGCGGCAGGTGCGTGAGGTAACGCCGCATTTCCAGCCAGTGGCCGAAGTAGGCTCCCATGTTATAACCGCAAAATGGCAGCATGGCCATGGGGTCGCGGCGGACCTTGCCGATGGTGCCGGCGGCGGCGGCGGTCATTTCCGAACCCATGGTGGCCCCGACGTAAACGCCGTGGCTCCAGTTGAAGGCCTGATAGACGAGCGGCATGGTCGTGGGGCGGCGACCACCGAAAACGATGCCGTCGATGGGCACGCCTTCTGGGTTCTGCCACTCGGGATCGATCGTCGGGCATTGCACGGCGGGTGCGGCGAAGCGGGCATTCGCATGGGCGGCGGTGCGGCCACAATCCGGCGTCCAGTCCAGCCCCGTCCAGTCGATGAGGTGCGCCGGCTGGGTCGGAGTCATGCCTTCCCACCACACGTCGCCGTCGTCGGTAAGCGCGACATTGGTGAAAATGGTGTTTTCCTTCATCGAGTCCATCGCGATGGGATTGGTCTCGTAGGCGGTGCCGGGGGCCACTCCGAAGAAGCCGGTCTCCGGATTGATCGCGTGCAGCTTGCCGTCGGCGTGCGGCCACAGCCAGGCGATGTCGTCGCCGACGATGGAGGTCCTCCAACCCGCGTCCTGATAGCTTTTGGGCGGGATGATCATGGCCAGATTCGTCTTGCCACAGGCGGACGGGAATGCCGCGGTGAGGTAAGTTTTGCTGCCGTCCGGTGCGTGGATGCCGACGATGAGCATGTGCTCCGCCATCCACTTGTGTTCGTGGGCGATGTTAGAAGCGATGCGCAGGGCGAGGCACTTTTTTCCTAACAAGGCATTCCCGCCGTAGCCGGAACCATAAGACATGATCTCGCGCGTCTCGGGAAAGTGGACGATGTATTTGTCATCATTGCACGGCCAGGTGGTATCCGCCTGGCCGGGTTCCAGCGGCGCTCCGACGGAGTGGAGGCAGGGGATGAAATAGCTGTGACCATCGCGCCTTTTGGGAGCCGCGCCGCTGGCCTCGTCTTCAAGACGCTTGAGAATCGGCGCACCCATGTGGCACATGATGCGCATGCTCAGCACCACGTAGGCGCTGTCGGTGATTTCCACGCCGATCTTGGCCAGCGGTGAGTCAAGCGGGCCCATGCAGAAGGGGATCACATACATCGTCCGGCCCTTCATGGAGCCGCTGAATTTTTCGTTCAGCGTCGCGCGCATTTCGAGAGGATCCGCCCAGTGGTTGGTGGGGCCGGCCAGGTCGGGGCGCTTGGAGCAGATGTAGGTGCGCTCTTCCACACGGGCGACGTCGGACGGTGTCGAGCGGGCGAGGAAGGAATTCGGGCGCTTGGCCGGGTTTAGGCGGGTGAAGGTACCTTTTTCTACCAGCAGGGTGGAAAGACGATCCCACTCGGCTTGGGACCCATCGCACCATTCAACGGAATCCGGGATGCACAGGGCGATCATTTTATCGACCCATTTCTTGAGAGCGAGGTGCGTTGTTTCAATTGATTTGCTCATGGCAAATGCACTCAAGCGGGCGGGTGTCCGTTTGGCAATCCCATGCGTTGATAGGGGATGAATATCTCAAAAAATGCGTAGAGACATCATACCACCACCCACTCACGGCAGCGTGTGGAGAGGAGGATGCACATCACCTCCGCTTCCGGATATGCCAGTTCCATCACCTCGCGATAGGCGTTCATCTGGCCGGCGTATCTCTCCACGATGCCGCTGATTTCACCCAGCGCGTCGGTCTTGAAATCGATGACTTCGACGCGTGTGACGACGCCCGCCGTATCCCGGTGGAGATGCAGCCGGTCGATCACGCCGCTGAGCCACTTGCCTTCCAGGATGGCGTCCACGGGTTGCTCGGTGAAGAGGTCCACCCGCCGCCCGGTCCGCTCGAAAAGCCCGCGGAGTTTTGGCATTTTTAACAAGCCGGTGACTAAGGCACCGGCGTCGCCACTGGGCAAGATGGGAGGAATTTCATCGATCCAGCCGATCTGCTCGAAAGCCGCGTGCACCTCACTGCCGAATTCCATTCCACTGGCGGAGTGAGGCAGCGCGGCACCTTGCTTTTTCTTGAAATCACTCGGTGTCACCCGCTCGCGACGCTTCACCCCGGCGGCGAGCGGTGGGAAAATGGAGTTTTCCTTCGGCCGGCTCGCAGGGGGAAGAGTCTCCACCCAGTCCGGCGAGCCGGACTGATAGACGATGCCCGGCAAGCCGTTTGAGGAAATGGAAGTGGCCAGCCAATTTGCCAGTGACGGCTTGTCGGCATCCTGCGACGCGGCAGGTGGCTCTAGCAGGACATAGAGACCGCGCTTAGAACGGGTGAGTGCCACGTAAAGCATGCAAAACGCCTCATACCGCTGGCTCGCGGCCCACGTGGCTTCCGCCTCGCGCATTTCCGGAATCAAGTCTCGCGCCCACTTCGGCGGAGTCTGTGTGATCCAGTCCTCGCCCTCCGCCACATCGAAATACTGCGCGGACGGGATGCCATCGTTTGGCAAGTCCGGCAGCATCACGACGTCGAATCCGAGACCCTTCGACTTGTGAATCGTCATCACCTGCACTGCGGCGATACCCGGACTCTGCGAGACCTCCAGTCGCTCGACCCACTCCGCAGCCTGTTGCGGCGATGCGCCGCCCTGCGCGTCCAGACCTGCCAGAGCCATGATCACGTCCCCGGCCCGGCGGCGGCCGAAATCCGACCACTCCGCCCAACTTCCATCGACGACCTGCTCCACCATCCCCGCGAAACCTACCTGCGAGGCAAGTCCTAACAAGCCCTCCCAAATCTGCTGCCAATGCTCTCCGAAGCGGCCTCGCAGGACGGCGGCGAGCGGCGACATTTCCACCACCTCCCAGGCGAAGGTGTCTGCTGGATTTGCGAGCCACTTGAGCAAGTGCCCCAGCGCGATGCCCACGGGGTTGTCCTTGGAAGGTTCACGCCGCCCTTCTTCGATCACGTCAAACCCAGCCGCGCGGAGCTGGTCCGCGACTTTCCGCACCTGCGCGTTGCTGCGGACCAACACGCCGCAAGTCATCGGCCGCTTCCCGACGCCGAGTTCGCGGAGCAGGCATTCGAGGCGATCCAGCCGCTCGTCCCACTTCCCTTCCACCACTTCCACCCGCGCCTCACCCCGCTGATCCGGAGTTGTTAGCGGCTTGGCGGAAAAATGATCCTGCCATTTCCACGCAGACTCGGCCTCGCCGAAATAGTCTCGCAGCGTCGCTGTGTCCCCGCAGACTTGGTTCACCAGCGCCAGCACCTCCGGGCAGGACCGCCAGGACTCCGCCATTTCCTCGATCTTCAGCCCGCTACCATACCGGGAAATCACCTCGTCGAACAAACCCACCTCTCCGCCGCGCCACGCATAAATCGCCTGCTTCCGGTCGCCCACAATGAACATCGAGCCCTCATCATCGCCCGCCGCCTCGTCGATCAACGGCAGCAGTCCCATCCAGTCCGCACGGCTGGTATCCTGGAACTCGTCTAGCAGCCAGTGGTCGTAACGGGCGTCTAACCGGAAGTCCACCGCCTCGCGCCGCAGTCTCGCATCCTCGCCCCGGACCCACTCGCCCATCAGGATCTTCACATCGTCGAAGCCAAGCAATCCGCGGCGGCGCAGTTGAGTCTCGCACCGCGTGTCATGGACCGCCACCACATCGCGCACCGCGCGGGTCCGCAGCAATGCCGCCGCCATCTCGCAACGGGCCGCGAGATTCACCATTTCCCGCAGCGCATCACCCGCCGGTCCGCCGATGATGAACTCTTTGTAAAACTTCAACGTCACCGGCCCGTCGCTGGTGGCAGCCGCTTGCAGCACGTTTTCCAACAGACTGCCCGCACTGCCGAGGCTGCCGCTGCCGATGGTGTGTTCGAGCAAGGCGTCTAGCATTTTTTCAAAAGCTTCCCGCTGGCCCTTCCGAGTGTATTCCACGCCGTCGAGCCCGCGCCGGATCCGGACTGCCAGAGCGTGTTTCTGCGATTCCCAATCCTCCAGCCTGACGCCGGCGAGTCGCTCGGGACCCCACTCCAAGCCATGCGCGGCGCGATACCGGCTCTGCCAGCTTTTTACAACTCCGCGCAGCCCTTCCATCACCGCCTGCTCCTCCTTGCCGATGCTTGCCCTCCGGAAAGCGTGTAGGAAATCCTCACCCGCCTGGTCATCCAGCACTTCTCCCAGAATCGTCGCCAGGATCCCATCCGCGGCCGCCACCGCGCGTTGGCCTTCTAGCAAGTCGAACTTGCCGCCTGTTAGCCCGAGTTCGTATTGGAATCCGCGCACCACCTTGGCGAAAAAACTGTCCATTGTCCCCAGCGTGAACCGAGGCAAGGCGCGCACCACGCGCTCCAGCGCTTCGCTGAAGTCCGCGTGTGGCAGCGCAAGATCCCTCCGCAGCCCGGCAGCGGACTTTTCCTCACTTGCAGCAGTCGCGAGCTTCATCAAGACCGAGTCCGCGAATTCACCCGCAGCCTTGCGGGTAAACGTGAGCGCCACGATTTTCTCCGGAGCCACGCCGCTCGCCACCAGGCCGATCACCCGGTTCGCAAGCTGATAGGTCTTCCCCGAGCCGGCGGATGCGAGGATGAGCAAGTTGGGGGCGAGGACGTTCATCGGCACGCCGACCCTGCGCGGATTTCTGGCCGTGGGAAACCCGGAAATTTCGAGACAGCCAACTCTGCATCCTCAGGGAAAAGCCCGCCGCGTATCGCAAGGTTGAGCAGCGTATTTCCCCGGTTGGGGATTCTTGACCGCCCTTGGTTTGTATGCCAGAACCCTTGGAGGAGCAGTCGCTTCGACGATTGCGCCGCCACCCCATTAAAAAAATCTCATGAATATCATCACACGACTCGGACTGTTCACCGCTGCGGGCGCCGCACTCGCACTCTCCTCATGCTCCACCGGAAGCAGATCTCCATCGGGATTCCTCTCCAACTATGCCCAGCTCAATGCCGGGTATGGCACCGAGGATGCCGTTTCCTCCTTCGTGAAGCCCGGCGTGGACTTCAAGAAATACGACAGCGTGATCATCAGCCCGGTGACCACCGTGATCGGAGCCCCCGGCGTCAGCGCCGCCGTGAAGGAGCAACTCGCAGCCTATCTGGGAGAGTCGTTGCAGCGGCAGATGTCACCAGGCTTGAAAATCGTCGCAGTCCCCGGCCCCAGTACCCTGCGCGTCCGCACCGGACTTACCGATGTGATCGAGGGCCAGAAAACCGGCCGTCCAGTCACCACCGTGCACGCGAATCCGGCGGTCACCCTGACCGGCAGTCTCGGCTCCGCCGAGGTCGCCGCCCTTGTGTCCAGCGTATCGTTTGAGGGCGAGATCGTCGATTCCGTCACTGGTGAACGGCTCGTGGCACTGGTCGATCACCGCCTTGGAAAAAAGCGCGAAGCGACTCCCACGACTTCATGGGCATCCGTCCGCAGTGCCATCAATGTCGGCGTCGAAAGGCTTCGCACCCGTTTCACCGCCGTGAGCGGCCGCTGAGCTAGCGCCAAGACAACCCGCTTCATCAAGACCCCGCCGGATCAACCCCGGTGGGGTTTTGCGTTTCTAAACGGCGACTCGTTCGCACGAAGCCTGTCAGTGGCAGAAGTGCCTATCCAGTCGGACAAGAGTCCAACCAGATGCGCTGGTTGCCTCTTTTGTCCTCCCGCAGCTCTTCATCTCATACATCTGGGATTCAAACTTCCTCCGCTTTCTCCCAGCTCCCAGCGAGCAGGAATTCCAGACAAAAGCCCACATCCTCCGCGCCGATCCCTGCTGTTCATCAAATTCCCAACGTCTTCTGATCGGGGTCAACCAGTTCGTCCGGTCGAAATCCATCCTTGAGAAGCAAAGGCGAGACTCGGCACAGATTTGATTTCCCGAGGAGGCCTGCCCATCTGGTAAGCGTGTTCGCGTCTTCAGTTAAGATCACCGAACATTGCTCGACATCCGCTTGTGCGAGAATTTTCAAGTCGTTGCGGACGACATGCCGATCTGCGGAATCCGGAGCAGGCAACCCCTTGATCACCTTGTGGTAGTCCGCTGAGCGCACCGCATGCCGGAAGTTGAAGGGGATGATGTGAAAATGCTGAAGTGGAAGATCGCTGGCGGGCTGGCCCACTTCAAGTTCCGAGACTACCAAGGTGGAAAGGCAAAGCAAATGTCCGTTCGCCACACAGTGCCGAAAGTAATCGACCGCTGTCTGATGGTTCGGACGGGTATCGTCGGCGAAGCTGATAAGATAGGAAGTATCGAGGCAGATTTTTAGCATGGATCAGGATTCCCGCAGTTGTTCCACCCACTCTGTGGGATTGGTGATTTCCCCCCAGGCTTTCCGGCCTTTCTGCCAAAGCGCTTTAAGTTTGTCTTCGTCGATCTCCTTCAGGGGTCTTACCACGTCGATGAGTCGTAGATCGCGAAGCTCTCCGTTGCGGATATCCTCCATCGCGCTGACGTTTAATGTCATCGCTTTGTAGAGATAGTCCGCGCCCTCAAGCTGGCTTTCACTGGCCTCCACCTTGATCGATTGGCCGGACGGAAGAACCAGATGGATGTTGGGCTTCGTTTTCCCGCCAAGATCCACGACCCGCCCCGAAAGGTATTTTTCCGCCCGCACCCAATTGTCGAGCTGCCGGTGCCGATAATCGCTTTCCCGGGTGATCAGTATCACCCGCCCGTCCGTTTTCGCCGCATTAGGGACAATACTGTATCGGCGTTTGGAATCGGCTCGGATCGCCCGACTCTGCCACGTTTCAATGATCTGTGCTCGCTTCGGGGAAATGGCATCGAGGTCTTCCGATCGCGCCAAGGTTTCCATGTCTGCCTGGCACGAACTCGCCACAATCGCTGTCACGATGGAAATCAATTTGACCGATCCATCTTCGATCGCTACCGACGGCTGCCCCATTTCTGCACGCTTGGCCTCGCCTTGAATCAATTCAATCACTTCCCCCATGAACTGGTGAAGGGTCAGCAAATCGATGTTTTCAGGCGTAAGCGGTTGTCCCTCCACCTCGTCATGGAGCGAGAACGAAAGGGACTGACCAAGAGGAGGCACGGCGGAAAGGTAGCCCAAAATACGGAAACGTTAAGCGGATTCGCCTGCGGTTCTCAAATTTCCACCATTGGCAGGCCTCGTCGCCAGATGTATTTCAAAATTTCCGGGACAAAGATCTCCACCTCTTCCTCGGCACCACCCGCGAATGGCACGGACGCGGCAAGAATCCCTTCGTCGTCATCGGTTCGTTCTATCCGCCCATCCAAAATCAGGGAGGGCTGTTTTGATTGTTCTCAGCACCCACAAAACCAAGAGCTCACCACTACCCGCGACCGGCTCCACCCGTAGCTGAAAACGCAAATAGCGCTCTCGATAGATCAAGCAAATACATGAATTCCGAGTAGTTCCTCCATCTCTGGGCTGTAGATACCATCAGCCCATCCCAAGCGAGAACGTTGTAAGTTTACGAGCTTCATCTTGGTAATGGCTCCAAAGCTACCATCGGGTTGGGTTATGCCCAAGGCAGCCTGCAGACGCCTTACGGCATCACCAGTAGACCCATGACGCAGACGCCAGAGGTTGTCTTTTACAACTTCATGGCCAGCTTGTTGGGATGAAAGACGGCTAGCTAGGAGAGCCTCGAGTCCGGTAAGAAGCACAAACGTGTAACGTCTGCCATCGTGATTGCCATTATCGGTGAGTCCGGCGGCACGCCGGAATTCAGCCCACTGCCCATGATGCATTCCATTAGAAAAGCTTCCTTTCACAGTAGTGCAGCCTACGGATGAAAAGTCGGCTGTTTGAGTGGAGAATGCTGGATGAATGTTATCGTGAGGCACCCAGTCATGCCAAACATCACCGGTATCATAAACGACATCTTTGTGACTGCGGAGCACTACTACTCTCAACCTGTTGCCAAAACTTGTGCCCTGAAGGAAACAGCCAGGATAGCGGTTGTTATGTGTTCCCACCACATGCGGATGCATCCCACAAGGCAGGACATTGCATTGTGGGTCAACTACCGAGGAACTGTTGCGATTACGATTGAAATGTAGGAGCACGCCTCCGCGGTTGGGAACAGTAGACCCTGTAAATACTGACAATGTCATCTCGGGACGGTGATATACTCCAATTACGCAACTAAAGCGGCGATGATCTGGACGAATGTCCTCAAGAATCACCTTGGATTGTCCTTGCTCCATCTGACTGCCTCCAGCCAAGCGGCAACCACGTAATCCGAACAACAAGTTATCTTGTCCTGAATCTGGATTAAAGTGATTCGCACGCAAAAGAACTTCCAAGTGTTCTGCCGTAAATTCAAAGACTCCAGTGTAATTGTTATCAAGATGTCGGAAGTCAGGTTGAAGTGAATCGTGCGCCCATCTGACGTCGCCAACTGTTTCCGCTAGTAGATCCAGAGAATCTGATCCCCCTTGAATTTGAGCATCACGAATACTCTCGGAGTCATACCAATCTGCTTCGACAGTCGCGGGCAGTCCACTCGTGTGCACTACAGATTCCCACGAGTCGTCAGTGGCAACATCTGAACTTATTGCAAGTATAGGCGAGAACGGCATATCTAAAGAAGGGACACTGATCGTAGCGAGTCCACGCTCCCAAAGTAGAGCTTCCTTTTCCCGTCTCGCTTGTAACCCGCCACTTCCAGTGCTGCTGGGCCATAGTCGCTTCATACTGCGCAACGCGTCCGGCACAAGATGCAACTGGTTGGCTGCAATAGCCTGCTTTATTTCCCTCATTTCTCGGTAGCGGGGACCCGATGAATTGAAACTGGCACCACGGTTAAAGACCAAGGATGTGAGAGATCCAAAGCAGTCTGCTGGCAAAAGCCTCGCCTCAGTAATCGAAGCGAGCAGCAAACGGACAAACTTTGGTAGCGTCTGTTCAACGAAGACAGTTTCCGCCGTGCCCCATGGTATTCGGATATCGCTAAACTGACTCACCAGTCGCCTCGCCTTCTCCACCTTTTCAGCCCGATTTGGTTCAATTGTCCTAAAGCCGAGGGCATTTTTCATCCGCTGGAAATTCTCCTCGCTCAGGTGGTTAGCCCATGCCAGGCGATACCCAGCCTCATTATTGTAACCGAGGTCGAAACCAAAGCCGATGGTGATACCCGAGGAGTATCCTGGCCAGACAGGTGCACTACGATATACGTTCTCGTAGTAAGGTCGTCCTCCAGTTTCAAACTGGACAATAAGCTGATATCCAGCTTCGGAAACCTGTCCAGCTTGCTCGCCAATCAGGGGGCTCTCCGGAGACGCAGATGGATTAGCCAAAGATTGCTCCAATTCATTCAACAGATTCCGCCCTTGATGAGTTTCAAAAAATATTTCCGCCTCGCGGTCAGCAAGGGTAATACACGTAGGAGTATCTTTATGAAGTATAAGGTTTGATGCCTCTTCATGCAACTGTGGATAGGAGTTGTTCATAATTCTTTAGTTTGAAAGGGCTACTGTTTCGATGAAGTTTCACGGGCCTCTTTTGAAAAGTTCTTAAGTTTTGATTTATCCAAGGAACCTTCGGGAATCCTTCCAGCCGCTGGAGAGGGCCGTAAAGGTCCAATCTCTCCTTCACTCTTTCTAAGCCTCCTTATTGCTTCTGAATCGGTTGAACTATCACCGATATCTTGTGCCGCCTTATTAAAATGATACACGGTTTCTACCAAGCGACCGGTATCTGAGATTGCACCCAAATTTTGCTTTTCTAGTCCCGTAAGTTCTTCAGCCTTTACAGCAAACTTGGCAGCTTTAACCGTATCACCATCTACAAGAGCGGATAGAGCCTTTTCATCCAATTTACTGTTCTCCGGTGCTTTCACCACTGCGGCTTGCCATTCTTTTACAAGCTGCTTTGCGATTTCCGGCGAAGTTTCCAATATTTTAGCGACTTCGTTGAAACTCTGAATCGGATCTTTAAGCTCATATGGTTTAGCGTCTAACCTAAGTGACTCGCTTAGAGGAGGCAAGGTCACTGACTTAGCAATTGCCGCACCAATCATGGCTGTTCTGCCTTGCACCAGATCAAAGCGGGCAGCAATTGCTGCCTCATTACTGGGATAAGCTTCCATCTTGAGTTCCGAATTTTTATCTGGAGAAGCTACTGTACGATGAGGTGGCAAATCCGCACCTCCATCAGGATATAGACCATGAAACCTCACAAACCATTTCTTGCCATCTGGACCTTCTGTTACTTCATAGTTGAGATTGGCGATCGACTCCCGAGATTGGAAGCGAATTAGCGCCTTCCCCTTGCCATCGGTCCTACCGGGAATTGCTCCCATGACTGAAGAACTACCAAATGGCAGTGGCAAGATTTCAATATTTTCCACGGGCAAATTCCTCTGCCCCATCCTTACAATATAGACGGGCACTTCGAAAGATTTGTGTTGGGCAAGACCGCTCATAGAGAGACACTGGAAAGACAAGAGGATGTAAAAAATTGTTTTCATTGAGTAGATTTCTTGATGAGTGTGTAAATTCTGCGGTGTTCACCATTCTTCAACGGAGTGACAGCCTGCGCGCGGCGCTTTACAGTTTCGTATCCATCCTTGGATATCTCAAGTTCCGCATCTTCGGAGAAGTAATTAGGTTCCCGGGTGCGAATCTCAAACTCTCCAACCCCTAGCTCCTTAGGCGAAGGTGTAACAACTTTCAACAGCATGTTATAGTCGCGTTTGAGATGTGGAATAACTATGGCACCATCAACGGGTCGACGCTGCTCAATGCCATCCTCAATGACGATTTCTTGCACGACACCGCGCCAGACATATTCAGGAGAGCGGCACTTAAGGCTCAAAATACTGGCCGCAACGATGCCGATGATTCCTAGAACTCCTCCAAGCAGCCACCGCGATGGTCGCGGATGCCGCCTCTTTTTAAAAACCGGCACCATTTTATACTCGGTGTCCAGCCATTCGAGAATATCATTCACGCTGATAGCGTGTGCCTCTAAGGCAGCGTCATCTCGTGAGCGATGCAGTCCAATAAGGCTTCCGTCCATTGCATGAAAAACACCACCCCCACTCATCCCGGGGCGGGCATCAACACGTCCGTGGTAGTATACAAGTTTATCTTTTACATCAGCGACGACATGATTTCCTGATTTCTTTGCCTGTGGCGGTTTGCCATCTTCGAGCAAGTGATGACCAAACCATTGGCTCGCCATCGTCTTCCAGCCAGCCCCACCCGGGTAGCCGACGAAGTAGGTCTCTTTCCCATGCTCGGCCTCTTCGATTCTTTCTACTGTTGGTTCGATATCAAACTTGTTCCTTCCTTCCTCATCTTCGACTTCGAGCAATACCCAGTCCTTGTGTGGTGCAAAATCCGTGTCTGGTAAGGAATCTAGTCTACCGTTGTATGGTGAACAAGAAGACACTCTGGCCCTGAGGCCACCATCCATCTTGTTCTTCAGCCGCCCTTGCATTTTTGCCCGGTTACCATGCTTCGTCCGCTTGTATCCAAACTCCGGATGCCAGCAGACAATCTCCTTGGCGACGGGTCCAAGGCCATAACCTCCCACTCGGACTACATGACCACAGGTAAGT
>JBOFET010000124.1:0-1627 GCA_051648225.1 Luteolibacter sp.
CCGGCCCAACCGGTAAAAATGCCAGTGGATTTCATCGTCCAAGCCACCCTCACACCCGAACTCTCAAGTCCCTCACGCTCCATAGCACCCCGGCAGCCGCTTTTCCATTACCCCTCATCCGGCGTGCGCCATCCTTTCGGCGCTCCGTGAACCGTTCCCGCGCTTCTGCAAACACCTCGTTCACAAACGCCTTGCTCCCAATCACCGCGCCGTCCGTGAAATATCTCACCCGGCAACGCAACATCGCCGCCAGCTTCAAATTCGGTAGCACCGTGTCGTTGTCCTTCGATTCTAACGTCTCCATCACTGTAGCGGTGGTCTGTGACCGTCGCCGGGAATCCACCTCCGCCTTCCCACTCTTGCGTTCCAGCGCCAACCCCATCAGCCGCCGGTACAACCGCGAAACCTCCGCCCACCGTTCAGCTTCGAATCCCACCCCCTGATCGCAAAAATACGCCCGCACCAGCCCTTCACGCGCCTTTTTCCCATTCCCCTTCTTTCCACCGCCGACGGCCTCCCCGTAACTGCTCCAGCGATACTCTGCCGGATCTTCCACCATGCCTGCCCGCACCGGATTCAGGTCGATGTAAGCCGCCATCGTCCGCGCTGCGGTCCCGCTTTCCACGATCACGCTCTTGAACCGGTCTTCCCACAAGGTGCCGGAGCGCGAATGGGCGCGGTTGAACCACTTGGTGAAGCGCTCTAGCAGCGATTTCATGAACTCGCTCAGATCATGCATCCTCCGGGTGTAACGGCTGCGGATCTCCTCAACTCTGCGTTCCGACAACTGCCTGGCGATCGCCTTTTCCTGAGCCCGTGTCAGCGGCACACCCATCTCATCCACTGGCGGCAACTCGAAATCACCTCGCTTGGTCACTGAAGTCACTGACGCGGCCTCTTCCAGTTCCCGAGCGACCTCTGCCACCTGCGCCTCGCTGTAGAACACACGCAGTCTTTTGAATAATTCCTCATCCGGAATCCCACCCTTCGGCATCGGCGGCACTTCCAGTAGGAGATGGAAGTGATTGGACATCAGACAATATGACAACACCCGGCAGCCCGTAAACTTCTCGCACATCCGCATCAGCATCCGGAAATGTTCGCGTTCATCCACCTCCAGCACGAACTGCCGCCCCACGACCCGACTAAGGCAGTGGTAAATCACCGGTTTCTCCCGTGAATCCTTCCAAGGCGCCGTCCATCGCTTGCGGTTGTTCATGATGCGCGGAGGTTAGAGGGAAAAAAGGCGCATGCAAGAGAAACTCCGTCAAAAAGCCTGGCTTCTTGAACTCTGCGTTCCGACAACTGCTTGGTGATCGCCTTTTCCTGAGCCCGTGTCAGCGGCACACCCATCTCATCCACTGGCGGCCACTCAAAATCACCTCGCTTGGTCACTGAAGTCACTGACGCGGCCTCTTCCAGTTCCCGAGCGACCTCTGCCACCTGCGCCTCGCTGTAGAACACACGCAGTCTCTTGAATAATTCCTCATCCGGAATTCCACCCTCCGGCATCGGCGGCACTTCCAGCAGGAGATGGAAGTGATTGGACATCAGACAATATGACAACACCCGGCAGCCCGTAAACTTCTCGCACATCCGCATCAGCATCCGGAAATGTTCGCGTTCA
>JBOFET010000125.1:0-3605 GCA_051648225.1 Luteolibacter sp.
GCTAAAAAAGGTTGCTGAGTTTGTTTGTTTGAGTGCGAGCCCGCTGGTTGATGTTGACAATCGAAACGGGGTTTGCGAGATTTAGGACTCGACGTCTCCGCGAGGTGTGAGAATGCACTCGCGACAAGGTCCGCCGCTCTTGCTGTTGGCAGCAATCCTTTCCATCCTCTGCGTGGGTTGTACTCCGGAGGATGCCGCCGGTTTGAAAATTGACTTCAGCCAATTGAATTGGCAGACCGGTGTGATCATCGCCCTTGCGTTGCTGATCAATCCCGGAAAGATCGTCGGCACAATCACGGAACAACTGGGAAAAATCCCAGCACTCGAAAAGATTCTCCGACTCGTTGGCCTGATCGGCTCCGGTGACTCCAGCCCCGGAACGCTCACCCAGGCTGAAACCCTCGAGGCTCTGGTCGCCATCGTCAACCGTTTGCCACCGTCACCGCTTCGCGACGAACTGGCGGCACTGTTGGCAAAGGCTGCGACCGTTCCGGAGGTCAAGCCAGATGCCAAGTGATAAACAATCCGGGAGCCTGCTGCCGATTATCCTGATCATTGGAGCGATCTGGTTTTTCACTCAACAGGGATCGAAGCCGAAACCCGTCGAGCCTGAGCCGATCAAGCCGACGCCGGACCTGATCAGCGTAAAGCCATCGGCTGAGCAAACGTGGGAAGCGTTCGCCGTGGCCGTCGAGTCAAAGATGCTCGGCGGAACGATGCAGCAACACACCGACCATCTTCTCAAGATCGCCGACACGCTCAAAGATGCCGGCACACTCACGGACATTTCCCGCGTCAAGGAGTGGCGAGCCAAACGGATTGACATCACCGACGCGAACCGCGCGGAGATCGTGAAGAAACTGAGGGGCAAATGAGCGAGGAAGTTTTTCCGTCTGGCTGTTTGCTCGATCCGACTATCAGAGACGCCGCAGTCGTCGAGCTGATCGCCGCTGGTCGTCAACCGATCTGTGCCAACAATGACACAATCAGAGGAGCGTGGGAACGTCTCAAGGCTCGCGGCGTTCAGGCCGTGCTGATGCCGCATCTCATGGGAAAGTATTTCCCGGGACGTCGAAACGATTTCCAACTCGCTCGCCGGCCGCCACGATCTGATGACGATCCGGGAACGTGCGTCGCGCGTGGAACGTACCGAGCCGCAACGCTGACAATGCTCCGCCAGATTGACGAAAAACAGATCGTCGCGAAACCTGTCGTGCTGGCTTATGAATTCATATACGGCTACGGTCGAACCATAATCGGCAAAAGCTCCCTCGGAAACGGCGGCGGAATGTACGGATCGATGGCCGCCAAAACGCTCAGCCTTCACGGTGCGATACCACGGGCGAAATACGAAAGCACCGACCTGAGCGTCGACAATCCTTTCGGCCGTCCAGATCTGGCGAAACTCTGGGGCACTGATCGCAAGGGTCCGCCGGCTGATCTCGTCGCCGCTGCCAATGGTCACAGGTTCGACGCTCATCTGGCCAACACATCCGGCGAAACGGCGGACGCCTTGGCCTGTGGTTTTGCTGGGGCGTTCTCTCGATCGTGGGCAACAACTGGCAAACGCGACCAGAACGGAATGGTCAGGCCGACTCCGTCCGCACACTGTGAAACACTCTGTGGGATCTTTCAGGCTCACAACGGCGAGGACGGCTATCTTCACTGGCAAAGCTGGGGAGACGGAACGCCGAGCGGCCCGAACGTTCTGAAACTTCGCGACGGCTCGACGTATGAACTCCCGATTGGTTGCTCTGGCGTTTACCGCTCGGACATGGACAAGGCGTTTCGAAGTGGAGACGCCGAATCGTGGCACTTTGAACTCAGAGAGGGGAGCCAGTGGCGATGAACATCCTCGCACTGATCTTGGTCATCGACGCCGGAATCCTCGCCTCGATGGATGGCCCGGATCTTCCGGACGAATTCAAACGACCTGAGACCGCCGTGGCCGTGGAGCCGGAAGCACTGCCAATACAGGTTCCGGCCACGGCGGAGCCTCCACACCCGCTGATCCACTGGGAGACCGCAGCGTCGACGAGTGGAGTCGTCAAAGCGACGGCGAAAATCAGCGACCGCTGGCTTGTTTCCGAGGACTGGTGCGCGAACTGCCCCGCAGCGAAACGGCGTTTCCTGTGGTCAGGAGGTAAGCCGGAAAACATCATCACGATTGCACGGGCCGCAGAACTTCACGGAAAACAAATCGGCTCAGTTCCGCAGGAGTACACGATCCAGACGGAAATCGACATTCTCCAGCCGCCATCGTATCGCCGGCAAAATGAAATGGCCGTCGAGCTGAACAACAAGAAACGCCCAGCGAAGTCTGAGATTCTCGACCATCTCCGAAACGGCGGACCACATCAGGGCAAACACTGGCAAGCGTGGTTCCTCGAATCGTGGGACGTCGAGCAACTTTACGCACTACACGACGACGACCACTTCGACAGGGTTCCGACCTTCGAAAACGATAACGTCAGCGCCATCGTCTCGAATGCCGCCGCCTCGCCGGAGGTCGTGGCCGCTATACTCGCCGGGCACCTCTTGCGACGTGGACACGTTACCGAGGAACAGGCAATCTCTGGCTTGTTCGAAATCGACGTAGACGCTCCGGACAGCGCGCGGAAGTGGGCCGCGGACCTGCTGACAAAACAGAGCGTTGAGTTTCCGTCTGTCGGTGTGTCCGCATCATGGAAGGGAAGTGATCGCACGATCTCAGTCGCTCCGGGCCGATTTCAGATAAAGCCCGGGGCGACCGTTTCCGTCAAAAAGTTCGGGGTGTCATTATCGACGACACTCCGCGGCGTTTCATTTGCTGAAGATCTTTCCTGGGCGACTCTGGAACTGGACGGAGCCCCAGACCTAACGGTGAGATTTCAATGAGGGCGATAAAACCGCGACACACGGAATACGAATACGAAACGAAAGCACTCGAGCATTTCAATTCCGTGGCGATGATGGCCGCAGAAGGGGCGGGAACGGAAACACTCGACCAGCGTCGCAAGACGGTGCGAAAAGCGGCCCGAGACTTTCATGCGATCATGAGTTCCCGGAAACCACCACAGAGCCGGGACGAGGCGATCCGGCGAGCCGTGGGACTGCTGGGAATGATGCTGGCCGCGATGTTTCCGCAGTATGCACTGGCCATCAAGGTTGCTGGCTTTCTCTGGGATATCTTCCACCAAGGAACATGACATGGACCTCGGCGACGAGTGCCCCCCGTGGGTAGCCGAGGAAGGGCGCGAGATTTGGCAGGACACGTTACTCGAACTCAGAAGCCGCGACATGCTGGGCCGAGCCAGCCGCGTTCAGGTCGCGACGTATTGCCAAACGTGGGCACAGTACGCCGCCGCAACGGCAGCACTGACAAGAGACGGCGAACTCAATATGTCCGTCAACAAGTACGACAAAGAAGGGAACGTGATCGGAGAGGAACTGAGTCCGTGGTACAAGGTCCAGCAAGACGCGGAGGCGAAACTGAGACGGTACTGGAGCGACTGGCGACTACTTCCGAAAGACGTGAGGATCATTCCAGATGATGGCCATCGACGCGGAGCCGCTCGACTGCTGGAGTCATTACAGCGAGCCGGAAAGGGCGACGCTGCTGGAGT
>JBOFET010000126.1:0-3034 GCA_051648225.1 Luteolibacter sp.
GCTTCGAGCCAGAGGAAGTCGGATTTTCCGGCCCCGGGATCGGTCCAGCCGCGGTAGGCGGTGGGTGCGGTGACCGTGGCGCGGCGGAAGGAGTTCACTTCCTCACCGTCGTTGGAAATCCACAACTCGGCTGCGTGATCCGCAGTGATCCAGAAGCGATAACTGCCGGTCGCGGGAGCGGTGAGCGAGCCGCGAATGCGGACACCGAAGGCGTCGCCATCATTTTGCGGGGCTTCGAGATTTGAGACGAAGCCGCTTACATCCGGCGGCGTGCTGAATGGAATCGACGAGAGGTCCGCTCCGGGAAGATTGGTCCAAACCTCACGGGTGATCTGACTGCCCGTGGCGATCACGTTTAAAGTGAGAATTTCACTGCCGGAGCCATGGGAATTGGTCGCCGTGATGAGGATGGGCCATATCCCGGCGGTGTCTGGCGTGCCGGAAATGACGCCTGTCGTGGCGCTGTAAGTCCAGCCGGGTGGCAAGTTGCTTGCCTCGAAGCTCGTCGGTTCGCCACTGGCGACAATCTGGTAGTTATAAGGCGGGCTGTTTTGGATGAGCAGCACATCAAGCGCACTGAGAATCCGGGGCGGCACGGTCGGGAAGAGCCGGTCGGTGGGAACGATTTCTTTGGGTCGATTTGCACTCTGCCACCGAAGTTCGGCTTTCGCGTCGCCAGTCACCTCATAGTATTCGATCACCACCGGCACTCTCACCCCTTCGACCAACTCGATGGTGCCGGAAAACTCCGACGGGCTGCCACCACGCGGCCACGCGTTGATCAAACGTTTTCCATTCACCCAAACCCGCGCCGCGTCGTCCGCCGTGAAGAAAAACGTGTAAATCTGGGAAAACTCCGGCAGCACCTCGCCAGTCCAGCGGACGGAAAAACGCTCGCCGTTCACGATCAGGGGCGCAGGTGATCCGCCGTTCACTGTGCCCAGCCAGGTAAACTCCAACGTTGCGTCGGTGCGGGTGAGTGCCGGGATCCCGGCGAATTTCGCGGGATTCGACCCGGAGATCGCATTTCCCCCACTGGCCACTTCGTTCCAGTAGCGTCCAAAGAGGCCCGTGCCGTTTGGCGCGGAACGATCATGAATCAGGAGCGCCGCGGATTGCGCGGGCGGTGCGTAACCCGGGCCGGACGAAACCGTGAGGATGACGGATTCCGGCGATTCGATCAACGTATCTGCCAACGGCGCAATGGTCACCGCAGCGGTATTGACTCCGAAAGGCAGCGTCACCGAGCGACTGACCGGAGCGTAGTCGCTCCCTTCGACCGCACCGCCAGATACGGTGAAATTCACCGTGACCGGAGTCAGCTTGCCACGACGCGTGATGACAAACATTCCCGTGTCCGACGGACTTGGTTCCGTCGCGATCTGGTCCATGGCTCCCACATCGACCGTGTTCAAAGTCGCAGGATTGAGAGCGGCAAGGAGTGCGCTTCGGTCAGTAGCACCGCTGGCACCGAACGAGGTCGGGCTTTGCTCATTATAGCCGGCGAGGATTTCTTCGTAGTCGGTGACCCCGTCATTGTCGGTGTCCACATCCTGGACATAGACCCGGAAGAACTTCGCCGAGCCGGGCGTGACGACGGTGGTCTCCACCTCGCCACCCGTTCCCGAGTGGGCTGCTCCGATGTCGCCCCAGATGGCCCCCAGGGAGACGTTTTCCTGCACCCGGTAAAGTTTGCCCGGAACGGTCGGGAAAGTCAGATGCACCCCTCCGGCGTCTTTGCTGATGGAGGAAACCCGGATCACCGAGCCTGCCGCCAGCGGATTCGTGCCTGCCGCGCTTTCTTCGGCGTTGGAGGTTCCATCACCGTCAGAATCGTCTTCCGGGTTGAGGCCCCCGGCTTGATACCGGAGCGCCCAAATGTCGGGGATGCTATCGCCATTGACGTCCAGAGGCTGTGGTGAGGCAGCTGCTCCCGCTGCGCTCAAGCCAATGAAAAAAAGAGCGAAAAAGGTGGAGAAAGCGGCGACCGGGCACCGGGGAAGTTGCCATGTTTTCATGGATGGGCTGAATGGGTTTAGAAGGTTAATTCTCGCAAGGCGGTGATGAACCCTCTCGATTGCCATGGCCTAGGCCGAAAACAACGGGACGATGATCAACTTTTTAAAAATATCCCCAGATACAAACATAAATCGTGTGCAGGGCAAGCAAGAATTTTACGAAAGTCGGCGCTCTGCGGCTAACCGTCAAGTGACCGAAGCAAATAAACAAAAACAATCATTGCCAACTCGTCTGCGGCAGGCCTACCAAGAGATCGATTGAACTGCGAAAGTAGGTTTAACCGCTCTTTGTTTGATCCGTGACGCCATGGTCGGAAGAAGTGCTGAATCATCATGGCGTCATTAGAATTGAATCAAATGGATATCTACGTGGGTAACTTACCCTACACTGCTACTGAAGGAGATGTGACCGCACTCTTCGCCGCTTATGGACCTGTTGAACGGGTCAAAATCATCACCGACCGTGAAACCGGGCAATCCAAAGGATTTGCCTTCGTGACGCTCGGCGATCAAACCCAACTGAACGCAGCCATCGAGGCTCTCAACGACTACGACTACAATGGTCGTGCCCTCCGTGTGAACGCATCCGAGCCCAAAGAATCCCGTCCAAGCGGCGGTGGTGGTGGTGGCTACGGCGGTGGCGGCGGCGGCGGCGGCGGCGGCGGTGATCGTCGCGGTGGCGGCGGTGGCGGCGGTGGCGGTGGCTACAAAGGCGGCGGCGGTGGTCACAAAGGTGGCGGCGGCGGCGGTGGTGGTCGCTGGTAATCCAGTTTAAGCCTTCTAAAATTTTTCAAAATCGCCCGGTTTCCCTTCGTGGGGACCGGGTCTTTTTTTGAAAAAACGACGAGTCTTACACAAATCACTCACTGATCTGGTCAAGGCCTTCATAGTAACCGCCGAAGAATCCCACGACTTTCCACGCGACGAAGGCAAGGATGAGGAAATACATCACCTTCGGCACCATCACCGACATCGTTCTGGCGCTGGAGGCGGCATCGTCCTGAAAGAGCTTGGAC
>JBOFET010000127.1:0-7079 GCA_051648225.1 Luteolibacter sp.
TTTCGGCAGGCGGATGATGTTGGAGATGAGTCCGGCGAACCAGCGGTTCGCCATCGGGCTGCCACGGTGGGGGACGGCGAGGAAGACGACGCGTTTCGGCTCGGTGAGTGGTTGATAGAGCGTGGCGTCCTGGATGAGCTTGCGGGTGGGTGCAGACACTTCGAGCTGGTCGATGGGGGATTTGAAAAAACTGTGGTAAAGCACGTCTTTCGGATCGGTGACGCTGGACCGGGTGATGAGGCCGCCCATGGAGTGGGAGACCACGACCATGCGGTTGAGGTTCTGGTCATCACCCTTGGTGCGGGCATAGGCACAAGCCTCGCGCATGAGTTCGCGGAATTTCACGCTGCTGTAGATCCATGGATTTCCGGTCGGATAGCTGTAGAGCCAGATTTGATATTTCTCGCGGAACCAAGGTTCAGGGGCGATGTCGTTGATCATGTTCTTGAAGGCATCCGGGCTGGAGACGAGGCCGTGCACGAAGACGAGGGGGATTTTTTTCGGATCGTAAGGCTGGAGGAAATAGATGCCGGTTTCCTCGGTGAAGCGGTCCGGTGTGAGGACGTTTTGGATTTTTAGGTCATCCAGATCGGTCATTTTCCAAAGGAATGCATTCGGTGCGGTCCAGTCGGAGGCGAGCGTGTGGCGGGTTTTTCCGATCTGGCAGTCGTTGTGAAGCCAGCGCTTGGAGAAGTGCCAGGTGGGTGTGCCGGGGTCGTCGAACTCGAGGGTGGCGGTGAGGTTGTAAGGAAATCCGTTAGGAAGTTGGTAGGGCGGGCGTTTGACGCCGATCGGGGTGGTGTCCTTCCAGCCGACGAGTGGCACTCCTACGCCGGGGGTGATTTCATGATGGTTGAGTCGATTGACATCGACCTGAGAGGCCGGGAAAATTGCGTCGATGTTGGCGATGTTGGCCTGTTTTGCATCGGGTGGGGCGATTTTCGTGCCGAGTGCGGTGGCGCTGGATTCCCAATCGTCCGGGCTGCAGCGGAGTTGGTCGAAGAGTCTGGCGACGGAGGAATTGTAGCTGGCGCGGGCGGCATTCCACTCGGACTTGCGGGTGGTGTCGGCAAGGATGGACCATTGTTTTTTCGCGTCAGCGATGAGGGTCGCAGCGGGGAGGCGGGATGATTTCGGCACGACGGCGCACCGTGGTGGCGTGGGTGCCCCGCAATGGCAGAGCAGAACGGCGGTCAGAATTGGCATGATTCGCGTGGCGAGGAGATTCATGGTGTTTTGGATGTTCCGCGAATGGGGCGGTAGAATGGCGGGTGGATCGAGGCTGCCAAGCGCGGAGTGATGGGGCGGCGGCAAATCGGGGAGGGAGATAGGATCTTACACTTGTTTGATTTTTCCCTTTTCAAATCCGCAGTGATGGACGAGTCTGCCGCCCCGCCTGAAATGGTGGTCGTAGCTCAGTTGGTAGAGCCCCGGATTGTGATTCCGGTTGTCGCGGGTTCGAGTCCCGTCGATCACCCCATCTTTCCTATCGGAACCTCAGTGGAGGTTTGGAAGGGGGAGAAGGAAACAAAGTAGAACGACTGATGCAGCCGCTGGAGAGCAGGATTCACTACAAATTTCGCAATTCGCTGTTACTGGCGGAGGCGCTGACTCATCCGAGTCTGGCGTATGAGTCGCAGAAGCCCCACTTCGACAACCAACGGATGGAATTCCTCGGGGACGCGGTGCTGCAGTTGATCGTGACGGAGGAGCTTTTCAAGATGTTCCCGGACTTCACGGAAGGGCGTCTCACCAAGCTGCGCTCACGGGTGGTTTCCCGGCGCGCCTTGGCCCGGTTTGCGATGGCGATCCATCTCGGCGACTACGTTTTGCTGGGAAAGGGCGAGGAGGCGACCGGTGGCCGGCGGCGTCTATCGACTTTGGCGGATGCGTTCGAGTCCCTGATCGGTGCGGTCTATCTGGATGCGGGACCGGTGCCGGCGCGCGAGTTGGTGCTGCGGCTTTTTGAAGCGGAGATCGGCAACATGGTGACCAGTCCGGAGGAGCGGAATCCGAAGGGCGAGTTGCAGGAATTTCTCCAAGCGATCCACCCGCAGGCACCGGCCTACCGGGTCATCGGCGAGAGTGGTCCGGACCACCGGCGGGTTTTTCAATCCGAGGTCTCGTGGCGGGACAAGGTGCTCGCGACGGGCAAGGGGAAGAGCAAGAAGGAAGCCGAAGCACGCGCAGCGGCTGAGGCCTTGCGGCTGCGAGTGTGGGAGAAGTGACAAGTCGGGCGGGGGTGTGCCCGTCTTACGCGCGGAGCTTCGAATAGGCGCGGAGGTAGCCGGCGCATTGGGCGATTTCCGGGAGATTGGTCTTCCAATTGTATTCATACTCGATGGAGACGTTTCCTGCGAAGCCGTGCTTGCGGACCTCGTCGAGGATGCCGGGGATGTCGATGATGCCGGTGCCGAAGGGCTGGTCTCGACTCGGTGCCTCGATGGAGGAGCGGTCCTTCATGTGGAAGGCATGCACCCGTGGGGCGATTTTTTTGATGACGGCGAGCGGATCGAGACCGGAGCTGGCCCAGTGGCCGATGTCGGCGCAGTAGCCGATGTTCGCATGGCGGCCTTCGATGGCATTCCAGATGGTGTCTGGATTCCAAAGGGCGGTGGGCTTGGGATGGTTGTGGAAGCAGACCTTGATGTTGTATTCCTTGGCGAGTTTTTCGAGGGTGTCGAGTGAGCCGAGCGACTCGGTGCTGACGCCGTAGAGGCCGAGTTTTTTGGCGAGTTCGAAGGTTTTGCGGGCCTCGGCCTCGTCTTTGGGAATGTCGGTGACGCCGAAATTCACGGCGACGAGATTGTTTTTCTTCAAGTGGTCGAGCAAGGCCTGGACCTGGTCGTCTGTCAGGTCAGGGCCGAATTTCACATCGCCGTGTTCGCCGCCTAACAACTGGCCTTTAAAAACCTCGATACCTCCCATGCCGGCTGCTGCGGCCATTTCGATGGCTTGGAAGAGGGTGAATTCCTTGAGCGACCAACACTGGACCGCGATGGAGAACCCAGCGGTGGTGAATGGGGGCTGGGGCACTGGCGCACCATTCGCCCGAAAGGCAAAAAGGGCGGAGGCGGCGGGGATCATGGTGAGGAGCGAGCGGCGGTTCATAAGGATTTGAACGTTGGTTTAACTCAGGCGAGGGCGGAGAGCAACTTTTCATGAATCCCGCCGAAGCCACCGTTGCTGAGGACGGCGATGATGTCGCCGGATTCTGCGTGGTTGGTGACCTTGGCGATGATCGACTCCAGGTCGGGAAGATACCAACCCTGACCGCCGAGGTGGGCGATGTCTGCCGCGAGCTTGTCGGGATCCAGGCGGTCATTTTCCGGGATCTTGTGGAGATCCGGAATGGCGGCGACGACGGCGAAGTCCGCAGCGGCAAGTGCTTCGGCAAGCTCGGTCTGGAAAATGGCGCGGCGGGTGGTGTTAGAGCGTGGTTCAAAGAGGATCCACAACCGCGAATCCGGATGCCGCTGGCGCAGGCTCTGCACGGCGAGACGGATGGCGGTGGGATGGTGGGCGAAGTCGTCGATGACCTTGATGCCGTTCACCTCCCCGCGGAGTTCTTGGCGGCGGGCGACACCGTCGAAGGACTCCAGCCCGGCGCGGATTTCATCCGGAGTGAGACCGGCGAAGGTGGCGGAGGCAACCGCCATGGCGGCGTTGCGGACATTGAACTCGCCGGTCATGCGGGTGGAATAGGGCACTCCGCCGAGGGTAAAGGAGCTGCCGTCCGGCGCGTAGCTCACATTTTCGATCCGCAGGCTGCAATGGTCGCCGAAGCCGACGGTGGTGATGGGGCAGGGGGCGCCTTGGGTGACGTCGAGGCAGTTTTGCTCGTCGCCATTGATGTAGGCCACGCCGCGGCGGGGGACGATGTTGAGTAGGCGGCGGAAGGTGAGTTTGATTTCGTCGAGGTTGTTATAAATGTCGGCGTGGTCAAACTCGACGTTGTTGATGACGACGCATTCCGGCAGGTAGTGGAGGAATTTCGAGCGCTTGTCGAAGAAGGCGGTGTCGTATTCGTCACCCTCGAGCACGTTGAATTCCGAGTCGGTGAACTGTGCGCCATGGCCGAGATTTTTCGGAAGTCCGCCGATCATGTAGCCGGGATCGCGGCCTGCTTGGACCAGGATCCATGCGAGCATCGAGGAAGTGGTGGTTTTCCCGTGGGTGCCGGAGACGACGAAGTTGCGTTTCCCGCGGAGGAAGAACTCTTTCATCACCTCAGGCAGTGAGTGATAGAGTAGCTTGCGGTCGAGCGCGGCCTCGGCCTCGGGATTTCCTCGGGAAATGGCGTTGCCGATGATGACGACGTCGGTGTCGGCAGGAATGTTCGCCTCGGCGTAACCTTCGGTGAGGGTGATGCCCTGACCGCGGAGGAAATCCGACATGGGCGGATAGACGTTTGCATCGGAGCCGGTGACGGTGAAGCCGCGTTGTTTCATCGCGGCGGCGACAGCGCCCATGGCGGTGCCACAAATGCCGGTGAAGTGGAAATTGGATTTTTCTGACATCGAAGGGCGCGAGGCTAGGTCGCGAAATCGGAGCTGCCAATCAGGAATAGCGAGGAAACTGAACGCACGTTGATGGACGACCTCACCGGACGACTTCAGAGACTTCTTCAGATTTCTGAACGAGTCATGAGTGGAGTATCTGCTAATCGGAGGCTGGGCGGTCGGCTTCTATGGCTATCTCTGCGCTAGGGACGATGTTTCCTTTTAGTCTCCAGGGCACCAGTCGTTGAAGCGAAGCGCATCGGCAACGTCCGGAGAAAATTCTCTCATGGTTCCGACTAGCAGCATGGTGGTGATCAAAACGTCGGAGCCGCTACCGTCGCATTCTCCCGTTCCTCGCTTCGCCTGCGCAGGATTCGGTCGGCGGTTTCGGTGACCATTTCCTGGAGCAGCAACCAGAGGTGGGATCCTTGGCGGTAGTCGGCGGGGGCGATGTGTTTCACGCGGCCGGCGTGGGTGGAGAGCTGGAAGCATTTCCGGAAGGATCGGCCGGTGGTGTCTTCCGGGTTGTAAACGGCGATGCCCTGGCCACCGTTTCTTGCCATGACGGTGAAGCAGGGAACGTCAGTCGGGCCGTCGCCGACATAGACCATGTTTTCAAAAGGAATCGGCCGTTGGTCGGGTGGCATGTGGTCGTTGACGTCTTGGTCGTAACCGAGCATGCCCTTGTTGATGCGGAAGAGGAACTGCGTCTTGGTGGTGTGCGAGATGGCGCGTTTCGGAAAACTGATGCGGCCCTCGGCGTCTTCGCCGAATTCGCAGCCGAACATGGCCTTCACAAACGGCTTGAGGCGTGAACCGTCTAACAAAGCCTTGAGGCCGGAGGAAATGATGTAGTGCTCCACCTTGATACCGGCGGCTTCGTGCACTGGACTGAGGGCCGCTTTTGGAAGGGCCTGGAAAAGTTCGGGCAGACCGGGGAAGAAGCGCAGGCCGGCACCGAGCTCGGTGAGGCGGGTGTTAGTGACATTGTCCATGCCCAGGTAATCGAGCAGGCACTTCATGTAGGCGAGTTCGCCGTCCCATTTCTGGTCGTGGACAAGGGCATTGCACTTGGCCCAGAACTGGGCGGGGTCGATCCCGAACTCGGGGAACACCACGTCGTCCTGCATGTAGCGGGGGCTGAGCGTCTGGTCGTAATCGTAAACCAGTGCGATCGTGTTTTGAGTAGCAGCCATGGTGGTTGGGTGAGGCAAGCAATCGAAGCCTCTTGCGACAAGGCGGAAATCCCGGATCGCTTGTGAACTTGGACCGGGTGATCGCCTCACCTTTGGAAGCGCGGCAGCTTATGGAACGACGTAAACGTTGCTGAACTGGGAGGTGAAGTCCACGGCGGTTCCGCCGCTTGCCACAGCAAGTCCGATATAGCATTCTTGGCCAATTTTCACATTGGCTGCCCCTGAAAAGGTCCAGTTGATTCCATTGTCGCTCCGGTAGGAGTTGATTCTCCGGCCCGTGCGAATCAAGCGCACCCAAGTGTCGGCACCTGCGGAAGAAGTGCTGTTTTTCGTGATGGTCTTTCCTCCACCATTGGAGCGGCTGGCCAGTCGGTAGGAGGTTGGGTTGGTCAGTCCGAAGAACACATGGCGGGAATTTGGACCCAGCGAGGCCCGGATCATGACGCCTACCCGGGCCCATGTGCCGTGATCCGGCATCGGTCCCACTTTCGCGATGATTTCTCCATCGCCACTCAGACGCTGGAAGGTGTAACGAAAGCTGTCTTTGTTTCTGTTGATGATTCCGGACCCGGTTTGGGTGAACGTCCCCGCGCCATAGGTCACGGAACCTGCGAGTGGCCCGAGTCCCACATTGCCGGTTTGCCATGGGACGGGCAGCCAGGTGACGTTGATGCGGAGTTCGGCGTCCGCAGTCAGGGAAGACGGGTCCGCTGCCCGGATGTGGAAGGCGTTCACACCTGAGCTACCAAAAGGCGGAGTGCCGGAAAGGGTTCCATCCGTCGCGACGTTCAGCCACGCAGGTCCAGAGACTTTCCAATAGGATATGGGTTGGGAGTCCGTCGCTTGATTCGCAATCGTTTGGCCTGAGTAAAGAATCCCTTCATTGGCATCAGCAGCGTAAAACGGGCTGCCTGCGAAAACCGGAGGGACATTCGCCGGCGTGGTTGGAACATTGCCGGTCTGGGCGACGAGGATCGAAATCGTCGCCGTCGAGGAGTTGAGAGTCCCGTCGTTTACCAGAAAGGTGAACTGGTCGGTACCGACGAAATTGTTGTTAGGAGTGTAGGTGATGTTCGGCGCCGTTCCTGCCAGTTTCCCGGAGGTGGGATTCGAAACGACACTGTAGCGAAGTGTGAATGAATCCTTGTCATTGCCGCTCAGGATGATCGGGAACGCGGTATTTTTGTGGGTGGTGACGGACCTGGAGCTTGCAACGGGAGCGTCATTTACCGATGAGATGTTGATCGATACGGTGGCAGCTGCCGAGTAGGTCTTACCGTCGAAAACCCGGAAAGTGAAGCTGTCCGTGCCGTTGACATCGGCGTTCGGGGTGTATCGGAGAAGGGGGGGCGTGCCGCTCAGGGAGCCTTTTCCCGGGGCT
>JBOFET010000128.1:0-3272 GCA_051648225.1 Luteolibacter sp.
GATGCGGGTGCCTTGCATGGTGGCCCCTTGGTTCCCCATCACGGTGTAAACGCCTTTTTCTTTGGCGAAATTGGCGAGTGCGCGGGTTTCCCACAGATTGTTGCAGAGCGGCTTCTGCACCATCACGGGCTTGCCGAGCCGGATCGCTTCCACGGCGATCGGGAAGTGCATGTGGTCCGGGGTGGAAACGGTGACCACGTCGATCTGATCGGCCACAGCGGCGAACATTTCCCGGTAGTCCGAGAAAAACCTGGCGTCTGGAAACCGCTCAATCGCGCCCTTGGCCATGTTCCTGTCAACGTCGCAAAGAAACGCAATGCGGTTTCCAGCCGAGATTTCGGAAATGTCACTCAGGCCTTTGCCGCCGCAGCCGATCGCCGCGACGTTGAGTTGCTTGAGGGCTTTTTCCTCGCCCAGAAGCAGGTTGGGAGCGAGCGCGGTGCCCGCCAGGGCGGCGGCGGACTTGATGAAACTGCGGCGGGTGGGGCTTTGCATGAGGAGGGTGGGAAGCTGGAAGGGTTGGCGAAGGTAGGCCAATAAGAAATCGCGTTACGAACGGATCGGTTGCTTTTTTTCGAAAAAATTTAAGGCGTCAGGCTGATTTCCCACGGGGATGCATGCGTGAGTCAGCGTTTTTTCCGAAGCCGTTTCCCCGTGAGGCGGGTGGCGATGAGATTCGGGCAGCGGCCTTTGAGGCGGAGCTGCTCGCAGTTCGCCTCGATTTTGATCGTCTGCCGGACTGGCTTGAAGCCGAGCCTACGGGTGATGCAGTCGTTGAGAAGGTCGAGGTGTGAGTCTTCGAACTCCACCACACGTCCGCAGTCCGTGCAGACGAGGTGGTTGTGCGAAGGTTTTTCCAGGAAATTCGGATCGTAGGTGGTGTGATTGTCGCCCAAGTCGATTTCGCGCAGCAAATCCGCCTCCACCAACAAGCTCAACGTCCGGTAAACCGTGGCGCGGGAAGTCTCGGAATCCAGTTTCCTCGCTCTTTCGAAAAGCTCGTCCGCCGTGAAATGCTCGTCCTTGGAAAAGGCCGCTTTCACGATCGTCTCCCGCTGCCCGGTCCGGCGCAGGCCCTTGCGGCGGATGAAGTTGTCGAGTCTCTCTTGGATGCTGGCGTCCACACTTGGATCTCTAGCTTCCCGCTTCCGACAGGGGAAGGGGAAACGCGCCCGTCTGAAAGTATCACCTGCTCCAGCTGCGTAAGCCGCCTCCAACCTTCAAATTCATGCCCTCGAACTTCACCCGCCGCAAATTCCTCGGAACCACCGCCCTTGCCATCGGCATGCCGACGATTATTCCCGGGTCCGCCTTGGGAAAAAACGGCGCCGTCGCTCCCAGCAACCGCATCGTCATGGGCGGCATCGGCATCGGCCCGCGCGGGCGGCTAGTGCTTTCGACTTTCCTCGCCCAGCCGGACGTCCAGTTCGTCGCCATCGCCGATGTCCAGGAGTCGCGCCGCGAAATCGTCCGCCGCATGGCGAACAAACAATACAAAAACGAGGACTGCTACAAATGCCGCGATATGATGGAAATCCTCGGTCGCGACGACATCGACGCCGTCCAGATCACCACCGGGGACCGCTGGCACGCGCTCGGCATCATCCTCGCCTCCAAGGCCGGCAAGGACATCTACGCGGAAAAACCCTGCAGCATGACGATTCACGAAACGCAGGAACTCTCCGACGCCGTGAAGCTCCACAAACGCGTCTTTCAAGCCGGCACCCAGCGGCGCAACGTCGATAACTTCCGCTTCGCCGCCGAGCTCGCCCGCAGCGGCCGTTTGGGGAAAATCCACACCGTCCACGCATCCATCTTGCGCCTCGTCCCCGACCGCGCCCCGCTGCCCGCCGAGCCCGAGCCAGATCCCTCCGTCATCGACTGGGACCGCTGGCTCGGCCCCTCACCGCACCGACCGTTCAACAAAAAATACGTGGAAGGGCAATGGCGCGGCCACTACGCCTTCCACGGCGGTGCTGGCCTGCCGGAATGGGGCGCCCACACGCTGGATCTCTGCCAGTGGGCTGCGGATGCGGACGGCACCGTGCCCGTCGAATTCGAGAGTAAGGGCGACACTCTCATCGAGGGCCGCTACGCCAGCGGGGTGAAGCTCGTCATGCGTCTTTCCGGATTCAAAGGCGAGGGCGATTGGGTCGTCCCCGGCAGCTGTCCGGTGCGCTTCGAGGGCGACCAAGGCTGGGTCGAAACCGCCGATTTCGGGAAAATCGCAGCCAGCAATCCCGCGCTGCTCGCCGGTATGCCCACGAGTGAAATGTCCGGGACAGATCCCGCCAAGCACGTCCGCGAGTTCCTCGACTGCGTCAAATCCCGCAGCGTCACAGCGGCGAACGAAACCGTCACCCGGAACGGCCACATCGCCTGCCACGCCGCCGCCATCGGCTGGCAGCTCGGGCGCAAAGTCCGCTTCGATCCGGCCACCGAGAAATTCATCGACGACGACGAGGCGAACCAAATGTGCAGCACGCCCCGGCGCGCCCCGTACACCCTCTGAAAACGCAAGAATCGACACCCGCCCCCGATGCGCTAAGTTCCCCGGCGGATGAATTTGAAGGAACTCGGCTGGAACCCGGAATTGGAAACTGCCATGGCCGCCTACGCCGGAAAAGGTTGGGTGCCCGCACGCCTCATCCGCGAGACGGTCATCAACTACGGCGCGTTCCTGAACGACGGTGAGGAAATCGACGTCATCCTCTGCGGCCGCGTCTGGCACGAGGCGACTTGCGACGCGGATCTACCCGCCGTCGGCGACTGGGTGATGGTCGAGCTCGGCGATGAAAACCAACCGCACGTCATCCGCGCCACGCTACCCCGGCGCACGTGTTTTTCGCGGAAAATGCCTGGCAACAGCTCGCAGGCCCAAGTCATCGGCGCGAACATCGACTACGTCGCCGTGGTCACCGACGCCGGGCCGGACTTCAACATCCGCCGGATGGAGCGCTACTTCATGCTCATCGGCCGCAGCGGCGCCAAGGCCGTCGTGCTGGTAAACAAAGCCGACCTTTTCCCCAAAGAGCAAAGCCAGCAAGCCGCCGCAGAAATCGCTGCGCTGTGGGACGGCGCAACCGTCCATGTGACCAGCGCGCTCAATGGCGACGGGCTCAAAGTCCTCAAGAAATACCTCAAAAAAGGCATCACCATGTGCGTCGTCGGCTCCAGTGGCGTCGGCAAGTCCACCCTCGTCAACCAGCTCTACGGCGAGGAATGGCAGTGGACCAGCGAGTGCAACGAGACCACCGGCAAGGGCCGCCACA
>JBOFET010000129.1:0-3875 GCA_051648225.1 Luteolibacter sp.
TCGCTCACGGCGACACCGTGGTCATGCGCAACTTCGGTGCCTTCCAAGTCCGCGAGATGAAGGCGAAGATCGGCCGCAACCCGAAAGACCCCGCCAAGGACGTGCCGATCCCCGCCCGCGCCGCCGTGAAATTCAAGCCCGGCAAGGAGATGAAGGAAAAAGTAGCGACCACCCTGCAAGTCATCCGCGAGCGCAAGTCGTGATTTCCAGATTCCTCAAAAGCCCACCCCTCCGCCTCGCCGCAGTTTGCAGCGCGGCGGTTTTTGCATGCACCTCCTGCGCCTCCCGCCCCGGTGGCCACAGCGGCTACATGACCCGCTCCTACACCGTGCGCGGCCAGCACTACCAACCCATGAGCGTGGACGCCGCGCTCCACTACGACGCCACCGGCACCTGCTCATGGTATGACGAGTCCGCCCTCTTCGGCCTTCTCCGTGGCAATACTTCACTCGGGGAAAAAGTCATGCCCTGGCACCTCACCGGCGCCCACAAGACCCTTCCCCTGCCCTGCCTCGTCAAGGTCACCAACGTGGAAAATGGAAAATCCGTGAAAGTCCGCATCAATGACCGCGGCCCTTTCATTCCCGGGCGTATCCTCGACGTCACCCCCCGCGCCGCCAAGAAACTCGGTTTCCATGACCAAGGCCTCGCCACCACCCGCGTCGAGGTGCTTTCCGTCGGCGACGGCTCCTACAAGCGCAAAAAGCGCGGCAAGTTCTTCTGAGAGAGACATCAGGCACTCACGCCTTTCCGCGCTTGAACAACCCGGACCTCCCCCCGCAGACTCCGCCCGCTCCCCGCGAGCGTCCCACCTATGCCCAACTCTCCAGAAATTCGCGTCTTCGCCCCCGCCACGGTGGCCAACGTCGCCTGCGGTTATGATGTCCTCGGTTTCGCCATCGATTCACCCGGCGATGAAATCGTCGTCCGGTTCAGCGACAAGCCCGGCCTGCACATCACCAAGATCACCGGAGACAATGGCAAGCTCCCGAAGAACCCCGCCCAAAACTGCGCCGGCGTCGCCGCGCTCGACCTCCTCAAGCACCTCGGCATGACCGACCGCGGCATCGAGATGGAGATCCACAAGAAAATGCCCTTTGGCTCCGGCCTCGGCTCCTCCTCCGCCTCATCCGTCGCCGGTGCCTTTGCCGTCAATAAACTCATCGGCGATCCGCTTTCCAAAAAACAGCTCCTCCCCTTCGCCATGGCCGGCGAGGCCTCCGCTGACGGTGCCTGGCATGCGGACAACGTCGCCCCCTGCCTTTTCGGCGGCATCGTCTTCATCCGGTCCAATGTCGAGCTCGACTTCGCCCAGATCCCCGCGCCCAAGAACCTCTGGGCCGCCGTCGTCCATCCCGACATCGAAATCCTCACCAAGGTCGCCCGCGAAATCCTGCCCAAGGAAATCCCACTCGAAAACGCCACCCAACAGATCGGAAACCTCGGCGGCCTCCTCTGCGGCCTCATCCAGGAAGACTACGGCCTCATTTCCCGCTCCATCCACGACGTCATCGCCGAGCCTCGCCGCCAGAAGCTCATCCCGGATTTCTACAAGGCCAAGCGCGCCGCCCTCGCCGCCGGAGCGCTCGGATTCTCCATCTCCGGCGCCGGCCCCTCCGTCTTCGCCCTCTGCGAAGGTGAGGAAACCGCCCGCAAAGTCGCCGATGTCGTCTCCAAGGTCTTCTCCGCCATCCCCATCGAGAACCAAGCCTACGTCTCCCGGATCAATCCCACCGGAGTGCATGTCATCGACTAAAGAGTTCCAAAACCTCCACATCGAACTAACCTCCACCATGCAACAAAAGTTCAACGTAGTCATCGAGCGCGATTCCGAAGGCTGGCTCGTCGCAAGTGTGCCTTCGCTTCACGGTTGCCACACCCAGGCGCGTTCATTCGACGAGCTGGATTTGCGGATCAAGGAGGCAATTTCGCTGTGCTTGGAGGACGAGCCTGGTTTCAGTCCTCCCGAGTTTGTCGGACTCCAGCAGATCTCGATAGACGTTTGAAACCTGCCTCCGGTAGTGCCGCAGTTGTCACAGAGATTTACAGGCCTACTCCTTGAATGAACTTGTTTTCGGTATGAGCCAATTCCCCAGCATCACCGGCAATGAACTCATCAAAGCCTTGTCCAAAATTGGATTCTCCGTTTCCAGAATCAAAGGCAGCCATCACCGCTTGGAACACGCCGACGGCAGAAAAACAACAGTCCCTGTGCATGGAAAGGAAACCTTGGGTCCCGGCATCCTGCTGAAAATCCTGCGGGACCTGGACCTCACTCGGGACGACCTGCTCGGTCTGCTCTGAACACTGAACCCTGAAACCTAGCAACTTCTATCCGCCGTGCTCTACCACTCCACCACCACCCCCTCCCACCGCGTCGATCTCAAGGAAGCCATCCTGCGCTCCCTGCCGCCGGACAATGGCCTCTACATGCCGGACACGCTGCCCGTGCTCGATCAAGCGTTCTGGGAGATCTGGCACGAGCTGACGTTCCCGGAAATCGGCATCGCCGTGGCAGACGCGTTTTTCGGCGAGGACGTGCCACCGCAGGCCCTCGTCGATATCGTCGAGGGCACCGTCACCTTCGATGCACCGCTGGTCATGCTCGGCCCCGGCGATCACATTCTCGAGCTTTTCCACGGCCCCACCCTCGCCTTCAAGGACTTCGGCGCCCGCTTCATGGCCCGCCTCATGGCCTGGCTCACCCGTGGGGAAGACCGCATGCTCACCGTGCTCGTCGCCACCTCCGGCGATACCGGCGGCGCGGTCGCCTCCGCTTTCCACCACGTGCCCGGCACCCGCGTGATCATTCTCTATCCGCAAGGCAAGGTCTCCGGACTCCAGGAAAAACAGCTCACCGCCCTCGGCGGAAACATCACCGCGCTGGAAATCCAAGGCTCGTTCGACGATTGCCAAGCGCTCGTCAAATCCGCCTTCCTCGACCGCGAGCTCTCGGAGCGGCTCAATCTCACCTCCGCCAACTCCATCAACCTCGCCCGCCTCGTCCCGCAGAGTTTCTACTACATCCACGCCGCCCGCCAGCTGGCAGAAGGCGTCCTGCCCACCTTCGTCATCCCTTCCGGAAATTTCGGTAACCTCACCGCCGGCCTGCTCGCCATGCAGCTCGGGCTTCCGGTCGATCACTTCGTCGCCGCCACCAACCGCAACGACGTCGTCCCGGAATTCCTCCGCTCCGGCCACTACACGCCGCGCCCCAGCGTCCCCACCATTTCCAACGCCATGGACGTCGGCGCGCCATCCAACTTCGTCCGCATGCAAGCGCTCTTCGGCGGCTCGTGGGAGGGCATGAAGACCCGCATTTCCGGCGCAGCCTTCACCGACGACCAGACGCGCGCCGCCATCCGCACCGTCAAGGCACTCTACGATTACGAGATCGACCCCCACGGTGCCGTCGGCTGGCTGGCCGCGCAAAAGTGGCGGGCCGCCCACCCCGCATGCGCCACCGTCACCCTCGAAACCGCCCACCCCGCGAAGTTCCTTGATGTGATGGAAGCCGAACTCGGCACGAACTGCGTGGAGATCCCCGAGCGCCTCGCCATCCTCGCCCAGCGGGAAAAAGTCGCCACCCTGCTCCCTGCCGATAAGGCAGTCTTCCGCGAGTGGCTGCTCCAATCCTGAGGCAGAAGCTCCCCTCCCTGGCGCAACTCTGCACAAATCTCCCCAGGAATCTGCCCATCCACGCCACTGAAAGCGGAAAAAGCGGACTTTTTCTTTGCGAATATTGGTAATACCTTCGTTTAGGCCGTCAATGCTTTCATTTAGTTTGGTTATGGCTTCGTTTAGGGTAACGATAAGCTGCGTAAGTTCTTTGATGGGTTGGGTTATGCCGTCGATGCCACCGTTTAGTGCGCTTA
>JBOFET010000130.1:0-1157 GCA_051648225.1 Luteolibacter sp.
AAGCTACGGTCAAACCGCCGTCGACCGCACCTGGTCCATCCAGACCGATGCCGGCGGCACCGAACCACGACCACTCCGCCTCGATGCCGGTGCCCTCGTCACCCTGCAATCCACCTTCCCCTCCGACGCGAAAAACGTCCGCCTCGTCCTGTCACCCGACCGCTTCACGCTCGACGACACGCTTCCGTTGGTAGCCCCCAAGCCGAAGGCCCTCTCGCTTTTCACCGCCACCTCGCCCGCCTTCGCCGATCTCACGACCAAGCTGCTGCGCTCGCTCGACGCCACCGTCCCAACGAATGACGCTGCCACCGCAGATCTAACCATCACCTCCTACGACCCGCTCGATCCGGTGCTGCCACCGGGGAATTCCATCATCTTCGTCGAGGACAGCACCCGCACCGGAGCCTACCTCAAGGGTGGCATCGTGGCCGAGCCTCATCCGCTCATGGACGGCCTGAACTGGCAGTCGCTGTTAGTCCGCGAGACCATCGAGCTCGACCGGCTTTCCACCGATACCGTGCTCCTCTGGCAGGACAAACGCCCGCTCATCTTCCTGCGCGAAAAACCCGGCAGCCGGCAGCTTTGTTTCAACTTCGACCTGCGCCTTTCGAACGCCTTGAACCAGCCCGCCTTCATTGTCCTGCTTCACCGCTTCGCCGAGTTAATCCGCGAAAGCAAAGTCGCTCCCACCGCCCTGAATCTGGAAACCGGCCAACCGCTCAAGATCACCGCCGCCCCGGATCTCCCATTGCAAATCACCGCCACCGACCTCAGCGGAAAACCGCTTACCATCGCCAAGTCCAACTCCCACGCTCCGGCGACATCCGGCTTTCTAACCATCCGCCAGAACGACGTTCCCTTGCTCGACGCCGCCGTCCATTTCGCCGACACCCGCGAAGCGGATTTCTCCGCCTGCGGTAAATCCGAAGCCACCCCGATCACCAACCAATCCACCATCGAGCGCCACACCCAACCGGATCCGTTCTGGCGGGTGTGGATTCTGTTATTGATCACCGCGCTGCTGGTGTCCTGGAACTTCACGACGAGAAAGGTGGCCACATGACGACCTCAAGGTTGGCTATAGATGATCGGCTTGTCTTTGGAGCGGTGACGCCGGCGGGTGGCGAATTTAATGCTACTGATTTCAGGAGATATTC
>JBOFET010000131.1:0-2704 GCA_051648225.1 Luteolibacter sp.
GAGGTTGAAGTTCATTTGGGGAAATTTAATGGAAGGTCTGGAGCGGTTTGAAGTCTCATGAGGCTTGATAAATTCATCTTCCCTTTGCGCCTTTGCGGCTTTGCGCGAGACTTCTTTTTATCGCGGAAGAGGGGCTCGCGCAAAGGCGCAAAGACGCAAAGGAAGACGGGGGCAATGGGTGGGTTTGCATGTTTTGATGCTTTTTTGAGGGATGATTAGAACCAAGAGTCGTGATCGTCGGTGTGATCGGTTGGCGGGGTGCGGTGGGTGATTTTTTCATACCAGATGCCGAGGTCGGGGCGGTAGTGGAGGTGATAGGCGAGGTTTTCGCCGCCGATGATTTCTAGCAACGTGGTGGTTTCCGAGCGCACGGCGAGGATGGCGTCGCTGATGTGGGTGGCGAGCCAAGCGGGCTGTTGGGAGGCAGCGGAGCAGACGAGATAGGCAGGAATGCGGACGGCGTTTTCGTGAAGAGTCTTTGCGAGATCGTAGTGGAAACGTCCGGTGATGAGGGTTTGGGGTGCGCCTTCGAGTGGGGTGACGAGGGTTTCGTGGCCTCGGGTGCGGGGATGGGCGGTGAGGAGGACGAGCAGGGCGGAGGGCTGAGGTTTGTAGCGCGTTTCCGCATTTTCGGTGTCGGGGAGACTCGGATTTTTGAATGGGTCTTGGCGCTCGGCGCTGGAGAGCATGTTGGAGGTTTCCGTTTCCAATTCGGTGGCGAGTTTTTCGGCTCCGGGTGGGAGTGGATCGGTAAGCTTGGTGGGGCTTTCTAGGAGTTCGCGGATCTGCGTGGGCAGGGTGACGGATTGACGATTTCTCCAAATTTCCTGAGCGAAATAGAGGGCGATGGGTGGGTAGATGTAGGCGGAGGAGCCAATTTCTTGGCGGATGGCTTTGGGTTCCGCAGACCAATCAACGGTGGGATGGAGAATCCAGATGGTGGCGGTCTCGTAGCCAGCGGGGCGCGGACGTGGGTGGCGGTGGAGGCGACCGATTCGCTGGAGGAGGAGATCGGTGGGGGCGAGGTCGGTGACAAGGAGATCGGCGTCGATATCGACGGATTGCTCTACGACCTGGGTGGCGATGAGGACGCAGCCGGATGGGCGAGTTGAGGGATTTTTGCCGAGCAGATCCATCCAGAGTTTTTCGTTTTTTTGGCGTTGGAAATGGGGGAAGCGGCTGTGAAGGAGGCCGACGCGGATGGTGTCATCGTGCAGGGCGGACTTGATGGCGCGGAAGGTTTGCTGGGCGGTGGCGACGGTGTTGCGAATGACGAGGACGCAGGCTCCGGCTTCGGCAGCACGGGCGATTTTCTCGATGAATGTGGGATCTGCAGCGTCGAGGTGCTGGAGCTGGACGGGCGTTTCCTTGATCGCGGGATCGGCGACGGGGTGATGGGTGGCAGTTTCTCCGATGACTTTGGTAACGAGCGGGTAGTCGGACGGCGTTGGAAATGGCTCGGCGGCTCCGGCTTTTTCGATCATTTCGCGACGGCGTTTCTCGGTGAGCGTGGCGGAGAGGACGATGACGGTGGAGCCGACTTCGCGCAGCCAGCGGATGAGTTGATCGACGAGGGAGGAGGTGTAGGGGTCGTAGGAGTGGACTTCGTCGATGACGACGACTTTTCCCGACAGGGCGAAGAGGCGGAGGGCGGAATGTTTCGCGGCGATGCAAGCCATGAGTGCTTGGTCGATGGTGCCGGTGCCGAAGGGGGCGAGCATGGGCTTGCGGCTGGAAGTGAACCAACGGCAGGCGTCGGTGGCATCGGATGGTTCCGAGGAAGTATTTGCCGGTGTAAAGCTGCGGACTCGGTCTTCACTGAGCCATGCGTTGCCGTGGGCGAGGGTCTGGATGGCGTGGTCGTCGATGACGAGTTCGAGGAAATCAGAGACGCGGTGGTGGATGCGGTTGCTGGTGAGCTGGGTGGGTAGCGCGAAGTAAAGTCCCCTTTCCTCTCCCTCGGTCCAGCGGCGGTAGGCGGCGGCGAGCGCGGCTTCGGTTTTCCCCATGCCCATGGGTGCCTCGACGATGTAGAGGCCGGGCTGGTCAGCGAGGGCGATGAGGTTTTCCTGAAGCGGGCGTGGTGCGAACTCGGGTTCTGTGGGTTTCGCGAATAGCCGGGAAAATGGGAGGGCTGGCATGACTGCGCGGCGATGCCAGCCGATGAGTTCCAACGCCGCAGTCGCTCGTGATTTGGCGGAGTCTGGGGTGTAGTGATCGCGGAGTGGTTGTTCGGGATGGAGAGGAAACCAATCGGTGTTTGAGCCGATCCAATCGCAAAAAGTGATGAAGCCGGTGAGCCAATGGACGCGGGAGCCGGGCTTGATGGGTTCGCTAGGAAGTGGTCCGAAATTTTTTACGAGCTCGGCGAGGAGTTCGCGGCGGAGCGGGTCTGACCATGGGAATTCGTCCAGCTTTGTGATGTTATTGTGGACCTTCGGTGTCGGGTAGCTGCCGTGATGGCCGCCTGCGCTGAGTCCCCAAGCGAGCGGGATTTTCCGCGCGTCTTGGAATTCTGGGAGCGAGGCGAGGAAGGCTTGGCTGATGAGGGCGTGATCTCCGCAGGCACCTTGGGTTCCGTTGATTTTCGAGAACTGGCTCAGGGCACATTTTTTCAGAAATCCGGGGGTGATTTTCCCGATGTCATGGGCGGCGGTGAGGGTGACGGTTCCTGCTGGAGCGAGTTTGCAGCAGGCTTGTGGTA
>JBOFET010000132.1:0-1186 GCA_051648225.1 Luteolibacter sp.
GAAATTAAAAATCTGGCGAAGTATTTTGAATAATATCCCGTCCGGTGGCACTTATACTGGCAATGAAAGCAATCACTTGGCTCGCATCCGTCACCGTGGGAGTCGCTGCCCTCACCTCCTCCGCATTCGCCACCACTCCCGCTGGTTGGTCCACCGATCTCGAAAAAGCCTTTGAAAAGGCCAAGGCCGAGAAGAAATCCGTGCTGGTGGAATTCACCGGCTCCGACTGGTGCCCGCCCTGCATCGCCATGCGCAAAAACGTGTTTTCCAAGAAGGAATTCGTCGATGCTGCTTCGAAGAAGTTCGTGCTCGTCGAGCTCGATTTCCCAAAGGGTGACAAGGCCGTCGCGGAGAAGAACCAACCTTTTGCTGAGAAGTATAAAATCGAGGGTTTCCCCACCGTCATCCTGTTTAATTCAGATGGGAAAGAGTTCACCCGCTTTTACGCCTCTGAACACCCGAAAATCGACGACTTCCTGAAACACCTCGACCAGTCACTCGCCAAAAAAGAGCTCGATTAACCTCGCGACCCAAATCTCACCCACCCCGTCCGGCCATCGTCGCGGTGGGTTTTTTTCTAAAACAGCACCATTCTATGAAAACCATCATCCGCTCCGCCATCGTCCTCATCGCCTCCGCCTCCCTCAGCCTTGCCAATGAAGGATGGCTCACCGACTGGGAAGCCGCGAAAGCCAAGTCCAAGGCAGAAAACAAACCCATCCTCATCAATCTCACCGGATCCGACTGGTGCGGCTGGTGCATCAAAATGGAGAAGGAAACCTTCTCACAAAAGGCCTTCAAAGACTTCGCCGCCGAGAATCTCATCCTCATGGAAGCGGATTTCCCGAAGAAAAAGGAACTGCCCGCCGAACTCAAAAAGCAAAACGCCGAACTCGAAAAACAATACCTCGCCGGCGGCTACCCCACGGTTTTCCTGCTGGATGCAGAGGGGAAAAAACTCTCCGACGACCTCGGCACGCTCAAGGGCGGCATGAATGAGTTCATCGCCAAGCTAAAGGAACTCATCGCCAAGTCGAAAAAGTAACCCACCCCGCAGAAGGGCCGGGATCGGTGGGAATTTCTCCCCATTCGATCCCGGCCCTTTCCGGTGGTTCGTCTAAATCCCCTGCGGGAGAGGGACAGCAACCAGCGCCCCCCGGCACCAGTCCGCTGCTGAACACTACTT
>JBOFET010000133.1:0-1229 GCA_051648225.1 Luteolibacter sp.
AAATCCCGTGGCCAGTGCCGTCGTAAAACTGGGAAGGCAAAACCTAACACCTGATGCGAACGGCCGCATCACCATTCCGAACGCGCCGAATGATCCACTCACACAAGGCATCGTGCAGGCGGGAAAACTCGCCGCACCGCTCGCTTTGGAATCGCGCACCGACCGCATCGAAATGGACGCCCGCTTCCATCTGGACCGCGAGCAACTTCTCGCCGATGTCGAGGCCAGGCTCAATCTGCGCGTCCGCCTCACCAACCACGGACACGAACTCCCGCTCGACCGCATCGCGGATCCAGCGCTCATCCTCAAGGCGGAGTTGGTGGGCGGCGTCACCACCGAGCGTGTCATCGCCGAGGATCTGAAACTAACACCCGTGCTCGAAGTCCCCTTCCAAGTCCCGGCGGATTTATTGAAACTCACGCTCACCCTGCGCGGCACCGTCACCCCGGCCACCGGCGGCGATCCGGTCAAGTTGAGCGCGGATCAGTCCTACGAAATCAACGGCGACCTCAAGGAGTCCAGAATCGGCACCGCGTTCTTTTCGCCCACCGCCGGAGGTCATCGCCTCGAAGTCCGGGGACGCAATGGCGAACCACTGGCCTCCCGCGCGGTCATGCTGAAATTCACTCATCCCGGCTACGACGAAACGATCAGCCTGCAAGTCCGCACCGACGCAAATGGCCGGATCGACCTCGGACGCCTCGACGGAATCGAGTGGCTCCACGCGACCGGGACCGACATCGGCACATCGGTCTATCAGCCGAAACTCCGCACCGTCAGCCCGACCACCCACGTTCAAACCGCTGTCGGCTCGGAAATCCGTCTCCCACTCGAAAGGGCTTCCCAGCAGCCGGATCGCCTTCAAATTTCGTTGCTAGAAATGATCGACGGCCAACCCATCCGCGACCATTTCGAAAAGATCGTGATCGATGCCGGCCAACTCGTCATCCGCGGCCTTCCACCCGGAGATTTCCGGCTCAGCCAAGCCCGACACACCACGGAAATTCTTGTTTCATCAGGCATCGCCAAGGATGGCCTGATCGTTTCAAGAGCACGAATTCTGCCACTTCATTTGCCCTCCAATCCCATCATCGCCACGGCCAGTGCAGGAAACGACGAAGTCAGAATTCAAATCCACGCTGGCAGTCCTTATTCCCGCGTCTCGATGGTGGGCAGACGGTTCGACAGTTGGCCGTGGGCCACGACAAGGGAGGTTCGTCCGTTTTCAC
>JBOFET010000134.1:0-4102 GCA_051648225.1 Luteolibacter sp.
CCTCAATGCAGCGATCACGTGGGGCCTGACGCTGGCGTCTTGGCGCTGGATTGAGCAACCGCTGCAAGGCGTGCGGGCTAAGCTGGCGCTGCGATGAATCCCGGCAACCGCCAGCGACACGGGTGGAGAAAAACTCCGAAAATCATTGATTAACAATGCTTTGAAGCACATTAGAAATTTCAGAACTTGGTATAAAACAAGCATCCCGAATTCAGTTTGCTCGACATCTCCCCGATCTTCGTCCATTCCCCCGCCGCTGGCCGCCCGTGAAATCCCAAAATGATGAAATCCACTTCATTTCAAAGATTTATGGCGGCACTGACGAACTGACCTCCGACCGACTCAGCCCCTTTCCCAAATCAACCGACCCATCATGGCTTCCTCTTTCCTTCCCAAACCCTTCTCCCATCCCTACGAAATCGCCCCGAAGTATGCAAAAAGCGCAGTCTATTTCTCCTGCGAGTTTGCGATCGACCAGAGTTTCAAGATTTACTCCGGTGGCCTCGGGTTTCTAGCGGGTTCTCACATGCGCTCCGCCGCCGATCTCCGCCAGAACCTATGCGGCATCGGCATCCTCTGGACTTACGGCTACTATAACCAGTCCCACGGCGAGGATCGCGAGCTCGCCGTCCAGTTCCGGAAAAAAGAATACGCCTTCCTCCAGGACACCGGCCTGCGCTTCACCGTCCCGGTCCACGGCCATCCCGTCTGGGTGAAGGCGATGTTTCTGCCCGGCGACATTTTCGGCACCGTGCCGATGTTTTTCCTGAGCACGGACATCGAGGAAAACGACAGCCTGTCGCGCGCCATCACGCACCGGCTTTACGATCACGACCACCTCCGCCGGATCGCCCAATACATCATCCTCGGTGCCGGTGGTGCGCGCCTGCTGGACGAACTCGGAGTGGACCCGGAAATCTGGCATCTCAATGAAGCCCACGGCCTTTCCGCCGCATTTCATCTATATGAAAAGCACCGCAGCGTGGAGGAGGTGAAAAAGCGCCTCGTCTTCACCACCCACACTCCGGAAGAAGCGGGAAATGAGAAACACGGCTTCGACCTGCTGCGTGATTTCTCGTTCTTCGGTAGCATCCCCGAGCAGGAAGTCCGCGAAATCACCGGCATCACCGGCGGAGAATTCAACCACTCGCTCGCCGCACTCCGGCTCGCCCGCATCGCCAACGGCGTCTCAAAACTCCACGGCGAGGTGTCCCGCCAAATGTGGAAGGACTACCCGAATCTCTGCGAAATCACCCACGTGACCAACGCCCAGAACAAAAAATACTGGGCAGATCACGGCCTTGAGCACGCCCGCGTCGGCAAGGACATCGAGGAACTCCAGCACCGTAAGCGCGAGCTCAAGGAGCGGCTCTTCCGCGTCGTCGCCGACCAGACCGGCAAGCTCTTCAAGCCCAAGGTCCTCACCCTCGTCTGGGCTCGCCGCTTCGCCGGCTACAAGCGCCCGGACCTCATCGCCCGCGACATGAAGCTCTTCCGCGAGCTGCTCCAAAACAATCGCTACCCGATCCAGCTCATCTGGGCCGGCAAGCCCTACCCGTTCGACTACTCCGCCATCGACACCTTCAACCACCTCATCCGCCTCACCAAGGATTACCCGAACGCCACCGTCCTCGTCGGCTACGAGCTCGAGCTTTCCCGCTTCCTCAAAAACGGCTCCGACATCTGGCTGAACAACCCGGTCGTCACCCGCGAAGCGTCCGGCACCTCCGGCATGACTGCCGCCATGAACGGCTCCGTCAATCTCTCAACTTACGACGGCTGGGTCTGCGAATTCGCTGAAGACGGGAAGAACTCCTTCATCATCCCGCCCGCCGATCCTTCACTCAGCCACGAGGACCGCGACCGCCACGACTTGCTCGGATTCTACAAGGTGATGAACGAGACCATCCTCCCGCTTTACTACGACGATCCTACCGGATGGAACAAACTCGTCCTCAACTCGATGAACGACGTGGTCCCCTTCTTCGACGCGGACCGCATGGCGGACGAATATTACAAGAAGATCTACGCCAGCGCCTGAAGGTGATCATGGACAGCGTGGCGGCGGTTTCCAACCGTCATGCCTACCACGTTTTCGCGAAGGGACAGCGTGAGCGAGAGCGTCATGGGAGTTGGAACCGCCGAATAGGAATACAGCAGCACGTTGGAATCCAGAAACACCTCACGAGAGCTGGAAGTCATCGTGCTCGCCTGCCTCAATCCTCGTCATCCTTCGCACCTTTCACCCGGACTTTGCCGCGCAGTTTGGCTTCGATGAAGGGGTCGAGATCACCGTCCATGACTTCCTGGATGCTGCCGGATTCCTGGCCGGTGCGGAGGTCGAGGACTTTTTGATAGGGTTGGAAAACGTAGGAACGGATCTGGTTTCCCCAGGACACGTCGCCCTTCTCGCCATACGCACGATCGGCATCGGCCTTTTGCTTGTCCTCCTCAATGGTGTAGAGCTTGGCCTTGAGGATTTCCATGGCGAGTTCTCGGTTCGCTCCCTGGGTCCGGGCATTGGTCGAGCGGATGAGAATGCCGGTGGGAAGGTGGCGCAGGATGACAGCGGTTTCCACCTTGTTGACGTTCTGCCCGCCCTTGCCGCCGGAGCGGGTAGTGGTGATCTCGATGTCCTTCTCGTTGATCTCGATTTTGATCTCCTTGGAAATTTCCGGGGTCGCATCGATGGAGGCGAACGAGGTGTGGCGTTTCGCATTCGAGTCGAACGGGGAAATCCGCACCAGCCGATGGACGCCGCGCTCGTTTTTCAGGAAGCCGTAGGCGTGGTCGCCGGTGATTTTCAAGGTCGCGGTGCGCAGGCCGGCTTCGTCGCCATCCTGCCAGTCGAGCGTCTCCACGGTGTAGCCCTTGCGCTCGGCCCAGCGGGTGTACATGCGGTGGAGCATTTGTGCCCAATCGCACGCTTCCGTCCCGCCGGCTCCGGCGGAGATGACGAGGAAGCAGGGAGAAATGTCGCTTGGCTGGTCGAGCAGGGTGAGCAGCTCGTAGGAGCGGATGTCGTCTTCGAGGCCCTTGGCATCGGCCAGTGCTTCGCGGGCGAGATCGGCGTCGTCGTATTCCTTGGCGAGCGCGACGCCTTCGTCGATGTCGGCGACGCGGGACTCGAGCTTGAGGAAACTTTCGAGTTTCTTCTTCAGCCCGGCGGCCTTGGAGCTGATGGATTTCGCCTTGTCCGAGTCGTTCCAAAACTCGGGGGCGCCCATGGCCTCCTCGAGTGTATTGATTTCGTTTTCGAGGGTCGGGACGTCAAAGATACCTCCTGAGTTTCGACAAGCGGCTTTTCAAAGCAGCCGTGTCGAGCGCCAGGAGGTCAGCGGTAGGGAGTGAAGACATGCGGGCGGGAAGAAACGCGATGCTCCGGGGGGAAGCAAGGCGGAACGTGGCGGCGGGTTTCGTCGCGAAAGTTCGAAGCAATCGCAGATTCTGAAATGTAAGGTTGACATGACATAAAAGCGAGTCATGCTGTCCTGACATTTAGTCAGCCAAACCTCCCACATCCATGATCACCATCGTCGACAGAAAATACCTCATCCGCACCGCCTTGTTCATGGGTGGCTACGCCTTGGTCAACATTGCCGCGATTTTTGGGGCGTTTGATGACATCAAGCCGCCGGGCAGCTGGGTCTTCGCTTTGGTCGTCGCCGCACCGGTCGCGGGGCACCTTTGGTCGTTGCTGGTGTGGATGCGGGACAGCGATGAATTCGTCCGCGCCGTGGCGGCGAAGAGGTTCATCGTCGCGACGGGCATCACCATGGCACTGGTCTCCGCCTGGGGGTTCATGGAGATTTACGCCAAAGCCCCGCGCTTTCCGCTGGTGATGGTGCTTCCCATGCTGTGGGCTTCGTGGGCTTTCGTTTCACCCTTCATCCGCACCTCCCACTGATGAAAAACCGCCTCAAAGTCCTCCGCGCGGAGCGGAACTGGACGCAGGAAGAACTCGGCAGGCGCGTCGGCGTCTCGCGGCAGGCGATCAACGCGCTGGAAACGGAAAAGCACGATCCGTCGCTGGATCTCGCCTATCGGATTTCCAAGGAGTTCCAAGTCCCCGTGGAGCGGATTTTCGAAAATCCGCATCCGC
>JBOFET010000135.1:0-1167 GCA_051648225.1 Luteolibacter sp.
CTTCGCGGACCTCCCCGGGGCTGGGCTCAGCCACGGGAATGGCACGGGGTGCCGGTGATTCATCGCGCAGGGTGATGGGGATGTTGTGCTTGGGGATGAGGTTGATGGTGGCGATGGAGTAGCCTTTCTGGTTCGAATGTTCCATCGCCATGCGCAGACTGTGAATCTGCCGCTCGTGATCTCCAAGCCCGAAGGTGGACGATGTTCCCTGGCGGGTCACGAGCAGCAACGACCAGGCGTTCACCTGTTTGACCGAGTCGATCCATTGCAGCGACTCGGGATCCGCCTTGGCGGCGGAGTCCAGCAGGCGGCAGCAGTGGGCGAACTCCGGGTGGCGGACCGGCTGGCCGGAGATGATTGGGAATTTTTCGGACCGTGGCAGGAGGATCATCGGGAGTTTTTTCGCCGCCTCCAACTGGAGGTCCGGGCAGGGATAGGCGACGCCGGCCTGATCGACGAGCAGCCCGCCGCTGCGGCGCTCGGGTGGGAGACCGGCCTCGGGGCTGGAAATCCAAGCCCTCGGTGTGCGGGCGACCACCCGCACCATCAGCGTGCCGGGCAGGTGGCGCTCCGCACGGGCTTCCGCGATGCCGGGCAGGGCCTTGAGTTGTTCGGTCACGCCCGCCACGTCGATGTCGAAAAGGCTCGGTGGCGGCGAGATGCCGATCATTTCCGCGAGGCTGGCTTCATCGATGGCCGGATTTGCATTCAGATCGATGATCTTCAGCTGGAAATCCGGATTTTTGTAAAACGCCCTTTGGATGCCCTGCCAGACGCCCCAGCCGATGCCGGTGACCACGGCGAGGACGAGCGCGTATTTTGTGAGCCCGCCAAGGACGCCGAGAAACCGGAGCCAGGCGATGCGGGGCGACATGACGCGGACTTCCAGCACCTTGGAGCGCGGGTGGCGGCGGACTTTGCTGGAGTGGCGTTTTGACATGTCAGGAACGGAGTTTGAGGGAAATCTCGGCGATCGTCTTACACAAGTCGGGAAAGGGAATTCCAATGGCAGCGGCAGCCTTGGGCAGCAAGCTCGTCTCTGTCATACCGGGAATGGTGTTGGCTTCCAGCACGAAGGGCCGGTTTTGTGAATCCAACAGCACATCGACCCGGGAATACACCTCCACGCCCAGCGAGCGGTGGGCGGCGAGCGCGGCGGCCTGCACG
>JBOFET010000136.1:0-10962 GCA_051648225.1 Luteolibacter sp.
GAGAATGTTGGGTTCGTCTGGAGGGGAGGGGTCTTGGCTCTGGTTGGGGATCAGGGCGATGCCGGTGTTGAGACTTTGCCAGCGAGAAGTGAGAACTCCTTGGAGAGCGAGCGGCCCGGTCACTTGGTCGGGCCATTTCTCCACGGTGAAAAGGCCGATCCGACACCTTTCGTCCTGCGCCGGCAAGTCACCGGGTTCGGCGATGGCGAGAACCACATGAGATCTGGAAGTGATCGCCTTGGTGCGCGCCTGCTCGATCAAGCCGCTGAGCAGGTCCACCCCGGTCTTGCGCGACTGGATCCCGGTGCTGCCCAAGAGGCTGATTCCCGCCGTCATGAGGGTGACGAGAATGGCAATAACCGCCACCATCTCAATGAGTGAGAAAGCTGGAGCGGTCTCGGGGGACTTCTTCTTGCGGGGATGAGTCACGGGAACTAGATGTCTTGGCCACTGAAAAGGTTGCACAGATCGTGCCAACACGAAGTAAACACATCCATCTGAGAGTGGCCTTCTGAATTCTCAATCGATGAATTGTGACAAATCCGTCCCGAAAGGTGACTGGAATTGTCGTTGGCCACTCAGTCTGAGCGCACATCATACCAAAAATGATCGGCAGTTTTGCGGTCGTCTCCTTTGAAAACCCGACGCACGAAGGCGGGATTTTTGAAAAGATACCAGTCGCCGAATTGATCGAATTTCCGGCATGAGGTGATCAGAGGTGTCGCGAAAAGTGTGCCCCACCGGCGCTTGGAACTGCGCCCGTGTCGCTTCAGGCGGCGTGCGAAATCGATGTCCTCCACGGAGACGAAGCGTGGGTCGAAGCCGTGGATCGCCTCAAAATCCCGTTTCAAAAACCAGAACATCCCAAAGCTGACACCGGTGAACGCGAGGTAGGGTAAAATCGCCAACGCACTGGCCACGATGCCGATCGACCACCTTTCCGGATACACCATCGCTCCGCCACCTACGATCTTTCCAGTAGCGAGTCGCTGGAGGATTTCCTTGAAACTGTCTGGGTGCATCCGGCTATCTGCATCGCAGGTGACGATGATTTTTCCGGTGGCGGCGGCGACTCCGGCATTGCGGATCAGGGAGAGATTTTTGGCATCTTCCCGGACGATCCGGCAGCCGTGCCGGGTGGCGATTTCCTCGGTGTGATCCGTGCAGCGGTTGAGGACCACAATGATTTCGATCTCGGAATCGATGCGTTTCCCGGCAGCATGCGCGGCTAGCAGGCAGGCGGGTAGAAACGCCGCTTCATTGTGTGCGGGGATGATGAGGGAGATTTCCGGCTTCACTGGGCTTGGTGTTCTGGCTTCGGCTTCTCTCTCCGTCCGCTGCCGAGAATCCCGTCGAGGATGCCGCCCACCTCGCGGATGACGTCGCTGTTTTTTTCGATGATTTCCAGGCCCTTTTCGACCGTCTTCGAGGACGATTCGCCGAGCACCGAGTGGGTGAACTTGATCACTTTTTCGCCACTCTCCGGGAGTTGGTCGAACATGCGCAGTCCGGCAGCGGCGATTAGGCGGTCCGTGAGGTCTTCTCTCGGCCGGTCCAGGGTGCCGGTGATGCGCAGCGGCGTCCACAGCAGACCTCTTTCGCCGGGGAGGAAGACGTCTGTCTCTGCGCCGGGAATGGTGGACAGCGTGCCGGGGGCGAGACCGAGCCGGAAGGTGCCGTCTAGCTGCTGGCCGCGGAGGGTGATGCTGCCTTCAAGCCTCACCAGTCCTTCGCTGGAGAGCACCAGGTTTTGCAATGAAAGTGCGTCCTTGTTCCACTGCCAATCGGTGTGTGCTTCGTTCAAAGCGAGCACGCGGAAGCGGCGGGTGTCCGCGTAGGCGGCGAGTGCGTCGAGCATCGGCAAGGCAGTGAGCACGCCGTTGTGGAGGGTAAGCTTGCCACTGGCCTGGGGAAATCCGGCGTGATTGTTGACGCTGAAGTTGGAGGTCACGTCGCCAGCAAGGCGTTGCGCCCAATCTGGATTTAACAACTCCTCGCTCCGGATGCCGCTCGCGTCGCCTTCGATGGAGTAGCGGCGCGACCGCATGTCCCACTCGCCGCTGCCTTGAAGCCGGGCGTTGCTCCACGCGGCGACTGTGGCGTCCGTTAGGAAAATCTGCCGGTCCTGATACCGGACCTTTGCCTGTTCCACCCGGAGCTCTGGCACGAGATCCGTGGGGAGGTGCAGCTTGCCGCCGCTGATGTCCGCCCGATAGGCATCATTCGGGCCGATTCTCTCAGCTTTAACACTAAAACCACCGGCAGTTAGGACTCCTTGTTCGAGAGTGATTTTTGCAGTGAGTTCCCCGATTTCGAGACCTTGGAGTTCGGCTTCGCTCGGAAACCACGAGCCGCGGGGAGTGGTCTTTTCCGAGCTGGATTCCACCGGTACGGGTGGCGGAGTAGCGGGGGAGGCGGCTCGTTTTCTCGCATCTACGGTGAGATCCAGTCGCCGCAAGCGGGAGCCCTTCACCTCCCAAACCCCGCGTTTGAGGCCGCCAAGGCCGATTTCCGTGTGCAAGTCGTCCGCCCGCAAGACTGTGACCGGACCCTGGCTGGTGGCTTGGAACGAATCGGTCTCCACCGCCAGTCCTTCCCAGCGAAACAATGCGAACTCACCTTGCACACCGGCCATTTCACTCGCCTCGGCGGATAGAAATTTGCGGAACGCGTCACTGTGCAGGTAATTCCGGATCAGTCCGTATCCCACGCCGAATCCGACGACTCCCAGCACTAGCAATAGCACTGCCACCTTACCCAGCCAGCGGGTTTCTCCGGCACCCCTGCGTTTTCTTGATCGGCGGCTCATGGGGAAAATCCTAGCGCAAGGGCCGGTGACCGCAAGCTCGTGAAAATAGCATGGGCAAACGGCACGAATCCTGATTTGCCTCTTTCGCCATCGAAATGAAACGTCGCCAATTCCTCACCACCACCTCGGCGGCACTCGCCGTGGCCACCCTGCCCGGATGCTCGAAAGACGATCAACCGGTGCTCCGGATCTACACGTGGGCGGACTACCTCGCGCCGGAAGTCGCCAAGCGGTTCGAAAAAGAACACGGCTGCAAGCTCGTGATCGACACCTTCGATTCGAACGAGGCGATGTATTCCAAGCTCACCGCCGGGGCTAGCGGCTACGACCTCCTAACTCCTTCCTCTTATATGGTGAAAACCCTGGTCAGAGACAAGATGCTTTTGCCTCTGGATCACGGGAAACTCTCCAATCTGAAACACGTCGATGCCGACTACCTCAAGCGCGCCCTCGATCCCCAGATGGCCCACTCCGTTCCCTACATGATGTCCGCCACCTGCCTTGGCTGGCTCGACAGCAAGGTGAGCAACCCCGTCGCTTCCTACACCATGCTCGACCGCGCTGACCTCAAAGGCCGCGTTACGCTGCTAGACGACATGCGCGAAGTCCTCGGCGCGGCGCTGCTCTCGCTCGGATTTTCGATCAACTCGAAGAACCCTGCTGAACTCGCCCAGGCACGGGAAGTGGCAATCCGCTGGAAGAAGAACATCGCTAAATTCGACAGCGAGCAATATAAGAGCGGGCTCGCGTCCGGAGAATTTCATCTGGTCCAAGGCTACGCCGGCGACCTGCTCCAAGTGGCCGGGGAGAACGAAGACATCGTCGTGAAAATCCCGAAAGAAGGTGCCGCGTTTTCCTGCGACGATCTCTGCATCCCGGTGAAATCCGCCCAAGTCGAGCTCGCCCACCAATTCATCAACTTCGTCACCGATCCCGCGAACTGTGCGGCAAACATGGAAGCCATCGCCTTCTGTGCGCCAAACACCGGGGCCTATCCGCTTCTTAGCGAAGACTTCCGCGGCAGCGATGCGCTTTTCCCCGATCCGGAAATTTTCGCCAAGTGCGAACCCATCGATGACCTCGGCGATGCCTTGGCGCTGTGGTCGAAGACTTGGGATGAGGTGAAGGCGGCTTCCTGAACTCGGAAATCAATTGTCAGAAACACGGAGCGATCCTAGCTTGCGGCTACCGCCGTTTTTTGCGTCATCCCATGATCCTTTTTATCAAACTCGCTTTGGCACTCTTTCTCATCGTCTGGTCGGGAGCCGGGCTGTGGATGATGTTCAAGTATGACGCGTTGTTTGGCTTTCACAAAGACGACCCGGCAGAGTCCTCGGGAGGCCGGGCGCTCAACGTGACCCAGGTCGTCTCCGTGTGGTTCGGCGTGTTCGTCGTGGCGTTTTATTTTCTCATTCGCTGAAGCACAGGGTGATCATGTCGAAGACACCGAGGTCCAGACAGACACCAATAGGATCCCGGAAGAGAAATCGGATCGGAGTGGGATTGGGTGACGCGATTGTCACCGCTCTTCACAGGTAAAATGAAAAAACCGAGTCATCATTTGAAATCTAGATTTTGTCCCTTCCCATGATTTTCACCTGTCAAAAAATCGCACCACTGGTTTCCGCTCTCACCTTGCTCGTCTCTGGGTCGCCCGTCTTGGCGGACGAAGTGATCCGCATCATGGCGGCGAACACGACGAGCGGGAACTTCTCAAGCTATGACCCGGGGGAGGGAATCCGCATTTTCCAAGGGCTCGATCCGGACATCGTCCTCATCCAGGAGTTCAATTACTCGATCACGAGTTTCGACAGCTTTGTGGACACCGCATTCGGCCCGGAATTCAGCTATTTCCGCGAGGGAGGCGGCGAACAGATTCCTAACGGAGTGATCAGCCGCTATCCGATTTTGCAGTCAGGTGAATGGACGGATAACCAAGTCGAAAACCGGGATTTCGCCTGGGCAAGGATCGACATCCCCGGAGACAAAGACCTTTGGGCGGTGAGCGTGCATTTTCTCACATCAAGCTCATCCGCCCGCAATGCCCAGGCGATGGCTTTGGTCAGTCTGATCCAAGCTAACATTCCCGCCTCCGACTATCTCGTGGTCGGTGGTGATTTCAATACCAGCGGTTTCGGGGAGGCCGCGTTAACCACGCTCTCCAGCATCGTAAACACCAGTGGACGGCCGACCGACCAAAACGGCGATACCGGCACCAACGCATCCCGTGCCAGTCCCTACGACCAGGTGCTGCCCGATCCGGATTTGAATTTACTGGAAACTTCCGTCTTCATCAGTGGTCACAGTTTCACTTACCCGGACGGCCTCGTATTCGACAGCCGGGTGTTTACCCCACTTTCCGCCGTGAGCCCGGTTCTCAGTGGGGACAGCGGTGCTGCAAACATGCAGCACATGGCTGTCATTCGTGACTTTCAAATCCCAACAGGCACCGGTCCCGCCGAGCCGGGAGGCCATGTCACCAATTTTACCGGTGTCCCCGCCACCACCTCCATCAGCCTGAGCTGGACAAACTCCGTCGTGCCACCGAGCGCAAGCGGATACTTGGTCAAGGCCAGCACCAATCCTAACATCATCGCTCCTGTCGATGGTGTGCTGGAGACTTCGGACACGAATTTATCCGATGGCAGTGCGACCCTCTTGATCCCCGGCGGCCAGCAAGCCGCAGCCTTCACCGGCCTGCCTACTGACACGACCTATCATTTTAAAATCTACCCCTACTCAAGCGGGAATCCCATCAACTACAAAACCAACAGTTCAGTCCCTTCACTTGTTCTCGCGACTCTGTCTGACACTGGCTCCCTGCCTGCAGCACCCGTGCTTGGCACGACCTACTACCCACATTCCACAGGATTCACCGTCACATGGAATCAGGTTCCGGGTGCGACGGGCTATCGTCTCGATGTCTCTAGAAGCCCGACATTCTCAGGAGCCTCCAGCACGCTTCTTTCCGAGAATTTTGATGCGAGTATCGCTGCTCCACCCAGTTGGACAGATGGGGGGACAGAAAATCGAAGTGACTCATTTCACTACCGCAGCGCCCCGAATTGCAGAGCACTCGGGCCAGCAGATACCCTGATCACCCCTGCGGTCAACTTTCCAAGCAATCTCAGCTTCAACGTGGATGCCAGTAGCAATGGAAATGGACAAACTGCCACCGTCTCCTACTCGATCAACAATGGCGCTTGGTTGCCACTGAACTCCTTCGCCGTATCCACAACACCTAGCATCAAGAACATTAGCCTCACCAACTCACCCAAGCTGGATGATGTTTCCAACGTCCGCTTCCGCTTCGAATCCACCTTCTTTACCTGGTATCTCGACGACGTCCTCATCACCTCCATGGCGGCACCCGCCTTTGTGAATGGCTATCAAAATCTCTCGGTTGGAAATCAGTCCCACCACACTGTCAGCGGCTTGGATCCGGCGACGACTTATTACTTCCGGGTCCGAGCGGTGAATCTAGCAGGCACCAGCCCGAATTCCACTACCGGCTCGGAAATCACCCGCTCTACCGGCTCGCCTTACTCCGTCTGGGCAAGCGACCAAGGAATCGCTCCCGCCAGTTTCACCAGCGATTTTGACAAAGACTCTCTCCCGGATTTCGAAGAATACCTCTTTGCGACCGACCCCAAGCGATCCACTGCCCAGGCGGAACAACTTCAGCTTTCAACCGCAAATGGCGACTTCCATGTCACCTTCAGAAGATCCCTCGCACCCGGCGTCGTCTGGACCCATCAGGGAAACAAGGACTTGTCTGCAATTGCCACCGACCTTGTCCCAGGCGCGGGCTATGGACAGTATCAAATCATTTCGGCAGTCCGAACGGGGAATTACGAACAAGTTACTCTAACCGTCAATCGGGCTGACGATCCCACCTTTTTCTATCGAATCAAAGCGGCGGAATCTCCGTGACGGAATTACGAAATCACTGAAGTAATACTCTTCGTCTAGCTTGCGGTTCGAGCCGTGCTGACCGCCTGTTTTTATCGAGGGAGAAACGTTTTTGCCTTCTCAGGCGAGGTCCTAGCAAACGCGTTCACCTTGGTGGCCTGTTCGGGGGTGAGGTTCATGCGGGCGTATGGGGTTCCTTGCAACTGGCGCTTCTGGTCGGACTCAGGCGCTTTCCGGTAGCCTTCCAGCGAGGTGAAAACCCGGGTGGCCACTCCGCCCGCCTCGGCCTTGCGCGTCAATTCTGCGAGTTGGATCCGCCCCGGATCATAGTCCACCAAGGTCACCTCGTTGCCATCGAGAAATCCAGCTTCCGTCCGTATCACGCCATCGATCCCGCCGAGCACAGCCTCACCGGTCCAGAAACAATGCTGGGCGAAGGCCACCCGGCGGCCACCTGCGAAGTTTTTCTCCAGAGCCAGCGCCATCCGCTGTTTCAGCTCCGGTGCCTCCCACACCCGGTCCTTGCGCGGGATCAGGTCGCGACCGTTCGCATCGAGAAAACGAACGACCTGATAGTTCCACGCCGGTTCGCCGAATTGCGCTAACACCTCCGCATCCCTGCCGGGTTGATTGTTGTGGATGAGAAGCGGGATGAAATTTTCCTCAATACTTTTCACCACGGTCGGGTCGCTCAGGACGTCTCGCCCGAACTGCTTGCATCCCGCACAACCTGGCACTTCCTGAAAGAGCAGGAACACCGGCTTGCCCGACTTTTTTGCCGATCCCAGAGCGGCCTCGTAGTCCCTCTGCCATTTCACGGTTCCGACTTCCACCGGATTGATTCGCCCGCCGTGAGGCTGGCACCCGGCCTGTGAGACAAACAACGCGGAGATCATGGAAACGCCGGCGGCCAAGGCGAGTGAGGGTAGGTGAATTGGGAGTCGCATGGAAATGGGAGTGCCCCGGGTGATTTCTATTCCCTAGCGTTTCTCAAATCACCACCTGCGTGGCGGCGATCTGAAAATAGTTTCCTGCCGATGGAATAGATCTCGAGCACACGTGCTCTTTGGTTCGTTCCCGGCATTCCAATCCATGCGACCGATGTCACCGGATGTGCCGGGTCCGACTGAACCCAAAGTAAAACCAAACATCATGTATTCCATCACACACAAGTCTTCGCTGCTTCTCGCAGCCGCCACCATCTCCATCGCCATGGCAGGTACCGCCTCCGCCCAGTGGCGTATCACCCGTCCGGGCAGCTACAAGTTGTTCTTCAATCACAACGTCGGAAGCGGCGACGGCATCATCATCACCGCTTCTAACGTGACCTTGGACCTCAATGGTTTCAATGTCACCACCAACGCCCGGGGCACTGGCCGCGGCATCGTGGTTGAAAACGCCCGCAGCGTGACCGTGAGCGGCGGCGGGGTGGGTGGTTTCAATTCCAACGTCAATCTCACCGGCACCCAGAATGTCCGCGTGGAAGACCTGCGAATCACCGGCGACGGCCTCGCGCCTAACGGTGGACCCACGGAAATCGGTATCATCCTCGTCAATTCGTGGAGCGCCTACATCCAGAATAATTCCATCAGCTCGGTGAATCTCGGCATCTTCGTCCGCGGTGGCCGCAGCACTGGCAACCGCATCGCCCAAAACGTGGTGGTCGGTGGAGCCACAGCGTCTAACAACCTACTGGGAATCTGCTATAACCCGGAAGGCGGAACTGCGGGACCGGAAGGGCCGCGTGGCGACTCGATCTATAGCAACCACATCGCCCGCTTCGGCTTCGCGATTGCGGTGAGCGATGGCTCGGTGAACAACATGTTCACCGAAAACACCCTGGCTTCCTTCACCGGAGCAATCCGCGAGCCGCAGAATTTTGTCGCCCAAGGCGGGAGCAACGTGGAGATCGACAACACCGCCGTCACCATTCCGACCACCGACATTGTCCGCCCCTGATCCCAGGTGTCACAGATCCCGGAGCGATGTCCGCTTGCGCTCATCCCTTCCATAGGTTCTGTTCCCGCGCCGCCGAAGGAGCGCATCACCCTGTCGCCTGATCCATGCCCGAGGAAAACCAGCCCGCCTTGCCGCCACGTCCATCCTCCACGGATGACGCGCAAGTGCAGGCGTGGCTGGAAGCCGTGGTCATGACCTACTACCGCCAGCTCTACCGCTACGCCCTCGGGCTATCAGGACGCGAGGCCGATGCCGCGGACCTCACCCAACAAACCGCCGTAAGATTTGCTCTGAAATGGCATGAAATCCGCGAGGATGGCGCCATCAAATCCTGGCTCTACACCACGCTCTACCGCGAGTTCCTCCTGCTTCGGAAACGGGAGCGCAAAACGGTCGAATTCGACGAAGCCCTGATGCCGCAACCGTTTGATCAAGCCTCGCCCCAAGAGCTCCGGGTGGATGGAAAGACGGCGGTGGAACTTCTCAAACGCATGGGCGAACCTCATTCCTCGGTTCTATCGCTTTTTTACATCGACGACTTGTCCTACCGCGAAATCGCCGAGGTGCTCGGGGTCCCCACGGGCACCGTCATGTCACGGCTCAGTCGCGCGAAGGACGCACTGCGTCTGCTTCTAACACCAGCCACATGACCGAGGAACAATTACAGCTTCTCCGTTCGCTTCGTCCGCAGGGTCAGGACGAGCACGAGGCGGGCGTGCCCGAGGCGCGCGCTGCGGCGGAGGATGCCGGACTCACAGGCCGCTTGGACCATGAGCGCGAAAACGATCTTGTGATGCGTGGCGCACTCGGCCAGGTCGAGCCACCCGCCGGATTGGAAAATTCACTGAGAATCGCCATGCGCGCGGCACGCGGCATCGGCGAGCCGCCCGCCGAGTTGCGCGAGTCCGTTCTATCCGCCGTGCGGCTCCCTCGTACTGCCGCTCCGGCCGTGCGCCAATCCCGCCGCCGCTGGCTCGGCTGGGGTGTGGGAATCGCCGCCTCGCTTGCGGTTGGTGGGAAATGGTGGTGGGACACCCAGGCATTCACCCTCCGCCGCTTGACCGGCGCACTCACCGCGATCACTCGCCAGGGCATCACTCTCGATCTCATGAGCATGGACAAGGTCGCCGTGGGAGACTGGTTGGCGGCGAATAAAGCGCCCCGGCTTGCGGCGCTGCCTGCAAAGCTCAATGAACTGCCGCGAAAAGGCTGCCATCTTTACGACGTCGAAGGTCGCCCCGTGAGCCTTGAGTGTTTCCTCCTGCCGGAAATGCAGCAACTCCATCTCTACACCACGCCATCCGCCGGACTGGTGAATCCACCCGCGTCCAGAGCCGGAGTGGTAATCAGCCAGGACGGGGATCTAACGCTCGCCACTTGGGCGGCGGAGGATCAAACGCTTCTGCTCGTTTCTCACGAAGCGCCGGAGCTTGTCCGCAGCCTGATTGGTTGAATTTTTGGAGCTGCTAGGAATTTGCACTCTGCGGGAGGCTACTGAAAGCCCCAGTAGGCCGGACCAGCGGTAGCGATTCCGGGCGATCCTATCGCAGGCGAAGTCGCGCAGGCCGTGTGGCAAAATCATGGCGGCGCGACCCCACGACCACGGCCACTTGAGGTAGCAAGTGACCCGTAGCGTCGGACTTCAGGAAGATGCTCCGGCCCTCAACCAGAACGAAGCTGCATGTGCTCTGGCACAAGGCCTTGCACCACTTCCACGCGATTCTCGTCAGGTTGCTACCATTCCGCTTGTGGAAAACCTCATTATCATTAAGACAGGCATGCGTGATGGGCTGGTTCAATGACGGTGCTATCCGGAAATTAGCTCTATCAGCGGCTTGCAGATGTTGCATGCCTGTGTCAGAACCATGTGCTAGTAGATAAGCCTTATGCCATCTCAATTCCTCCGCCAATTTCTGCTTTTTCCAGCCCTCGCCACATTCGCGAGTGCGTTTTATGTCGATGAAACCATTCCATCGGGAACCTTCACGACTGAGAGCCATCTTCCTTCGGACTCCGGGAACCTCATCCGCTCGGAAAATGGGAAGGTCAATTTCATCCAAAACAACACTTGGGTGGCTTATGATGATTTCGATTTCGGGGTCGGGGCCACGCACTTCTGGGTGGAAGGAGGCTCGCCGAACTCCGGTGGAACACTCGAAATCTGGACACGGACGGACAATGAATTGTTGGAACTCGGGCCAAGTGGCGGGCAGTTGATTGGGAGTGTCGCCATCACGAATACGGGCGGATTTAATACGTTTCAGGAATTCTCGACCAGCCTC
>JBOFET010000137.1:0-5946 GCA_051648225.1 Luteolibacter sp.
GCATTCTGGATATGTGGACAGGGAGGCACGGGGTGTTCAATTCACAGGCTTGCGCAGCTTTTTGGCGATAGCATCCAACACCTGCCGGTAAGCCGAGACATGGTGGTCATTGAGGCTCTCATGTCTGATGTTTCGCCAGAACTCACCGACGGAGAGGCGCTCCGCATCGTGCTCCAAAATATGAGTGAATGACCCGTCATTGTTCACAATCGTTTCGGGTCCCAGGTGCTCATAGGCATGCTTGGAAGAAGAAACCCAACTTCCAGGAGGAAGCATGGGAACGATGTCAAGATGGTGAACGACGCGATGAAGCGGAAGATCTTCATAGGCTTTCACGCCTTCTGCATTGGTAAATTTCGGCTGACCAAAAGTGACGACTCTATCGATATCATAACCATCCTTTTCGAGTTTCAGCGCAAGAAGGACCGCGATTGCGCCACCGAGAGAATGACCCGTGACGGAAGTGCGGTAGTCTTTGTTGAGAACCGGTTTGACCTCGCCATAGACTTCGTTGGTGTCGTCGTTGAAGCCCTTGTGAATTAAGATACCCAGTCCCGGGTCATCAACCATGTGCAAGTCGGCATCTTGGAATACATTCTTTTTGTTAGCGGTTCCGCGAATTGAAACAGTCTGGGAGCGTTCGGAGGGATCGAGTTCGATGATGTATTGGACGTCGCTCTTTGTGGTTCCAACACGGGTCGCATGAGGCAGCTTTTTCCTGATGACTTCAGGAGTCTTGTAGGCTAGCTCGGAGCGCTCGGCATATTTGTCGAGCGTCTTAAAAGTCGCACTGCTGAGCGGCGGTGACTTTTGAGGTGATAGAATGTTTGTCCCACACCCTGTCAGGGCGATCAGGAGAAATGTGCAGGGAAAAATAGTGAGTGCTTTCGTGTGTTTATTGGACATGGGGATGAGCGATGGGGTGGTGCGGTTTATCGGCTAGACGTCGCCTTGGCGGGCATGACTTGCAGGGTGATGAAGCCCTTTCTTGTGGGGAAATAGCTGCGACCACCGAAGGCTGGCACGACGAGCGAGTTGATTGTCAGCGGCTCGAAGAAATCGGACTCGGCGAGTTTGCGACCAGTGGCCGCATCGTGCCATGTCACTTGCTCGGTGTAGTTGCCGGTGAAGACCATCTTGTCGTTCGGCTCGATGGCGACGTTCTTTTTCATGTTGGTGAGCACGAGCACACGCTTGTCCTTCGGGCCATACATCGGCTGGAAGGTGGTGCTCATGTTGTCTAACACGAAGGCGGTCTTCAGTTCGCCGGTGGCCTGGTCGATTTTGATGCCAGCCACTTTGCCCACGCCCATGTCGGCGGAGTAGATCATGTTGTTCTCAACGTCGGTTCCGGATTTCGGCGGCGCCCAACTCCATTCGCCTTTCTTCAACTCGCCGAACGGGAAGATGACCTTCATCTTGGCTGGATCCTTCACATGCGCGACGGCGATGCTCGATGCCTTTTGCTTGCTGCCGAGTCCGTTGGTCTGAATGGCGATCCAGTCGCCGATGATGGCGGGCGCGTCGGAGGTGGTCTGGCCGGCCTCCATGGGTTTCATGTGCCAAGCGTCGTCCATGCTCAATTTCTTCACTGACGGATCCCAGAAAGCGCGGCGGCATCCGCTGTCCATGCCGATGTAGATCGCGATTTTTCCATCAAACATCGTGATGCTGTGCGGCACGGTGGCTGGTTCTGGCAGCAGAAGTTCGGCGAGGATTTCCAGTGTGTCGGGATGCAAGGCGACCATGTGGGAGTTCGGCTGTTTGAGCCCGGCCTGCACGCCTTTGATGATGGCCAGCGTGCCTTGCATCGTGTTGCCCATCGGACGGGTCTGGTTCTTCAGTATCAGCGTGCCGTCCGGCGCAACGGTGAGGTGCTTGAAGTTCACATCGCCACGAGGTGCGTTACCGGTGGGCAGCGTTTGCTGCACGAGGATGCGGCCGGTGTCGGCATCGAGCAGGACGATCTGGTCGGCCCAAGCGAAGGCGATTTTACCGTTGGCGAGGATGTTGAGATTCGCGACTCCGATCCAGCGATGGGAGGCGTTGATATTGTCCACGTAGGTCCGCCAAACTTGCTTGCCTGTGGTGGCGTCGGCTTTCGCGATGAACGGTCCGGGAGGCGCAGTGCCCTCGAATGGCGGGTTGTCACCACCGACGATGAAAATTTCGCCCGGATAGCGATTCACGATGAACGAGCAGGATTCGTAAGAGTCCTCGCTACGCCACGCATGAACCTTGTTTGGCTGATCCCACGAACCAAGAAACGATGCCGCTGGGAAAACTCCGCTGCGCTGCGCGTCGGCGATTTCCGCGCCGTTGAGTGTGGGGAAATAACCGGGCGTGGAGAGTTTTTGGCAGGCTTCGAATTCCTTTTGATAGAGACTCACGTCACCGGGCAGCGGGCCGTTGGCAGACTTCTCATTGTCGGTGAGGCCGACTTGCGAGATGCGTTGCTCGATCTTCGGCTCGACGACGGTCCAGAGGAGTTTGTATGCGACGATGCCGAAGACGGCGCCGACAACGAGTGATATGATGGCGATTTTTTTCATGTGTGATTATTTCCCTAACTTGAGGGCTTCGAAGCCAGCCTTCGTGGTGTATTCGCCGCGCGGGAAATACGGCCCCATCACCTTCTCCTCGTCGCCGGGCTTGGTGATGAGATCGGGGCGCTCTTTCCATTCGGGGCTATTGGCCATGATGCGGAGCATGAGCATGGCGAAATCCTTGCGGTTGCGAGGGTCATTGAGCCCCTCGCCGCGTTCGGGCCACTCCAGCCATGCCACGCCGTTTTCGGTCGTTGCGTTCTTTGGGCGGTCCTCCTTGCGGCTGCAAACGATGGTGTAGTTGCGCTCCGCATCGAGTGGGATTTGCAGGTCGGTGAGGCCGTCCGTGATGTGGCCGGTGGGTGCGGCCTCGCAGCTCACGAGCGACCAATACTGCGTCTGTGCATCCGGCATGATCTCCAGCCCGCGTCCGCCGGTGCCAGCATACGTTTCCGGGAAGGTTGGCATTTTACCACGCATGACATAGACCGAGCCAAACTTGCTGGAAAGGAAACTGATCATGTATTGTGTGGAGGGATCGCCGCCGCCGTCCATCGCGCCATCATACGGAATCTTCGCGCGAGCTTCGGGCGTCTTGAAGGCACCGAGGATCGAATACGGGAGCGTCCAGTATTTCTCCCAGCGCGGCAGCTTCCGCGCGGGAGCAGTCGCGGGGTCGAGCGTAGGGTCGTTGTCCTTTGCGGTGACGATGTCGATCCACTGCTGGTCGTTGAGCGGCTGCTTGGTGTTTTCGTTCATCGGCAGCGCGAAATGTTTGATCACTCCCGCCGCATCGAGTTTCGTGCCGTCGGCCAAGGTGCCTTCGTAGTTGGGTAGGCCGCGTTTACGCGAAGGCTGATCTGCCGGTCCCCATCCCGCGCCGTCCTGGCCTTGATCGGACATGTAAATGCGCATGACCATCTGCAACTCGCCGCCCTCCTTGTCGGCGTATAGCGTGTTCGGCTCGCGCACGGATGGAGCATCCGCGGCGACGATCCGCACGGTGTAATCGCGCTGAGCGCCGAGGCGCGGATTTCCGATGATAAATGGATTCGTTGAACCCGCGTCCGGCGCGATGTCTTTCCCGACGATGTCCTCGCCGATGGAAAGGAAGGTCTGCCCGTTCCAGCGGTAGAGCGCGTATTTAAAATATCGCGCGCGGGGATACTCGCCCTTGAATGTTAGAGTTGCACCCGCTGGGAGATTCATCCGCGAAAGGAAGTACGTGGACTGCGTGTCAGGCCAGAGATTCGGGTTCTGGATCGGCTTCGGGTTTTCGAGATAGTTCCAATACGGATAGCCGCGCGGTCCGTTGAAAAACGGATCGCTGCCGTAGCGGTCGTCGGTGCGAATGGCAGCTTCCAGCGACTTGTCACCCATGCGCTTCGCTCGCTCGGCACTTAGATTCGCGACCGACACGATGCTCGGCGGCTTCCACTCGCCCTTGCCCGGCGGCAGCACGGACGGTTGCTCGGTCTTCGGCCAATAGATGCGCATGACCATGAAAATCGGGCCGTTGGGTGCGGGCAGCCAGTTGGCTTCCTTGTCCTTCCCCGGTGAATCCCGTTGGATGTAAATCGTCAGCGAGCCATCCGGATTCTTCTTCATCTGCGGCAGCATCGGCGCGTTGATGAGATATCGCTTGATCGGATTTTCGACGAGAAATTGCGTGTTCGCATCATACATCGTGATCGACCAGAACGCGTTAGCAGGTGGCAATTCTCCCGCCTTGAACGTCACCTGATAGGCGTGCTTGCTGCCATCGAGCGGATGCCCGTTTTGATCCAGCTTCGCCATAGGATAGGTCGCCTCCTCGGCGTCATTGCCATAGATTCCCGCACGTGCGCCGACCGAGCGCAGCAGGAAATCGCCATTAAAAAACTCACGCGAACCTGCTGCGGCACCGATACGCCAGCCGTTAGCCTCGGTACCCAGATTGTCCACCGCGAGATTGATTTTCGCGAGTGCCGACTTCACACCATCGCCGAAAGCCGCCTTTTGTTCCGCGCTAAAATCCTGCATCTTCACCTTCTTGTCCGGCCCGATGCCGATGCTCGCGAATCTCTCGCGCAGCGCCCTTTCTCCCTCTGCCGGGCCGACCGGCGGCAGATAGCCGAGCAGGTAATCCAGCATCACCGGGAAGCCTGTCGAAAAAATTTCCTGCGGCGCGGGCGGCCACTGGATCTCCGGCGCGGCGGGTGGCGCAGGCTGTTTGAGAAATGTGGAAAGCGTCTGCACCTTGTAGCCCGCCTGTAACTTTTTTACGTTCTCGATGTCACCCGCATTGAAGAGTTGGGTGCGGAAAATCAGCAGTGAAAACGGCGATTCGCAGCGAAACACCTTCGCGACTCCCGCCGGGGCCTCGCCCTTCCAGCCCGGTGCTGCGAGGAGATAACATCCCGCGCCATTGCCCGTCGTCCGCGTGCCGAGGTAGCCGTAGTTGTGGGTGAACATGTCCACCATCTGCACGCTGTAGTAGCGGCCCTTTTCTACCTCGGGCACGCAGATCACGAGCGGTTCCGCACGCAGGTCCGCGCCGAGCATGGAGTAAGGGGTGTCGCTGTTCGGCGTCTGCACCGTGCGGTCTTCCGAGGTGTAAACTCGCGCCTCGCCATGGATCTGGTTCATCGGCCCCTTGTAGCCTTTCGCCTGCGGATCGAGGAACGTATCGTGAAACACCTTGTAGTTCATCACCAGCGGAAACCCGTAGATGTAAGCCTCTTCCGCGATGCCCTTGATGCTGGTGGCGTCCGGTCCCTGCGCGAACGCTGGAGCAGGCATCGTTCCGAGAACAATCGCCAGCATTGCCGCAGAAGATCGCCAGAAAACGGTTCGTAAGGGAGTTGGGTAGCTCATTTAAATGCATTCCATCAGGTCTCACCGTGACCCGCCATTAGACTTTAGTTAAACGCGTGCCGATTTCCCGCGCTCCAGTCTCTCAGCGGCCCGCACCAGATCGGCGAGTGAGGTGACGCCCATTTTTTCCATCACACGACTGCGGTGAATCTTGATGTTCTGCTCGCCGGTCCCGAGATGCGCGGCAATCTGCTTGTTGAGCATGCCTGTGACCACAAGGGCCATGATCTCCCTTTCCCTCGGAGTCAGCTTGGCGTGGCATGAGGTCAGGGCTTTTTGAACGGATTGTTCCGTCGCGTTTTTGGCTGCGGTTTCCAGTGCCGCGCGGACCGCGCGCAGCAGGTCGGCGTCGTTCACGGGCTTGGTCAGGAAATCGGTTGCGCCTGCCTTGACGGCCCGCACGCTCATGGGGATGTCACCGTGAGCCGTTAGGAAAATGATGGGGATTTGCAGGCCGCGCTGTGCGAGGAGTTGCTGGAAGTCCATGCCGCCAATTTCGGGCATGGCGACATCCAGAAGCAGGCAGGCGGTGACTTCCGTATCG
>JBOFET010000138.1:0-5557 GCA_051648225.1 Luteolibacter sp.
ACCCGTGCCGGATAGAAGAGTTAGGGTTACTGTTTCAGCATTTTCCAACTCCGTATCCGCCAGCGCTGAAACGTTAATCGTCTTCGTGGTATCCCCGGAGGCGAATGCGATAGTTCCCGGCAGGGCTGTGAAGTCCACCCCGTTGGTGGCGGTGCCGCTGAGGGCGTAATTCACGGTGACGGCGGTGACGGCGGTGCCGCTCGCGGGGCGGACGATCTGGAAGGCGACGGCGGTGATCGAGCCAGTCGCGGGCTCGGTTTTTCCACTGTCGGTGAGTTTCAGGTAGATTTGTGAGTTTTCATTGTCGGTGATGTTCAGGACGGCGATGCCGGTGTCTCCGATGCGGTAGGCCGTGGTGCTGCGGAGTTGCAGAATGACGTCTTGTGTGCCTTCGTCCACGGCGTCGTCATAAGGCTGGATTTCCACGGTGGTCGAGAAAGCCCCGGCTGGAATCACGGCGCGTCCATCGAGGCGGCGGTAGTCCACGCCGTGGACCGCGCGGCCGGAGAGGGCGTAGTCCACCGTTAGTGCCTGATAGGGGTTTCCGCCGGTTCTCGTGATGGTGAAGAACCCGGAATTTCCGGCCGCTTCGGTGGCTGTTGGATCACTTGCAACGAGAGTGACAGAAGGTTGTTCGTTGTCGTGAATGGTGATGGTTTGTGCGTTGGACAAGGTGTCGCGAGCGTAAGCGGCGTTGTTCGCGATGGTGACGATGGCTGTTTCCGTTTCCTCCTGGGTGGAGTCGTCCACGGGCGTGAGGGCGAAGGTGGTGCTCGCGCTTCCTGCCGGGATGACGACTGAGGTGGGCATCGCATAATCGATCACATTCATCGCTGTTCCGGCGGATGTGAAATTTACCGTGAGGTTGTTGGTGGTGGCACCGTTGCGTTCGATTTTCATAACGGCGGTGTCCGGGCCGTCCTCGGATGCCACGTTGTCCACATGGGTGAGCTTCACCACGGGGAGGTTTGGACTTTCATCGTCGATGATGTCCACCAGTGCGACTGCGGGACCTGCCAGAATGTAGCCGCCACTGGTGTTGGCGAAATTGAGTGCGGCGTATTCGGTGCCTTCCTTGGTGCTGTCGTTCGCGGGGGTGACAGTGATGTCGAGGAAAGCCGCTCCAGCCGGGATGGTGTATTGTGAGGTGCCACTGCCGCCTTGAGCGCTGGTTGCCGCGGTCGGCAAGGGAGAGAGAGCGTAGTCGGTGGTGCGGGTGGCGGTGCCGGTGTTTGTATTGAAAATCTGCACGGCGAGTGCGCTGTCCGTGCTGCCGGTGCGCTCGAGCCGGATCGTGCCAGTGCCTGGAGAAGTGCCCTCATTGGCGATCGGATCGGTGACGTTGATGGTGAGGGACGGCAAGAGGGAGCTGACGAAATTTTTTCCCGTGGAGCTCGGTCCGACTGCGACCGGATTGGTGAAGCTGGACGGGGTGAATACGTTCGGATAGAGGTTGGGGCTGAGGGTGTAACTGCCTGCGGTGAGTCCGGTGAGGGTGTAGTTGCCCTCGCTGTCCGTCCAAGTGCCACGGAAGGTTGCGCTGTTAGGATGGCTGGTAAGGTTGGATGGCGCGTAGTTCGCGACATAGACTCCCTCTAGAGGTTGGGAGTCAGGCCCCGTGATGTTTCCCGTGACGGTGAACGTGGTGGGGTTGCCGACGGTAATTAGAATCGAGCGCGTGGTGCGCCCGCCCTTCATGTCACTCGCCGTGCAAAGCACCTGATAGTGGCCGGCGGTGGTCCAGGATTTTGTTTGTGAGGGGCTGTTGTTCGTTGAGTAGGTGCCGTCATTGAAGACCCACGAATAGGCGAGCGGGTCGGCGTTCGGATCGGTGGCGGTCGCGGTGAGGGTGATGGAACCGCTGGTGGTAGGATTCGTATTGCTGGCGCTGATAGCCAGTGTGGGAGGGAGATTGCCCGGAACCGCTCCGACAGAAACGTAAACATCCATGGAAGGTGGTGTGGTGGCGGTGTTCTTCGCGATGGGTGTGATGTGGATGCCCGTGTCGATGTCGCTGAAAGTTCGACCAATCTAGAGCGCGGAGTCAGTGCGGGAGTCGGTGATGCCGTTACCGAATGAGCCCGGCGTCATGTCGAGGAGTTGCGCTCCCCGGTTGCTGCCATTGACTGGACTACCGCCACTGCCGCCGATGCCTCCCAGCCCCCATCCGTCCCAAGTCATCATCAGCCCGTTCGTGAAGCCGGTGTTGGTGGTCAGGCGCTGGCGGAACTCGGCCCAATATTCGCGCTCGGTGTCCTTTTTGATGCGCAGGGCGTAGCGGAATGACGGGTCAGCCGAAGCGTAGTCGAACTGATGGATCCGGTAGGTGCCGGGGTGGGTGACTGTCCAGTGGGTTTCGTTAGGAAGCCAGTTCAGAACGTTTTTAAAATGAGCCGTGAATTGTCCGAGGCCGCTGCTACTGCCCATCACGTCGAACGAATTTCCATACTCGGTGTTTTTACCCGGGCCGATGGAACTTGGCGGTGTGGTGAGCCAGTAGTTGGCGTGCCAGACACCCAGGTTGTGGCCGAGTTCGTGGCAAAAGGTGCCCGCCGAATTCGTCTTCATCCGCATCCCCCGTCCGCCGACCGAGGCGGAACCACCATAGCTGCCAGGGCCGCCGTTCCAGCGCACCGCGTCGAGGTCGTAAGCCAGGTAGTCGTAGCCCATCGACTTCGCGATCGTACGGGCGTGGCCTTGAAGGAGTGTATCTGCCCCGGACCCGTCGGCCTGATAGCGGAGATACCAGCTTTCCGGATAGGGTAACACGACCAACGGCGCGACGGCGTAGGTGAAATAACACCGCCCGTAGCTTGTCTGTGAGATATAGTCCGCCATCTGCCGCAGTGTTTCGTGGCACTCAGCGTCGGATTGTGGATCGATGCGGTGATCCGGGAAGGTGGCGCGAATGTAGAGGAACCGACGATGCCCGGTGGTCGCGGATCCCGGGATGGTGCCGATGGGAGCGGTCGGCGCACCTGAGCCAGCGCCGGCATTCAGATAGACGCCCATCGTTTCCCAGTGCGCGCGTTCTTCCTCTTCGGCGAGGTTCTGCACCACCTGCGAGACATGACCGTCCGAGCACACGTAAATGATGCGCTCTTCGGTTTCTAACGCGGGAGTCTCCTCGGTAATCGCGGGTAGCTCGCCAGCCGTGGTCCGCTCGACGATGGTTTCCTTGCCCGAGACAGGACAAATTTCGACGACTTCGCGGTCGGCTGCATTCGGGCGCTCGCCAGCTTCTAACTGTCTTGCGGGTGTTTCTGCCACCGCCATGTCGCTGCCGACGGAAATCCCGTTGATGGACGCCACCGACATGGTGCGCTGCGAGGCGCGAGTCCCGTAAACGTAAGCGTTCCAATAACTGCCGTCGTCCTTGGTCACCGAGCGCGTGTAAGGCTTGAAGTCCGGTGACACTTCGGCACCGGGAAGTGGGACGTTTCCATACACGTTGAGGGAAGCCGTCGTGCTCACGCGTGTTTCGAGCAGGCTCACGATGGAGGGCGGCAAATCTTGTCGAACGACCACCGGCACGGCATTTACGATCGCTTGTTGGGGATCGATGCGGATCATCGCGGCGATCTGCTGGGTGTGGGCAATCGCAAGTTCTGCACCCTTCTCCAGCATTCCTTTTTGCTGATCCGGGGAAGCGGAGCGGTAGGAATTTGCCCAGTCACGAAAGTTAGAAATTTCTGCTAGGCCGGTTTGTTGATTCTGGTTTTCCAATGGGGTTTCGCCCATCGCAACCGTCGCTGCTGCTTGGGGTTCCTCGACTCTGCCTGGAGGACTCACTGCCCCCGGGTCCGTCTCGGGGGAAGTCGTCCAGGTGGTGGATCGCCAAGTCCAAATTAAAATGCCCAGAGTCCATACGAGCATCCATGGCAGCAGTTTTTTAGTCATTCAAAGAATTCAAAGAGGGTTTTTCTATCAAATTCGCAATCGGTCGGCAACCGAGTTCGAGTAAGCTGCGATCTTCAAGAGAATCAGCGACTTGTCTGGTCTGGGTGAGCATACACTCATAGGCTTATGCGCACAAGTCCTCACTCGACACTTGAAACAGGCCATCCAAATCAACCTGGAAATCTTCCAAAATTACCGTTTAGAAACCTTCCAATCCAGGTCCCCCGATCTCCTATTGAATTCAAACACAGTGCAAACGGCTCTGCAGTTTCTCGGAAATCATGGCGGACAGGGAGGGATTCGAACCCTCGGTAACATTGCTGCTACACACGCTTTCCAAGCGTGCTCATTCGACCACTCTGACACCTGCCCTTGGAGGGCGGGACGCTAGGAAGCCGATCCTACCTTGGCAATCTCTTTTTAAGTTCTTTGGAAATTGTTTCCTATCCATCGCCCGGACGGTCATTGATTGAAAATCACTCCGACGTGGCCCGTGCGAGAATCCACAGCAGATCGGACAACCGGTTGAAGAACAGCCGCACGACCTCGGGAACGGGTTCGCCGGATTCGTGGAGCAGCAGCACGTTTCGCTCCGCACGGCGGGCGACCGCGCGGGAGTAGTCCAATCCGGCGCGGGCGAGCGAGCCTTCCGCCCCGGGCCTGGCCCAACCGGTGAAGCGGACTCCGCGTTTTTCGTAGTCGTGGGCGGTGTGGGTGACCCATTCTAGATCTTCCGCACGGAGGCAGGCGTATTGCTTTTCCAAATACTTCTCTTCGTCTTCGGGCAGTGTGGCGAGCTGACCCATCAGACCGACGAGACGGGCTTGGATGCCGTCGATGATTGTCACGATGGCCTCGTCACCTCCTGCCGCACGGGCGAGTCCGAGCGCGGCATTCAATTCATCCACGGAGCCAAGTGCTTCGATCCTGAGCGACGTCTTGTCGATGCGCTTTGAAAACATCAGATCTGTCTCACCTGAATCCCCCCGTCCGGTTATAATGCTCATGTGGGGAGGCTAGTTGCGGAAAAATTCGTGTCCATCCGCGATCATCCGTGTTTGCTCTTTGGCGTCCATGAAACTTGCGAAACTCGACGACGGCCCAGAAATTTTCCACACCCTCCAGGGTGAAGGCGTGAGTGTCGGTGCGCCCGCCGTTTTCATCCGCGCCTCGCGGTGCAATCTCCATTGCGTCTGGTGCGATACGGATCACACCTGGAATTTCGAGGGCACTCCCTGGGCACATGAGAAGGATTCCGTTCCCGGCTATGCGAAATTTCGCAAATCCGAAGTCAGCTGCGAAATCAGTCCAGCGCAGGCGGCAGAACGGATCCTGGCCTTCGCCTGTCCCCGCACGGTGATCACCGGAGGCGAGCCCATGCTCCAGGAAAACGCGTTTCTCGAAATGATCGGGCACATCCGGGTGCGCCAGCCAGAACATCAATTCGAAGTGGAAACAAACGGCACTCGCAAACCCACACTCGCCTTCCACGATGCGGTGAACCAGTTCAATGTTTCCCCGAAACTTACAAACTCTAACATGCCTGAGTCATTAAGACTGAATGCGGAAACCCTGAATTTCTTCGCGAACTCGCCAAAGTCCTGGTTCAAATTTGTCGTCGCGGAACCTGCGGATCTTGGAGAAATCGAAACGCTGG
>JBOFET010000139.1:0-1618 GCA_051648225.1 Luteolibacter sp.
CGTGCTCTGCGTTTGACGCGCCCCCAGCCCATCCCCAATCTCCCACCGCATGGCCGATCATAAAATCGAAAAACTCTCCGCCTTCGTCCAGTGGACCCAGGCGCACATCACCGGAGACGAAAAAGGACAGGCACAAATCTTCCTCGACCGTCTCTTCCAAGCCTTCGGCCACCTCGGATCGCTCGACGTAGGCGGCGAGCCTGAGTTCCGCGTCCGCAAGGCCAGCGACGACGGCGGCGGCACCGCCTTCGCCGACTACGTTTGGAAGCCCGTCGTCCTCATTGAGATGAAAAAGCGCGGCACCGTGCTTTCCAAACACTACCGCCAAGCCTTCGACTACTGGACCCGCCTCGTCCCCGGTCGCCCGCGCTACGTCGTCCTCTGCAACTTCGATGAATTCGAAGTCTATGACTTCGAGACCCAGATGGATTCCCCCGTCGGCACCGCCAGGCTTGCCGATCTCGCAGAACACTACGGTCCGCTCGCCTTCCTCTTCCCCGGCCAGCCGAAACCCACCTTCGACCACGACCGCGTCGCCGTCACCCGCGATGCCGCCGATTGCCTCGCCCAGTGCTTCCGCCGCTTCCGCAAGCGCGGCGTGGACCAGCCCACCGCCCAGCGCTTCATCCTGCAAATCCTCGTCTCCCTCTTCGCCGAAGACATCGACCTGCTCCCCAAATACTTCGTCACCCAGCTCCTCGCAGAAATCAAATCCCCGGCGGACAGCTACGACCTGCTCGGCGGGCTGTTCGAGGCCATGAACACCACCCCGTCACCCACCGGCGGACGATTCAAGGGCGTCGCCTATTTCAATGGCGGACTCTTCTCACAGGCCGCCCGCATCGAACTTCAGGACCCCGAACTGTTACTTCTCCGTCAGGCCGCCAAGTTCAACTGGAAAAAAGTCCAACCGGAAATCTTCGGCACCCTCTTCGAGCACTCCCTCGACGACGGCTCCGTGGAAGGCACCCGTGACGAACGCCGCGCCTCCGGTGCCCACTTCACCCACCCGGTGGACATCATGAAAATCATCGGCCCCACCCTCGTCGAGCCATGGCGCGAGCAGATCGAAGGAGCAAAAACCCTCAAGCGTCTCGGCGAGTTACGAGAACGCCTGCACCACTTCCGCGTGCTGGATCCCGCCTGCGGCTGCGGAAATTTCCTCTACATCGCCTACCGCGAGTTGAAGCGATTAGAAGCTCGCATCATCGAGCGCATCAACAATGAGTTCGTTAGTAAAGCGGAACCCGGCCAGATCGCCATGAGCTATCTCACCGCGCAAAATTTCTATGGCATGGACATCAATCCCTTCGCCGTGGAACTCGCGAAGGTCACCATGATGATCGCCCGCAAGCTCGCCATTGACGAGCTGCACATCGCCGAGCGCGCCCTGCCGCTCGACAATCTCGACCAGAACTTCATTGCCACCGACGCACTCGTTAGCAATGGCCAGCGCACTCCTTGGCCGATGGTCGATGTCATCATCGGAAATCCACCATTCATCGGAGCCAAGCTGCTCAAGCCTCAGCTCGGCCCCGACTACGTGAAGACCCTGCGCAGCCTCTATCCGGAAGTCCCCGGCATGGCCGACTTCTGCGTCTATTGGATCAGCCGTGCC
>JBOFET010000140.1:0-2109 GCA_051648225.1 Luteolibacter sp.
CCGCATCCGGAGAAATCAGCGGTCCTCCTGCCGAGAGCGAGTAGGCGGTGGACCCGGTGGGGGTGGCGACGATCAAGCCATCCGCACGATAGTCGTTGAGGAGTTCACCATTCACCTGGGCGCGGAGTGAAACGAGGCGCCCGGTATCTCCCCGGGCGAGGGTGATCTCATTGAGCGCGGTGAAGACTTCCGGCGGCTTTCCGGCCCGGTGGACGACGGCCGTGAGAAGCGTGCGGACGCTGGTGGAGAACCGGCGCTCGGCGATGGCGGCGGCGAAGACTTCAAGTTCGTCGTCCTTGCAACTGGTTAAAAACCCGAGAGTGCCGATGTTGATCCCGGCCACGGGTTTTTCAAATTTCCCCAGCCGGGAGAGGGCGTGCAGCATGGTGCCGTCGCCACCAAGAACCGCGGCAATATCGACAACTTCCGAAAATTCGGTGGCCACGATCCCACCGGTTTCTCCTGCAAGGCTGGCGGTCCTGTCATCCAGCACGATCGAGCAGCCCCGGGATTTGAGGGCGGTTTGCAGGGCGTGCAAGGTAGGCAGGGAGCCCGTCTTGTGCGGGTTTACAAGGATTCCGACGATCACGATGGGGATAGCTAACTCGTCATTGAGCCGACTGGCAAGCCGCAGAAACTCAGCAGGGATAATCTCAGGCGACAGCGGCCTTCGGGGTGGCCACGAGTTTCTGGACGGTGGGGATTAGATCGTCCAATGCATCCACGACGCAGAACTCACCATCATAGCACCACGTGCCGAGCATCTCGATGAGTGGTGTCCAGAACGGCAGCCCGGTCGCGTCCTTGCGGTTGAAAATGATCACGGGTTTACCCGTCATCGAAGGGTGGCCCTGTTGTTTGAAAATCATCAACGCCAGCATTTCCTGCACGGTTCCCGAGCCGCCGGGAAAAATGACAAACGCGTCCGAGTGCCGGATCATCACCTCCATCCGGGTGTAAATGTCCGGCTTGAGCCAGAAGCTGGATAGCCCGACCGGCAGTCCCTCAAGCTCGATGATGTGCGGGACATTAGACCCTCCCGTCCAGCCGCCGGCATCGACAGAGCCGCGGACGACCTCGCCCATAATTCCGGAGTTCCCGGCGCCGGAGACGCAGCCGAGGCGGTTCTCGGCGAGCTGCTTGCCGAACTCATAACCATCGCCCAAGTAGGCGGGATCTTCGATGGAGGCGGAGCAAAACACACAGACGCTTCCCTGGTGGTTCTCGGGCAGCGGTGTCTCGAACGAGTCCACGGTGCTGGAGCCGATTTTCTCCCGACCGACGCTGGGAATGCCGTCGCGTCGCGAAATTTCCAACAACTCAAGCACCTCCTCGGGCGACTCCGCGAGCAGCAGGTAGTCGCGGTGGTCCTGCTTGACCGTGCCGAGGCCGTTCAAATGGGTGAGCAGTGCGAAAAGCGGGTTCCACGAACCATCGGAATTCAGGAGGACCGTCGGTTTCCCCGAGAGATTCACATCCAGCGTCTGATAGCCGACGAAAACGGAGACCGCCTTGAACAGATCCTCAAGCGTCGCCCCGGGTGTGAACACAAACGCGTCTGACTCGATGATCTTGCGCTCGATGTTCGAGAGGGAAATCCGCTGGTCGCCATTGGAGTTGTAGATGTCCCAGCCCTTGCTGAAGAGGCTGTAGAGAAGGCGGGCGCGGACTTCGCGGTTGGGGTCTTTTTCACCGCGAACGGTGCCTGCAAGGCGGACTTTGGGCATAATTTTTAAGGTGGCTTAACTTATAGGCAATTTCCATGCCGATTCCAATTTTTTATCCCAGAAGCGGCGTGGGAACTGCATCATCAGCCCCATGGACCCATTCATGCAAGCCGCAGTTGACGAAGCGAAACAGGGACTCGCCGAGGGTGGAATCCCCATCGGCAGCGTGCTCGTCCACCAAGGAAAAATCATCGGCCGCGGGCATAACCGGCGGGTCCAGAAGGGCAGCACCACCCTGCACGGCGAGATGGATGCATTAGAAAACGCAGGACGCCAAAGCGCCAAGATCTACCAGGAATCCGTCATTTACACCACCCTCTCCCCCTGCCCGATGTGCAGCGGCGCGATCCTGCTCTACGGGATTCCCAAGGTGGTCATTGGC
>JBOFET010000141.1:0-3387 GCA_051648225.1 Luteolibacter sp.
CTCGCCGAAGGTGATTCGCGACGGACCAAGCCTAACCAAACGCCTACCAAGAGCAGGAGAAGGGCGACTGTGAGGGGCAGGCGCTTCATGGATTTTCGGGGAGATCACCAACCGCGACATCTCCGATTGATTGCGGCGAGATTGAATCGCGTTTCTAAACCTTCAAGGTCAATTCTTCGTGCTGAAAAGACAGAGTTTGCGCTTTGCCACCCGTTCCATCCAGGGCGGAATTTTCTTCAAGGAAGTTCTTGATTCGCCGGAAAGAATCCCCAAGGGTCCGCCCGTGCACCGGGGCGTAGCTCAGCCTGGTAGAGCGCCGCGTTTGGGACGCGGATGTCGTCAGTTCGAATCTGGCCGCCCCGACCACTTCTAGTTAAGGAGTTGTGTCAGACCCGATGCATTTGATTTCCCGCCCATCATGGCGGTTTAGTTCTCAAGTTTTAGGCAAGTGCCTCTTGAATGTTCATTTTTCGCCCGCCAAGGTCGCCCGCGTGATTCCAAACGTCCTTGCCGAACGCTACGCCTCTCCTGCCCTCCAATCCATCTGGTCCGCCGAGGGTCGCATCGTCCTCGAGCGGGAATTCTGGATCGCCGTGATGAAGGCCCAGCGCGACCTCGGCCTGAACGTCCCGGCCGAGGCTATCGCCGCTTATGAAGCCGTCAAAGACAGCGTCGATCCCGCCTCGATCATGGCTCGGGAAAAAATCACCCGCCACGATGTGAAGGCCCGCATTGAGGAGTTCAACGATCTGGCAGGCCATGAGCAGGTGCACAAAGGCATGACCTCGCGCGACCTAACCGAGAACGTCGAGCAGCTCCAGGTTTACCGCTCGCTGCTCATTGTCCGGGACAAAACGGTCGCCACCCTGCGCCGTTTTCGTGAGCGCTCCGAACAGTGGAGTGATCTCATTCTCACAGCCCGGACCCACAACGTTGCCGCTCAGCCGACCACGTTTGGCAAGCGCATTGCCATGTTTGGCGAGGAACTGCTAGGGGCGCTTCACGCCTTGGATTCCGTCATTACCAACTACCCGGTCCGCGGGCTCAAAGGCGCAGTCGGCACCCAGATGGACCCGCTTTCCCTGTTCGAAGGAGACGCCGGAAAAGTCGCCGATCTCGAAAAACGCGTCGTCGCCCACCTTGGCATGCCTGCCGTCTGGACCAATGTGGGCCAGGTCTATCCGCGCTCGTTGGATTTCCGCGTGGTCGCCGCACTCACCGACCTTGCCAGTGGTCCTTCTTCATTCTGCAAGACCCTGCGTTTGATGGCCGGTCACGAGACGGCCAGCGAGGGATTCGCCCCGGGCCAGACCGGTTCCAGCGCCATGCCGCACAAGATGAATTCCCGTTCCTGCGAGCGGGTCAACGGCTTCCACGTCATTCTCAGGGGCTATCTCGCGATGGCTGCCGGACTCGCCGGTGATCAGTGGAATGAAGGCGACGTGTCCTGCTCCGTCGTCCGCCGCGTCATGCTGCCGGATTCGTTCTTCACCATCGACGGACTGTTCGAAACACTTCTAACCGTGCTCGACCAGATGGACGCCTACGAGGCGGTGATCAACGCTGAGACGGAGCACTACCTGCCGTTCCTCATGACCACCACCATCATGATGGAAGCGGTGAAATCCGGCGTCGGCCGCGAGACCGCGCACCACGCGATCAAGGAGCACGCCGTCGCCACCGTGAACGACCTCCGTCTTGGAAAAATCGACCGCAACAACCTCGTCGAGCGCCTCGCCGGAGACCCACGCCTCGGGCTTTCCCGCGAATTTCTCGACGCGATTCTCGCCAAAGGAGACCAAGAATCCGGCGCGGCCAAATCCCAGACCGCCGCCTTTGCTGCCGCAGTGAGAAAATTGGAGGCAGCCAGCCCAGCCGCGGCCGCCTATGCACCGGGCTCGATTTTGTGAAAGGGTCCGTTTGGATCAGAGAATGGTTAGGGTGGGGGCGCCACCCCGCGACACTTCAAGCACCAAGACCGAGACGAATCCTACGTGATCACGGCCTTGATTTTCCCGCGACTTGGGTCAGTGTCGGGGTTGTCCCCCAAACCCATGTTCTCCCCCATTGTCATCGACCGACAGGAAGTGCTTGAAATCGTCTCTACCTTTCCAGAAGGCATCCGTCTGAGCCAGTTGGTAGAAAAAGTGGCCGCCCGATTCGGGAATGCCGCCACCTATCAGACGGGTTCGAGCTTTGGCATGGACCTGGACGCGTTGCTTGCCACGTTAGAGGCTCGTGAAAAGGTCAGGATTGTCAAAGGCATCATCTATCCTGCCAGCGCCCATCAGCCTTGATTGCGAGAGCGCTTTGGATTTACCAAGACCAAGGAAAAAAGCTGGTGCACGCTGCAGGGTTCGAACCTGCGACCCCATCCGTGTGAAGGATGTGCTCTACCACTGAGCTAAGCATGCTTTCTGCGCCACTAATCGAGAATGGCCGGGGCGGGAGAATGGGGGAACCCGGACGGACTTGGCAAGCATTTCAGTGCACCGGGCGGATTTTAAACTTTGTCCCGGGCGGGCGGGCGATAGTCTTTTCCCGAAGCATCCAGTGGCTCAGATTCCTAAAGACAGTGTGGAGAAAGTGCTCGAAGCGACGGACATCGTCGATTTGATCGGCTCCTACATTCAGGTAAAAAAGGCGGGTTCTCAGTTCCGCGCGAACTGCCCGTTCCATCACGAGAAGACGCCGTCATTCTACATCACTCCGCATAGCCAGCGCTTTCATTGCTTCGGCTGCGGCAAAGGTGGCGATGCAATCTCGTTCGTCCGCGACTACGAGAATCTGCCGTTCACCGATGCCGTGCGCAAGCTGGCCCAGCGGGCAGGTGTCCCGCTCATCGAGGAGGCCTTCGACCCGAAAGCCGACGAATCGCGCCGGTCGCGCGGGCGGTTGCTAGACATCCACCGCGAGGCGACAGCGTTCTTTCACGAGCTTCTGATGAAGGACCCGGCGGCGGCGCATGCCCGGGAATATATGAAATCGCGCGGCTTCGGCAGCGCGATGGCGGCAAGCTGGTCGGTCGGCTGGATGCCGGACCATCCGCAGCGGTTTCTTGACTGGGCGAAGTCACGGAAATTCACCGGTCGCGAGCTGGTCGATTCCGGGATCGTGAAACTCAAGGAAGACGACAATCCGCGGTCCGGGGTTTTCGTGAGATTCCAGGATCGCCTTATGTTCCCGATTCGAAACGAAATCGGCGACGTGATTGCGTTCACCGCGCGGCAGCTCCGCGAGAACAAGAATAGTGGGAAATACATCAACTCGCCGGAGACTGCGATTTACAAAAAGTCCAAAGTTTTCTTCGCCTTGGATCGGGCGAAAAAATCCATCCTCGCCGAAAAGGCGGCACTGCTTTGTGAAGGACAACTCGATGCGATTTGC
>JBOFET010000142.1:0-1336 GCA_051648225.1 Luteolibacter sp.
CCCTTCAAACCCCTTGATGTTGATTTTCTATCTCTTCCACTTGGCGCACTTGGCGGTTTCCGTTTGCGGTCGGATCAACTGGAGCGCGAGCTTGAAGTATCAGCTTCGCAAAAACGTGATCGCATCCTGCAAATCCCCGGCAGTCACGCTGTCCACCACTTTGGCGCTGCCGAGCGCATCGAGCACCACGAAGCGGATGGCACCGGCGGAGAACTTTTTATCCCGTGCGATTTTTTCCAGGATCGTCCCGGTGGCGATCTCTGCGGGAAGCCGCAGCGGCAGATGATATTTTTCCAACAGCCGGATCACCTTCGCGCTGGCTTCCGGCGGGAGTCCGGCGTGGCGCTCGGATAGAAATAAGGCCGCGCGGATGCCGAGGGATATCGCCTCGCCGTGCAGCATCTCACCGTAGGGCACGGACGCCTCGATCCCGTGGCCGATGGTATGGCCGAAATTCAACAGCGCGCGGACATCGAGCGTTTCGTGTTCGTCTGCCTCCACCACGCGGGCCTTGATGGCGATGTTCCGGGCGATGAGATCCGCCGGGACATCGCGGCCGGTCGGATCGAATGCGGCGAGGTCGTCGAGCATGGCGGCATCCCGGATGGCGGCATGCTTGATGGCTTCCGCGAAACCCTCGCGGAACTCACGGTCCGGCAGCGTGCGCAAAGTCTCAGGATCGATGATGACCAGGCGGGGCTGGTGGAAGGCACCTAGCAGATTTTTTCCCTCACCCACGTTCACCCCGGTCTTGCCACCCACCGAGGAATCCACTTGGGCGACGATGGTGGTCGGGATCTGCACGAAGGGGATGCCGCGGAAAAAAATCGCAGCCACGAACCCCGCCAGATCACCGACGACGCCGCCACCGAGCGCGATGACGGTGGACTTCCGGTCGTGGCCGCTGCGGATCATTTCACGGGACAGGGTCTCGGCCAGGGTCATCGATTTCGAGGCCTCGCCAGCGGTCACGGTGTGCAGCGTGGGGTGAAATCCGGCAGCTTCCAGCGATGCGATGAGGGGGCCGGAGTGAAACCGGGCGACCGTGTCATCGCTGATGATCGCGGCGCGGGAGCCTGAGAATCCAGCGATTTTGAGGATTTCCCCGGCTTGGGCGAGCAGGCCCGGTTCGACGAGGACCTGATAGGCGCGTGCGGCGAGATCGACTTGGACGGAAGGCATGCGCAGAGCATGAAACCTGCACCGCGCGTGTCCAGACGTTCTCTCCATGTCATGGCTTGCTGGCCCCGCGCCTCCTCTTCTAGTCTCGCTCCATGCCGCCGCCACCACGCCGCCCGTTCCAGCCCCAGCAGGGCAGAAAACCCGGACCATCCTC
>JBOFET010000143.1:0-1824 GCA_051648225.1 Luteolibacter sp.
ACTTCGAAATGCCAGACCCGACTGCATCCATCATCATCGCCACCTTCAGCCTAGCGATCGGCATTTTCGTGATTTCTTCCCTGATTCGGAAACTCATCGCAGCTCCGCAAGCGACTGATTTCCCTGAGTCGGGCGAAAACTCGCCCTACCCGGAAAACCTTCCGCCCCACTCACAGGCTGGAAAGGTCGCCACGGGATTTTACCGCCCGCTGGATTTGCTCGGACTCGGCTTCGTCTTCCTGTTGTTTTTCACCCTCGCATTGGCATCCGCCCGTTCGACGGGTGAGGAAGAACTGGTGCTCAGCCCGGAGGCGCTCTTGGCATCCATCGCCTTCCAGTTCATCTGCGCCGGGATCGTGACTTATTTTGTGATTGGCCGCATCCATCCGGCGGATTGGTTGGGCTTGAAATGGCCAGCTTGGCCGTGGATTTTTCTCATCGCCCCGGGCATGGTGCTCTTGATGTGGAGCCTGATCGGCGGCCTGCAAGTCGCGGGGCTGATGAACTGGATCGAGTCAATGGGTGTCGAGGTCGTTCAGGACACCGTCAAGCTGCTCCAAGAATCGGAAGACCCGCTGATTCTTGGACTGATGGCCTTCGCCGCCGTCATTGCCGCACCGCTGTGTGAGGAAATCGTCTTCCGCGGCTACTTCTATCCAGTCGCCAAGAAATTCGCGGGGCCGTGGGCAGCGGCGCTTTGCTCGGCGCTCGTCTTCGGTGCCGCCCACGGGAATCTGATGGCACTGATTCCACTAACCGTTTTCGGCATCTTGCTCGCGTTCCTCTACGAAAAAACCGGGTCGATTTGGGCCCCGATCGCCGTGCATTTTTGCTTCAACGGAGCCACTGTGCTTACCCAAATGCTCGCCCGCTATTACGACATTCCTTTGGAAACCACCCCATGACCACGCTCCACGAAATCGGAGAAGACGCCCTCATCGAGAAGTTGGTGGGCTTGCTTCCCCGGAGCCGGGACCCCGCTGCTGGGCCGGGCGACGATTGCGCTGTCATCGATCACGATCCCGAGTCCCCCACCCTGCTGCTTCTCAAAACCGACGCGCTCGTGGAGCAAGTCCATTTCCTGCAAGCCGCCCCCGCCCGCGCCGTTGGCTGGAAGGCCGCCGCGCGCGTCGTTTCCGACTTCGCCGCCATGGGCGGGACTCCCAGACATTTCCTCATCACCTTGGCACTGCCCTCAGAAACCCAAGTCTGCTGGGTGGAAGACCTCTACCGGGGCATCGGCGATTGTCTCAAAATCCACGGCGGTTTGCTCGCCGGTGGCGAAACGTCCAGCGTCCCACGAGGCTCTGCGGCGGTCATTTCGATCGCCGCCACCGGCTCCGTCCAGCGCACCCAGCTGGTGCTGCGATCGACGGCGAAAGTCGGCGATATCCTCTTCGTGACAGGCTGCCTCGGTGGGTCCATCACGGGAAAGCACCTGGATTTCACGCCCCGGATCCGCGAGGCATCCTGGTTGGTCACGGAGTTCAAGCCGTCTGCCATGATGGACCTTTCCGACGGCCTGGCAAAAGATCTCCCACGACTCGCCGCCGCCTCTGGCTGTGGTTTCCGGATCGACACCGCCGCGCTGCCCCTCAGCACCGGATGCACTCCCGCGCAGGCACTCGGCGACGGGGAGGACTACGAAATCCTCTTCGCCATCGAGCCGGACCGCGCCGCTGGATTACCCGCCGCGTGGAGCCATCGGTTTCCCGATCTTCCTCTCACCCGGATCGGCCAACTTGTGGAAACATCCGCCGGCGAATCGTTCACCGGTGGTTGGGAGCATTTCTCGATTCCCACATGATTTCCGGCTCGGGAATC
>JBOFET010000144.1:0-1189 GCA_051648225.1 Luteolibacter sp.
GCGGTATCCAGCCCATTTCGCCTCGAAGCTGACGGATTCTGACGGTGAAAACGCGGAAACCCCAGGGCTCCCTCATTTTGGTACAATCCGCACTTGTACGAAACGACCGTTTGATTTAAGCGGTTCGGATGGCTTGCAAAAAGACCCGTAATGAAGAGTATGCCGGAGGGTTTCCTCCCGGCATGGAAGCATTTGAAAACCTCACCGATCCCCGCAACGGCAGGGCCAAGCGCCACTACTTCGGCGAGATCCTTTTCATCGCGCTGGCCGCGATGATTTGCGGCATGGAAGGCTTTGACGACTTCGAGCGCTTTGCCAAGCTCAGGGAAACCTGGTTGCGCCGCTTTCTCAAACTCCCCCACGGCACGCCCAGCGACGATACTTTCCGGCGAATCTTCACCGCCCTCGATCCCAAGGCCTTCGTCGAATGCTTCACCGCCCACGTCCGCTCCATCCGCCCCGATCTGGCAGACGAACTCATCGCAATCGACGGCAAAACACTGCGTCACAGCTTTGATCACGGCGACCCGGAAAGCAGTCTTCACCTCATCAGCGCCTGGGCCGACGGCTGCGGCCTGACTCTCGGCCAATTGTTAGTCGATGGCAAAACCAACGAAATCACCGCCGTGCCCAAGCTCCTGCGCCAGATCGACGTGAAAGGCGCCACCGTCACCCTCGATGCCATGGGCTGCCAGAAAAAGATCGCCCAGGAAATCCATTTCGCCGGAGCCCACTACCTCCTCGCCCTCAAAGCCAACCATGGCACCCTCCACGCCGAAGTCACCGCCCTCTTCGCCGATCAAGAAGCCCTCGAATACGGCAAAACCAAAGGCAACCAAGTCCGGCACCACGATCCCGGTCCGGAAAAATCCCACGGTCGCATCGAACAGCGCATCGTCAAAGCCACCGACTACCTCGACTGGTTCGAACCCGCTGAACGCAAACATTGGTTAGGCCTGCGCAGCCTCGTCGAGATCACCAGCACCCGCCAGCTCAAGGGCCAGACCAGCACCGAGAAACGCTACTACCTCACCAGCCACGCCCCGGACGCAGAGCTGCTAGGCAGATTGGCGCGCCGCCACTGGGGCATCGAGAACCGCTGCCACTGGGTCCTGGACATGACCTTCGACGAAGACCACTGCCGCGTCCGCAAAGGCCACGCCGCCGAGAACCTCGCCCTGCTGCGCAA
>JBOFET010000145.1:0-11532 GCA_051648225.1 Luteolibacter sp.
TGCTCGCCATCCGGGAGTTCGCTCCGAAATCGATGGTTTGGCTCGGCTGGGCTTTCGTCATCTTCGGCATCGCCAGCCTGGCCACCGTCACGGATGTGATTCACCTGGACAGCCGGTGGCGGATCTATCTCAACGCCTCGCGGCTCATGGCCATCGCCTTCGGCGGCTTTCACTTGATTTACGGGGCGTTGATCGTCACCACGGCGCGACGCGAAGAGCTGCCGACATGATCGATTTTTCCCAACTGGACCGAACCATTCACGAAAAAGGACGGCTGTCGATCATGACGCTGCTCGCCTCGCGGGTCGATCCGTGGGCGTTCCAGGATCTGAAGGCGCAGCTCGACATGTCTGATGGAAACCTGATCACCCACCTGCGCACGCTGGAAAAGGCAGCGTTCATTTCGGGAGAAAAACTCACTGGTGACGGCCGACCACAGACGCTTTACGAGCTAACGGTTCCAGGGCGGGCGGCGTTTGTGGCCTACCTCGGCGTGCTCGAACAAATTCTCGGGTTGGGGAGATAATCTCCTTGTTTCGATTGAGCTTTGTTTTACAAAGTGACTAGCCATGCAACGATTTCACCCTCTCTCACGCCCAAATACTTTGCATTACAAAGCCCCGAAGGATCTCGCCGAACAACGCGTCATCGCCTCCGCCGGCGGCCCGGAGATCCGCATCGCGGCGGTGCTTGGCATGGATGACGCCACCCGCGCGGCGCTGGAGAGAATCAGCCTGCTGGCGGCCTCCCGGAAAACCGGCGTCGCCGGACGCTTCATGCCGGATCGTGGAGTCAGCGCCCTACTTGCCTCGCTGGGCATCGCGGAAAACGTGGAAGAGCCGGATTTTTTCAAACTCCGCACCGTGGTGACTCCCTACACCGGGATCACTGCCCGCCAGCGCCGGGAGTGGCAAGAGGCCAATCATCCGATCGAGGATCTGACATCGCCTCAGGTCCGCCGGGTCCAGGTGGCGCTGGGATTGTTGAAAATGGAAGGCGCACGGGTGCTGGTTATCGGCCGTCACGAGGATGCGGAGAGTCTGGCGATTTCTGGCGGAAACTCGGGTGCTACGATTTTGCAGGACACCACGGACACGGCTCGGCTGCAATTTTCGCCCGCTTTCGGCGCGGTCTGCCAGACGACGCTATCACCACGCCGTGTGGCGTGGCTCGCGCAGCAACTCCGGCTGCGCTGGCGGGATGCGAAGGTCACTTTTTTGGATACTGTCTCGCCAGCGATGGTGGCCCGCGAAGAAGCGCTGGAGCGTCTGCTCGTGGTGTGCGAGCGGGTTGTCATCGTCGGAGAAACCGGAGAAGCCTCCTGCGAAGCGCTGGTGGAAACTGCGCTGCGGCGGGGCAGGCAGGCACAGATCGTTGCGACTGCGGACGAGCTGGATGCCAGGGAGATCGGCACCGGAGGAAAGGTCGCGCTCACCGCAGGGGCCTACGCCACCGACGAGGCCATCCGCAAGGTGGCACGAGCGTTGGCGCGACGGTGAGCGGGAGCCGGCAAGAATGCCCGACTCACCGTCACCGCTCCAGAATTTCCACCTCGTAGCCGTCAGGATCGGTGACGAAGGCCATCTTTCTGCCGCCGGTAGAGAATTTCTCGCGCCAGCCGGAGGGCCAGATTTCGATGCCGGATTTTTCCACGCGGTCGCAGTAGTCGATGATGTCATCCACACCGAGCGCAGTGTGCATCAGGTCTTCCGGGCAGGTCGTCTTGTAGCCTGCCGACCAGGTCAGCTCGAGGAAGACATCGTTTCCGGGGAGTTCGAGGAAGGCGAGCTGGTTGCCCTCGGGTGAGGTCTTGCGCTCCTTTTCGGCATAGCCGAGTTTCTGATAGAAAGCAATAGAAGTGTCGAGGTTCTGGACGCGGATGCGGGTGTGGAGGAAGCGGATCATGGTGGGAGGGAGCGTGGACGGGAAAGCGGATTTTGCCAAACCGGGAATGCGCGTCACCTGCGATTCTCGAAGCGTATTTTGATGCTCCTTTACAAAAAATTCCGGCAGGTGTTTCTTTTAGGAGCCATGAAAAACATCATTGTCGCAGTTGATTTCTCAAACGCCACTCCCGGAGTCGTTGAAATGGCCACCCGGCTGGCAAAATCCTTCGGCGCGGGGCTGGAGCTGTTCCACGTCGTAGAGCCCGAACCCAGCTACACCGCCTACGGATTCACACCGGACGAGTTTCCGGCGATGAACGCCTTCCACGATGAGGCGCAGCGCCGAGCAACCGCCAAGCTGGAAGAAATTCTCGTCACCGTGAAAGCGGAGGTGCCGGAGGCGACCTCATGGATGGCCAGCGGCAGCCCGCTGCACACCTTGCTCGCCCGCGTCCAAGAATCCGGTGCGGACTTCGTCGTCATCGGCTCGCACGGCCACGGTGTGATTGCTTCGCTCCTGCTAGGCAGCGTGGCGGAGGGAATGGTGCGCAAGGCGACTGTTCCGACGCTGGTGGTTCCGGCGGCTACTTGATCCCGTGGTCTTTCGCGAAGGCTTCCTTGCCGGAGGGGTCGTCCTTTGACCAGTTATCATGGATGCGTCTCAAGGTGTGGACGCGATCTCTTCCGGGAGGAAGCGTGAGCGCCCATTGAGTGGCGCTCTGAGGATCCGCCTCGGCAACGGTAACGGCATAGGCATGGACTGCGGTGCTTTTCAAAGGACTATCCGGAGCAGTGATGAGCCATTTTCCTGCGCCCTGATAGTCCTCCTCCGTCCAACGTTCCATGTGGGTTTCAATATGGGATCGTGCCTTTTCCGCAGATAGATTCCTTTGAAACCACTCGATCCACTTGCCGTTGTCGTCATTCCGGCCCTCGGTGTAGAATACAGCCGTGACCCGAGTGAATGCGTCAAATTCTTCCGGCTTGAAGTTTGCGGATGCAAGCCAACGGGTTGTCGCATCAAATCCTGTTTCGGATATTTGCGCAGCGAATTGGAACATCGCATCTTGGAGGACTTCCTCACGCGTCATTTCATCGGGCATAGCTGCGAGGTGTTCGCGCAATGCGCTGAAAACGGCGTTGTGGTGTTCTTCGGTTCGGCCGGCACGGATGATATTACAAAGCGCAAGATTGGTATCCTTTATCTCCAAGTCCCGGAAGAACGTAAATGCAAGTCCAGGGTCAAGGATGGCTGCCTGGGCCATCAACCGGAGTTTGTCATCGTTGGTGATGAGTTGAGAGTATTTCTCCTGATGCGCTTGGATCCACCTCCCGGCAGCTTGCGGATCATCCTTTGCCCATCTGCTTAGCGAAACTTGCACGACACTCTGCGCGGAAAAGGGACTCGAGAACAAGCTCGCAACTCGATCTAGCCATTCGAGAGCGGCTTGCGGATCTTCTTCCGCCAGCATGAATACGGCGTCATCCAGCAAAGTGCCCAGACATTCCCTGCTGAGATCGCGTGATTCAAGAGCCTGAGTGATCAGAAGCTTCAATTGTGGACCGCTCAATTCAGTGATCCAGTAGTATTGATCCAGTAGCTGCTGTTTCAGCGCTTGATCGAGTTGGTCGCCACGAGCCCTCATTTGTTCGGCATCTTGATAGGAGCGGAGGATTCGGGCCACCGCCTTTTGGTCGAGCTCTCGGACATGCGCCCTCGCCTGGCTGGTGTGGCGAGTCAGCTCTTCAGGTCTTAAGTCAGCGAGAGATCCTCTTGTTGGAGATGATGCTGAGAGTAACCTCGCATGGGTATTCTTGAGATCGGCGAGATGCCGGTGGTCCCGCCAGAAGACTCCGGCCGCCAAGGCGGAAATCAGGATGGTGAGGGCAAGGGAGATTCTCATGGAGTGGCGGCTACTGCGATTTGAAGCGTCCCAGCAATTCATTACGGCGAGTTATATCTGAAATTTTTCCGGCCAGTATTTTGGCTTGAGACGCATACTTTTCGTTCCAAATGCACTGAAGAAACGAAATCAATACATCGTCGTTACGGCTTGTTTCCTGATAGTGGCTCGCCAGCGCGGCAGCTTCTTCGAAGTTGAGGGGAAAATTCGTGTCAAGTGCCTGTGCCAACGTGTGGCCGGTCAGAGTGTCGATGGAGGCAGGCGACTGTGAACCGATCCAGACGCGCATTTCATCCAAATCCACGAGAGAAATTTTCCTGCTAGAGAAAAGGCTTTGGAATTTTCTTTGGACGATCTCACTCGCGATGGCAGCGCGCTCCGCTGGTGTACTATGAATGGCATCCAGGAAATCATCTATCTTCGTGTATTCATAAGAGCTTCCGAAATAGGAGAGTTGTGTGGAAAGCGCTCGCACACTTCCTTCCAAGTCGAGATGACTCCGTAAGAGATCGGCATAGGTCAGCAGGTCACCGTCCTGGATTCTTCCCACGTATCGAGTGGCATCTTGGCGCTGTCCGGCGGGCAGATTTTCCAGCCTGACTTCAGCAGCAGCGGGATCGGTAGTGATCAAGGCCCCTATCAGCACCCCCTCAAATTCCAGCCTCATCCGCCCGAGAGCATCGATCTGGCGACCTTCCAGGGCTCCGCTCGCGACTTGCTGATCCAACCACTCCGCGGCGTTCCTTGCGTCCTTGGCTGCCCATTTTCCCAGCGCGTGAGAAAGAAGCGTACTCGCTCCCGTGGGATCGTCCAATAGCTGATGGAAAAACCGAGTAACCACATACTCCGGGTCCAGTTCAATGAGTGTGCCAAGAAGTGAATACTTCAGGGCCGACCATGAATCCGGAGGAAGACCCAGCGCGGAAACCTCTTCGAATGCGGAGACGATTTCGTCTTTGGACATTTTGTTGAGTCGCTGTTGGAAAATCATGGATGCCCGTCTCGATCGGCCACCACCGGAAGAAGCGGCTTCTGCAAGTTCCGCAGCGATTTCTTCCCAGTTCGTGGAATTCATCTTCGCGACGACCTTCGTCGATCGTGGCATCGCCCCTGTCAGGGCTGACACCGAGGCCAACTCCTTTTCCATGATCAAATTTTCGTTCTGAATGGTAGTGATCGTTCTGCGCTGCCCACCCACCAGCAAACCGGCGAGCACCAAGGCACCCACAGGAGCGATGAGCGAGGTGGATTTCATGGCGGCGAGCAGCGAGACTGCCCAGGAAAGGAATCCCGAGCTCACCGCTCCCGCTGCGATGGCCTTGGAAGCGAGAACGGAAATGGGAAGCACGGCCTGCGCGTCGGCGGCGAAGCCGGTGAGCATGGCGGCCGATAGAGTGCCGCTGGTTTGCACACCACGGCGGGCGAGTTTCCCGCGCAGCCGCTCGGTGGCGCGGTCGATGCGTTTTTGCGCGGCGTCCGTAGCGATGCCGAGGGTGGCAGCGACCTCGCGGACGGTGAGAGAGCGGTAGAAACGGAGGAGGAGAATGTCGCGGTCTTTGTCGGATAGAGCGGCAAGGGCCTCATCGAGGACGAGTTGGATTTCCCGCCATGTGTCTTGGGGAGTTGGAGACGGCGCGGTTTCCATGGCGGCTTGGAGGTGTGAGCGTTTGCGGGATTCGCGTCTGGCCCTATCGACTAAATCCCGGGTTTTCAATACAGCTGTGATGTGCAACCAGCCAGCGAGCGTCGGGTGGGAGGTGAGAGATCTCGCTTTCTGGGCGAGCAAGATGAAGACGAGTTGAGAGGCGTCTGCGGCGATTGATTCATCACCCGATGTGCGCTTTGCCGCCATGTGAACGAGCGTGGCATAGCGCGCGACGAGGGCGTGAAATGCTGATTCACGACGGTGCTCGATCCACGCTGAGAGTAGCTCGGAGTCAGAGGAGGCGTGCGTTTCCATGTCTTGCCTAATCATGGGAACTTTGGGCTAAAACCGGACAAAAATTTTCGGGACTTATTGCCTTCTCAGCAAAAGATTGCACTTTGTGTAATGTTTTGTAGAGTCTCGCCATGCAGCCCAGCAAACTCCTTTCGGACGTGCTCCGCTCGTTGGCGGGGCCGGAGCATTGCGTGTTCGCACCGCCGGATCTGGCGGCGGCGGTGCCGGATTGCGGCCAGTTGGCGGTGCTTTTATCGCGGGCGACGAAGGCGGGCCTGCTGAAGCGGGTCTGCCGAGGGATTTATCTTTATCCAGTGCCGGATTATCCATCTGGAAACTTGCTGTTTCACGCGGCGGCGCGGTTGCGTGCGAGTGAGTTTAATTTCATCAGCCTGGAGACGGTGCTGAGCGACGCGGGCGTGATTTCGCAGGTGCCGATGAATTGGATCAGCCTGATGACTTCCGGGCGCGGCCATGTGGTGGACTGCGGTGATTATGGCCATATCGAGTTCGTCCACACGGCACAGCGGCCAGAAGAAATTGGCGGCGAGCTGACTTACGATGCGGAGCAGCGTCTGTGGCGGGCTTCGGTGCGGCAGGCATTGCGCGACATGAAGGCGACGCGGCGAAGCATGGATCTCGTGGACGAGGAGGTGGCGCTTGAGCTTGTTTGACCAACTGGTGGACGAGGCACTGAAGTCACGCGCCGATCTTACCACTCTGCGCCCCGTGGTGGAAAAGGAATTGCTCCATCACGACATCCTGCGCGAGTTGGCTCACGCCGGATTGTTAACAGGCCTCACCTTCATCGGCGGAACATGCCTGCGCGCCTGTTATGGCTCCTCGCGTCTGAGCGAGGATCTGGATTTCACCGGTGGAAATGATTTCAAACGCAGCGATCTGGAGGAACTCGCGAATATTCTCACAATCGGAATGCAAACCCGCTACGGCCTGCCAGTAAGCGTGAGTAAACCCGTAAAAACCAGCGGCAAGGTTTCCACCTGGAAGCTCACCCTCGAGACTCGCCCCGGCCAAAAACATCTCCCCGCGCAACGCATCCATCTCGATATCTGCGCCATCCCCAGCCACGATCCGCGACCGATGATGTTGCGCAATCTTTACGGCGTCGATCTCGGCACCTCCGGCCTCATTCTCCAAGCCGAGAGCCGCGGGGAAATCCTGGCGGACAAGATCATCGCGCTGGCCTTCCGCGAGAACCGCATCAAGAACCGCGACCTCTGGGACCTCGCTTGGCTCGTCCAGCAGGGCGTCGAGCTACCGGAAAAACTCATCCCACTCAAGGTGCGCGATCACCAGCGGGAGGACGCGGAGTTCGTCGAATTACTTGGTGGCCGCGTGCAAGGTCTGAAGAGCCAACCGGAGATGCGGGATGATTTCGTGAAGGAAATGCACCGCTTTCTGCCAGCCGCCACCGTGCGTGACACGGTCGAAAAGGAAACCTATTGGGCCTATCTGGTTCAAGTCATCGACGATCAAGCGGCGCGGGCGATCAAGGCCTTGAAGTGAACAGCTCTCACTTCACTTATACTCTGTGCTCGTCCGGAAATGCGGTCCAGCGCGTCGATCATTTCTCCACGAGTGATGGATTTCAGACAGCGCACCAAGCGCTGCAACTCGGGACCGTTACTGATGACTTGCTTGACGATGTCACGTCACACCAAGCCGTCTTTCCGCGCTTGTTTCCAATACGCGTATTCGGAGCGGTTGAAGTCGATGTATTCCGGCGAGAGATCGCTGGAATACATGGTGTAGTCGGCCTCGCCCTGGTTGAGATTGATGACAATTTCGAACTCGGGGTGGGCGACGATTTCGCGGAGCTCGTCCATCGGGGTCTCTGCTTGGAGGCCGCCGAGGCAGGCGGCCTTTCCACCGATGTGGATGTCCACGAGCTCCTCACGGATCCGGGCGCGGGAGTAGCCGACGGCGTGGATGATGCGGCCCCAGTTCGGATCGCCACCGTTCCACGAGGCTTTGACGAGGGCGGATTTGCAAACGGCTTCGGCGACTTTTTTCGCATCCAAGTAGGTGCGCGCGCCTTCGACCTTGAGCGTGACGAATTTGGTCACGCGCTCACCGTCGCGGACGACGGCCTTGGCAAGTTCAAGCATCAGCCAGTGGAGCGCTTTGCGGAATTGCCGGCAGTTCGTGCTATTGCGGCGGATCGACGGCATCCGGGAAGCGCCGTTCGCGAGGACGATGACGGTGTCGTTGGTGGACATGTCACCGTCGATGGTGATGCGGTTGAAGCTGTCTTCCACGCATTCCAGCACGGTTTTACGGAGGTTTTCTGCCGGGATGTTCGCGTCGGTGGTGATGAAGCAGAGCATGGTGGCCATGCTGGGGGAGATCATGCCCGCACCTTTCACGCAGCCGCCGAGACGGACGCGGTGTTCGCCGAGGTCGAAGGAAATGGCGATTTCCTTGGCGTGGGTGTCGCTGGTGATGATGGCGGCGGCCACGTTAGAGCCATTTTTCGGGCCGAGGCAGTCGATGAGTTCGTCAACCTTCGGCTCGAAGCGGACCATGGGCATGGGCAGGCCGATGACGCCGGTGGAGGCAACACCGATTTCCGAGCGCTTGAGCTTGAGTGGCTTGGCGACGGCGTCGCACATCGAGTTCGCATCGCGGATGCCCTGGACGCCGGTGCAGGCGTTGGCATTTCCGGAGTTGGCGATGATGGCGCGGAGATTCCCCTTGCGGAGGTGCGTCTGGGAAACCCGGACGGGAGCGGCTTTCACGCGGTTCGTCGTGAAGGTGCCGGCGGAGGTGCAGGGTTTTTCCGAATAGATCAGCGCGAGGTCGAGGCGCGGGCTGTCGGGGTTCTTGATGCCGCAGCTCACGGCGCTGGTGAGGAATCCATGCGGCGCGCCGACGCCGCCTTTGATTCGGGTAAATGGGATCTCCATGAGGGGTGTAAGGGACTAGCGGCGAAGACTGGCCAACCCTAAAAATTTTGCAACCCATCAGTCGCCTTCAAGCCGAAGATCAGGTTGAAACATTGCACCGCCTGCCCGCCGGCTCCTTTTCCGAGGTTGTCCTCGGCGCTCATCAGGATGACGCGACCGGTGCGCGGGTCGTGCTGCCAACCGATGTCGATGAAGTTGGTGCGGGTGACGTTCTTCGTGTCCGCACAACCGCCACGGCCGAGCAAGCGGACGAAATCGGCGCTGTGATAGGCCTTCTCCAACGCCGCACCGATCGCCTCGGGCGGGACTCCGGCACGGAGTTTTGCCGTGGTGGTGGTGACGATCCCGGAGTTCACCGGGATGAGATGTGGGATGAAGGTAAGGGTCACTTTTTCCCCGGCGGCGAGGCTGAGTTCCTGCTCGATTTCCGACAGGTGGCGATGCTTGGGCACGCCATAAGCACGGGCGCTTTCGTTGCACTCGCAGAACAGCAGCGTGAGGTCCGCCTTGCGCCCCGCACCGCTAACGCCGCTCATCGAGTTCGCGACGATGGTGTCCGGCTGGATCAAATTTTCGCGCAGCAGCGGAAGGAGCGGCAGCAGGATGCTCGTCGGATAACACCCCGGCGCTGCGATCAAACGCGCTGCCTGGATTTCCGGGGTGCGGACCTCCGGCAGGCCGTAAACCGCCTCGCCTAACAAATCCGGCGCGGGGTGCGGGTGGCCGTAAAATTCCTCGTAAATGGCGGCGTCGCGCAGCCGGAAGTCCGCGCTCAGATCGATGACTTTCAATCCGCGCTCTAGCAGGGCTCGGGCAATTTCCGCAGCGACGCCGTGAGGCAGCGCGAGGAAAGCCGCCTTCGCCCCGGTCGCCGCGATGGCATCAGGATCCGGCTCGATGAAATTCAATCCTGCACCGGGTGCTTTTTGGAAACGCGGGAAAACGGCACTCAAGGATTTCCCCGCTTCCGCACGCGAGGTCACGGCGGTCAGCTCCACTCCCGGATGGGTCAGCAGCAGGCGGAGAAGCTCCATCCCGGTGTAGCCGCTGGCCCCGACGATGGCGGTCTTGATGCGATTCATGGGGCGGGGAATGTCATGATTTTCCGTGCTTGCCAATCCGCATTTCGCCTGTTTGCCTCCCCACCCGTTCATGAGACGGGCTGTAGCGCAGTCTGGTAGCGCACTTGCCTGGGGGGCAAGGGGTCGTGGGTTCGAATCCCGCCAGCCCGACCAAACATTTGGCCAGAAAACGGGAGAAATAACCCACCACCTCGTATGAGCCGACCCATCTCATTGATTTTTCTCACTCTCCTGTTTCTTAGCTGCCCGGCATTTACCCGGACGTTCACCGTTCCAGAAGGATGGTCCGAAGCGGAACGCAAGCGCTTCGAGCGCTTCGAATCCTTCCAGATCAAAGGCGTTTGCGGAGACAGCGACCTTGAGCGGCTGGCCACCATCGGAGTCAACACCGTCCGTGGCTACACGCTGGGAGAACCCGCCACGATGCGCAAAAAACTCGATCAAGCCCAGAGCCTCGGGATCAAAATGATCCTCAGCGAGTGGATGCCCCACCACGGCGCTAACAAAAACAAGGACGGCACCGTCTGGACATTCGACTACGAGATCAAGGGCGACAAAATGATCGAAAGCCTGATCCGCCGGATCGAAGGAATCGGCGACCACCCCGCCATCCTGATGTGGGGCCTGGGCAACGAAGTCCACCTCGACGAGCCTTATTTACGCGTCGTCAACCGCATGTCACTGGCGATCCACCAGCGGTTTCCCAGTCACGTCACCAGCCTGACGATGATCAATGCCAAGCCGGAAGCCATCGCAGCAGTCAAAAAGTTCGCCCCGGATCTCGATGTGTTAGGCATCCAAAGTTACAGCCGGGGCGCTGTCCGCGGTGCCATCAAAAAAACTGCGGAGCTTTGGGGGAAACCCTTCTACATGTCCGAGTTCAACACCAATGGCCCGTGGAACTTCAGCAAGACCGAATGGGGCGTCGAGCATGACGAACCGGTGACTCAGAAAGTGAACGACCTCAAGGATTGCTACGCCGCCATTGATGCTTCGCCCCTTTGCCTCGGCTCGACGATTTTCGTGTGGGGATCCTACTCGGTCGGCGACCGACCGAATTATTACAGCCTGCTGCTCGATCCTGAGCCGCGGACTGGACGTAAAATCGACTCTTTCGACGCTCTGTTGACCACGCCACAGTCCGACGTGATGGCGGAGCACTTCACCGGACGCCCGGCCAGAGGGAACCGGGCACCGGTGATCTCAAAGCTCGAATTCGAAGGAGCGGAGAAATCGAGATTGGCCCAGGCAGGCGAACAGATGCCGATCAGATTCGCCGCGGAGGATGCCGATCAGGACGAGGTGAAATTTGTCACCTGGATTCTCGAAGCCAAGGCCCGCAAGGTGAACACACTCGCCGGACCTTTCTCCCAGACCTCTTCCGGGCACGCCGTCATCACAGCACCGAAATCCCCCGGCGAATACCTGCTGATGGTCTATGCCAAGGATGGCCGCGGGGGTGCCTCCGCCAGCACGCTGCCATTCAAAGTGCCGGACGATCCTGCCGGACCTTGAGATTGCGTTGCCAGCCTGTCGGAATTCCCCGATGTTCCGGCGTCTTCCAAGCGCCACGATGCCTCTCCCGCCTCCACCTTCCGGCAGCTCCAGCCACCCGGCCGCAGTGCTGGTCATCAACAGCGGCAGCTCCTCGCTGAAATTCTCGCTGATCGATGCCACCCGCGAGGATGTGCTCGTGCGCGGGCTTGCCGAGTCCCTTGGCGGAGCCGATGCCACTCTGCGGATTTCCCGGCCGGATCAAGCGGACGAAAAAATCCTCATCCCAGGGGCAGACCA
>JBOFET010000146.1:0-1890 GCA_051648225.1 Luteolibacter sp.
GTCAACAAAAGCATCGGATGGGGCCGTTCGGACCAAGAAGGCCCATCTTGGAACCGGCTTCCGGCGATCCCGGAAGCCTCCGAAATCTCAATGAAGAATCTTTGAGCGGACTTGCGCCTTTAATCAGCGCTTCCCTAGCTATGACAGCTCCAACACCTGAGACGGAGAAGAGCTTCTTGAGGCTTGGCTGGGAATAAAACTCAACGACATTGACGTTGTCGATCGGCTTGAAGAAATGGAAATTCATTTCGGTAGTCTTGATCGCGTCCGTATCAACCTTATCAAATTTTGTGGAGCGAAGGGAATTCGTATTGAGCCAGTGATACTTTCCTTTCGGCAATGCTCGCGTGGCTTTGGTGCGATTGCCGAAAAGATCGAAGTGAGCCACTTTTCCGGCTTTGGGAAGCGCACCTTTCTTCCTGACAGCAAGAACGATACAAACGCCTTGCTGGATATCGAAGACGTTCTGATCCTTATCTCCCGTAGAAGGATCGACCTCCTTCTTTCTATCGTTACCATGCAGGTCGATGATGTTTATTTCGTGGAATGAACCGAGAAGCGCCTGACGCATCCCACGGAAAGTCGGATTCGTCAGGAACCCGTTGTTCGTGATGAATCCGAGGACGCCTTGTCCCGTTCGATCTATCCTCCACTGGGCGAAGCGAATGAATTTAACGTAGTCGTCATCGAGCCAGAGCTTTTTCTCCTCCAACTTTTTTCCGTCGCATTTGTAATAAGAGGGCTGTTTGACGGCCTTATCCAAAGGATCGATGCCACGTAGTAAGTTGCGAATGTCTTCGCCTTCGTTTGCGGAGATGCCGGAGTAGGGCGGATTTCCGATGATGACGAGGATGTCCTCGTGGGCCTTGATGGCGGCGGCGGCGTTGTTTTCCTTGGAGATGTATTCGGCGAAGGCGAGCTCCGGGTGAGTCTGGGGCGGCTCCAGGGTATTGGTGAGATAGACTTCCAGGCGGCGCTTGGCGTTGTAGTCCGGGACAAGATCCTTGAGCAGCAGGTGGAGCTTGAGGTGGGCGATAGTGTAGGGCGCGACCATCAGCTCGAAGCCGAAGAGGCGGGGAACGAGCTTTTTCTCGACATACTCGGCGGAGAAGAAGCCCTCGTTCCCGGCTTTTTTGAAGCGGTCGTAAATGTGGAGGATGGTCTGGGCGAGGAAGGTGCCGGTGCCGGTGGCGGGATCGAGGATTTTCACGGAATCATCGGCGAGTCCGTCTTTTTTGCCGAAGGCGGAAACGAGAATCTCATCCACGGAGCGGATGATGTAGGAGACGACCGGCTCCGGGGTGTAATAGACGCCGCGCTGCTCGCGGAGCTTGGGATCGTAGGCGGCGAGGAAGGTTTCGTAAAAGTGGATGACTGGATCCTCGCGCTGGCTGCTGCGCTGGGACTGCGGGCGGACGGAGACGTAGGGAGCGGCTTGGAGAAGGCGGGCGATGTCATCGGTGATCCAGCGGATGTCGGCGGAGAGATTCCGCGAGGTGATCTGCTGGAAGAGTTCTGACAGGAATGGATTGGAGGCGGGGATGAACTCGGAGGCGTGGAGGCGGTCGAACTTTTTCTCCGCGACGGCATCGTTTTGAATGGAGCAGCGGGCGGCAAACAGGCCGTAAGCGACGGTCTGGGCGTAGAGGTCGGCGAACTCGTCATCGGAGAGATTCGGCAACAGCTCGGCCTCGAATGATCTCTTCAGGCTGTGGAGGTAAGACGCGGGGTCGGTCTGAAGCGTGAGATGGATGGCGTTGTTGAGCTGGCGGGTGCGGCGGGCGAGGGCTTCAGCGAGATCCTTCGGTGCCCGCAGCGCGGGAAGCGTGACGTTGGGAGAGCCGAAGAAGCGGTCCAACAGGTGGGTGAGTTCAAAAATCTCACGCTCGG
>JBOFET010000147.1:0-20265 GCA_051648225.1 Luteolibacter sp.
GCGAGGCGTCGGCGGAGTACCATGTCGGCGTCGTAAGCAGAATCGACCGGGCTGGCGGGAACGAAGGTGCCGAGGAAACGCGATGGGACGTTGGCGAGGCCGTGCACGCGGGCGATTTCCTCGACGAGGTCGATGTGGCGCTGGAGGTCGGCGCGGAAGGAGGGAATGTCCCAGGTGCCGTCGGCGAGTTTGGTGAGGCCGAGGCGGGTGAGGATTTCCTCGGCGGCGGTTAGAGCAATGGACCCGCCCATGAGTTGGTCGAGTTTTTTGGAGTCAAGGGCGACGGGTTTGGTGAGAACGGGCGTTTCGCCAGCGACTTGAGTGGTGGCTTCGGCGGTGCCACCGGCGACTTCGAGGATGAGTTTGACGGCGAAGGCGGAGGCGGTGAGAACGGCGGAGGGATCGACGCCACGCTCGAAGCGGTAAGAGGAATCGGATGATAGAGCGGTGCGTCGCGAGGTGCGGCGGATGCCTTGCGGAGTAAAATAGGCCGACTCCAACAGGATTTCCGTGGTGGCCTCGGTCACGCCACTGGTGAGGCCACCCATGACGCCTGCCAGGGCGAGGGCTGCGCCAGATTCGTCAGAAATCAGGAGGTCATCAGGAGTGAGGATGTGGGTGGATTGGTCGAGCGCTAGGAAGGTCTCACCGTCATTGGCGCTGCGGACGATAATGTTACCAGTGAGTTTCGCAGCGTCGAAGGCGTGGAGCGGCTGGCCGAGTTCGTGGAGCACGAAGTTGGTGACATCGACGATGTTATTGATGGGGCGCAGGCCGATGGATTCGAGGCGTTGTTTGAGCCAGGCGGGGGATTCTTTGACCGCGACGCCGGTAATTCTAACTGCGCTGTAGAGTGGGCAGGCGGCGGGGTCATGGAGGGTGATTGAAGAAACAGGCGAGACACCCGTTTTCCGCTCAGGCGAGACGCCTGAGTTCCACGGGAGCAGCGGGGTTTTGAGGAGAGTCGCAAGCTCGCGGGCCATGCCGCGGTGGCTGAGGAGATCGGGGCGGTTCGGGGTGACTTCAAGTTCGAGCAGGGTGTCTGAGTCGAAGAGTTGTTTGACGGGTTTTCCGATTTCCGAATCCGGCGGGAGGATGAGCAGGCCGTCTTCACCCGCTGGAAGACCGATTTCAGAGGCCGCCGCAAGCATGCCCTTGGATGCCACCTTGCGCATGATGGTCTCGCCGATGGTGAACCCGCCGGGGAGTTCCGCGCCGGGAAGGCAGCACGGAACTTTGTCACCGACTTTATAATTCTGCGCGCCGCAGACGATCTGGCGGAGCGTGCCCTCGCCGCAGTCCACTTGGGTGACTTTTAATTTGTCCGCGTTCGGGTGTTGGACGGCTTCCATGATCTGGGCGACGACGATTTTTTCCGAGACGATTCCTTTGGGAACGATGCCTTCGACCTCGACGCCGGCGAAGGTGAAGAGGTCGTCGATTTCATTGATGGATTTGCCGGATAGATCGAGGTGGGTGGCGAGCCAGTTGAGAGAGATATTCATGGAGAGAAGAGGAAGAGTATTTTAACCGCAGATGGACGCAGATTAACGCAGATGGAAGAAGGGATAAAGAGTTGGGGGCACCGCGAATCTGGCGAATCTGGCAAATGAGAATTTCTGAATCTTATCTGCGTCGATCTGCGTTCATCTGCGGTTCAATTTTTTCTTTATGCAAATTGCTTGAGAAACCGTGCGTCGTTTTCGATGAGCAGGCGGATGTCCTTGATGCCCCAGCGGATCATGGCGAGGCGGTCGAGACCCATGCCGAAGGCGAAGCCGGTGATCTTTTCGGGGTCGAAGGCGTTGTCCTTGCGGGACTGGTTGATGGACTCGAAGACGGCGGGATCGACCATGCCGCAGCCGGCGACTTCGATCCAACGCGGGGCCTGGCCCTTGACCGTTAGTTTCACGTCGATCTCGAAACTCGGCTCGGTGAAGGGGAAGAAGTGCGGGCGGAAACGCACTTCAGTCTGTGTGCCGAAGAGTTCACGCAGGAAATATTCGAGCGTGCCTTTAAGATCGGGGAGCGAGACATCCTCGCCGATGTAGAGGCCTTCGAGCTGGTTAAAAACGGATAGATGCGTGGCATCAATCTCGTCCCGGCGGTAAGCGGAGCCGGGGGCGATGATGCGGATCGGCGGGATTTGCGTTTCCATGGTGCGGATTTGCACGCTGGAGGTGTGGGTGCGGAGGAGCTTTCCGGAGTCGAAGTAGAAGGTGTCCTTTTCATTGCGCGCGGGGTGGTCGGCGGGCGTATTGAGCGCGTCGAAACAGTGGAACTCGTCTTCGATTTCCGGCCCGTCGGCGAGGGCGAAACCCATGCGGCGGAGGATGCCGATGGCTTGGTCGCGAATGAGCGTGAGCGGATGCAGCGAGCCGGTGTGGAGGTGGCGGGCCGGAAGCGTGACGTCGATGCCGGCGAGAGCGGCGCGGTCGGCGATTTCGCGAAGGGCGAGTTGCTTGCCCTCAAGCGCGGCGGTGATGGCGGCGCGAGCGGCGTTGAGGAGCTGGCCGACAGCGGCTTTGTCCTCTTTCGGCACATCTTTGATGCCAGCGGCGACGAGGGTGAGCGTTCCTTTTTTACCCAGCACAGCCACGCGAGCGTCGTCGAGCGCACGCTCGTCCGCAGCGGCGGTGATTTGCGCAAGCGCTTCAGTTTGGATGGCTTCGATTTGCTCGTTCATGGATGGACCGGGAGATAGACACAAACCCGCCAGTGGTCAAAGCCAAGCTGCGTGAAGTCGAGCATGGCGGAGGCGAGCTTTCGAAATGTCGCTTTCCGGACAAACTCGGATTGTTGACGCAGGTGATCTGCAATCCCTGGCCGTCGCTTCGATCAGGAGAGCGGGCGGGATGATGACGTCGGCGCTGATTTACGATTTCTGAGACGCGCGGCCGAGAGTCGCAGCGACGGACTCCACGGCATCGATGAACGAGGGAAAATGGGGCTGCCAGCGGGTGGCTCGAAGTTTTTCGTTAGAAACCTGTTTGTGTGTCCACCCGCGCTTGCGGTTGAGGTCGCGGGGGCCGGACGGAGGAAGCGGGAGAGAAAAGATTTCACTCAGTTTTTCATAACAGGAGAGCTGGCTGAGAGGGGTGGAGTCACTGACGTTGAAGACGCCATCCGCTTTCGTGACAGCGAGATGATAGATGGCACGCGCCGCATCATCGCGGTGGATCTGATTGAGAAGGCGGCGACCGTCTTCCTCGATGATCGCCTCACCGCTGAGGAATTTCTGTAAAATCACGCTTCGGCCTGGGCCGTAGATCCCTGCCAACCGGGCGACAATCCCGCCGCCCGCCAAGGTGACACTTTCTGCCTCTAGCAGCAATCTGCCAGTCTCGCGGTCCGGGACAGCGGGGCTTTCCTCCCCTACCACAGAACCATCGGTCTGCGCATAAACCGAAGTGCTCGAAGTGAATAACAGTCGCACTCCCGGAAATTTCTCCACCAGATTCCTGCAACCGTCCACATAGACCCGCTGATAGGCTTCTGCCCCGCCGCGGCCGGATGCAGCGCAGTGGACGATGAAATCCGGCTCTGGAAGTCGTGCCACGTCATCCGGATTCCCCACATCACAGAGGATGGTATCGTGGTCGCCGGAAAGTGAAGTAGCAGTGACATGCCAGCCGTTTTCGCGGAACTCCCGGGTGATCGCCTGGCCAAGGTAGCCGTGACCGATGAGGAGCAGCTTCATGGTCGCGCGGCATTTTGAAATTCGCGGCGGATTGCGGAGCCGTCGGAGTTTCCGATATTGGTACGCTGGATCATGAGCAGATAGATGCGTTTTTTCACCGGATCGATCCATGCCTGTGTGCCGTTCCTGCCACCGTGACCGAATGAACCCGGCGAGAGCGCGGAACTCACGCCCTGCGGCTCGCGGACGATGCTCCAGCCGATACCCCAAGCACTTCCGGGAGTGAAGCCGGTCACGAGATCGCCGGTTTGCACGGTGGTCATTTGTCGGACGGACTCCTCTTTCAAGTAGCGTTTCCCACTGAATTGGCCGCCGTTGAGAATCATCTGCGCGAACTTGAGATAGTCCGAAGCCGTGGAAAACAGCCCCCCACTGGCCATCGGATAGCGATCTCTCACAGACGGCGATTTCCCGTTGAGGAAATAAAGATTTTCTTTTTCAAGCTCTCCGCTGGCGGTCCGCTGGTAAGCGAGGGCGATCCGTGGGATCTGCACTTCAGTTGGATAGAAGTTGGTATCCTTCATGCCAAGCGGGTCGAAAAGGCGTTCCTGGAGAAACTCGGGAAACGATTTGCCAGAGACCACCTCGACGATCCGCGCGGCAGTGTTGATGCCTGTCTGGCAGTATTGCCACTTGCTATCCGGCGGAAACAACAGCGGCTTGGCGACGATGGCCGGGGTGAGATCTGCGAGTGTGGTCATGTTTTTCAGCTCCTCCGGCTTGAGATCGCTCAGACCGCTGGTGTGGGTGAGGCATTGCTTGATGGAGATGCCTGCTTTTTCGCCGGTGAACTCTGGCAGATACTTGGAAACGGGATCGTCCACCGAAAGCTTCCCCTCTTCCTGCATCATCATCACGGCGGTGGCAGTTATCGGCTTGGTCATCGAGGCAATCCAGAAAATCGAGTCAGCCACCATGGGTATCTGGTTGCCAAGGTCAGCAAGCCCGGTGGCAGAAAGATGGAGGATTTGCTGTGGGTCTGCGACGAGAGTCACGACACCGGATACTTCCTTCGCTTCAACGAATTTCTTCATTTGCCTTTCCACCGCGTCGATATTCCCCGGCGCGGCAAAAAGAGGAGCGAGCAGAGTGAGGCTGTAGCAAATCAAACAACACAGGTTTTTTGTCATCGCGCAAGGGAAGCGCAACTCCCCACTCACGGCAATCCCCGAAACATGAATCAATTCCACTGGGGTCACGAAAAAAATGGTGAACGCAGCCCTTCACCGCGAGTCAGCCAGAACAGGGCGAAATGGCCGCCTGTCGATGAAATCGAACTGATTGCGTTCAATTAATATTCCGTGCACGCCATGCAGGATGCCTAAATGGGTATTGCTTGAATCGGATCAAATCGGGTATAATCCGGTATCAAATCGGATACAAAGCATGCAAGAACCCAAGATCGCCGTAACCCAAGAGCTGCTGAAACTCATCGCTGAAATCGACGAGTTCAAAGGCAAATGGGAAGCCCTGAAAAACATGTCACCAGAGCGCCTGCGGCAGCTCCGAAAGGTCGCGACGATTGAGAGCATCGGGTCGAGCACCCGGATCGAAGGCGCGAAGCTGACGGACATGCAGGTGGAAACCCTACTGTCCAATCTGTCTTCCACATCCTTCAAAACCCGCGACGAACAGGAAGTGGCTGGCTACGCCGAGACGATGGACATCGTCTTTCAAGCTCACGAGGACATGGCCATCACAGAAAACCACATCCGGCAGCTTCACCAGACCCTTTTGCGCCACAGCGACAAGGATGAACGCCATCGGGGAGACTACAAAAAACTTCCGAACCATGTCGTCGCGCTGGACGAGCAGGGACGGGAAATCGGAGTCGTCTTTGAAACCGCCACGCCTTTCGACACGCCGCGCGAGATGGAGGAACTGGTACGGTGGGCAAACAAGGCGGTGGCCGAGAGGAGCCTTCATCCGCTTTTGATCGTAGCGATTTTTGTGGTCGTGTTCCTAGCAATCCACCCGTTCCAAGACGGGAATGGAAGGTTATCGCGCATCCTGACAACCCTTATGCTGCTCCGGGCAGGATATTCATACGTCCCGTATGCTTCTCTAGAAAGCGTCGTGGAGGACAATAAGGATTTTTACTACAAAGCCCTGCGTCGCACGCAAGGGACCCTGAAATCCGGCTCCACGGATTGGGAACCGTGGCTTGGATTTTTCATGCGCTGCCTGAAGAAGCAGAAAAGCAACCTTGCCGGAAAGGTGGAGAGAGAAAAGGCCTCGGATGACGCAAACCTTCCCACTCTCTCATTGGAGACGCTGAACCTGCTCAAAAAGCACGAACGCCTGACCATCGGGGAAATCGCGAACCACACCGGAGCCAATCAGAACACTCTCAAGGTGCGACTGAGAGAGTTGGTCGCAGCGGGACGAGTCCAGCGTCACGGCAAAGCGCGGGCGACTTGGTACAGCCTGCCGTAAGGCGTGGGGTTTTGATGGTTTCTCAGATTGAGACTTTCGTGCGTTTTTTGAATGCACGCACTTTTTCGCTAACGAAAAAGGGAGCCTTTCGGCTCCCCAAGTCGTTGACTTTAAAAATGGTGGGTAGAGATGGATTCGAACCAACGTAAGCTTACGCTAGCAGATTTACAGTCTGCCCCCTTTAGCCACTCGGGCATCTACCCATTCCGCTCGCGCGGAGGTGGATGTATTGGGGAAGCACACCGGACCTGACAAGAAAAACCTTGCCCGCGCCGGAAAAACTTTTGGAATCCGGGATGGTTTCCAAGGAAATGTCAGTTTCCGACCGGCCCTCGCTTGGAACCCACCAGCCCTGCCATCGAAAGGGTCATGAGCAGCCTCGCCCATCGGATCCTGCCTGAAACCCGAAAAAACACCCGCCTCACCGGGGTGAGCCACTCGTGGTTGGATTGAAACCAAGGTGTCAGCCAGCGGGTGGCAAGTTGATAGTAGCGCAGCGCGAAGCGGCGCCGACGCTGATACATGACCAGTGCCTGAGGGAGCGGATGGCGGGCAATGCAGTCCGCGAGGCAGGAGGCATCGGCGAGAGCGAGATTCACCCCTTGGCCCAGTTGCGGACTCATGGCATGCGCTGCGTCGCCGAGGAACACCACCCCATCATCATACCAGCGTCTCATCCTCACATCGCCATACCGCGCTGTGAGAATCTGATCCCAGCAGTCGATCTGGTCCAAAAGACCTCGCGCCCGCGGACACAGCGCGAGGACTTCCTCCTTCCACTCGGCCAGCGGCCTCCGCCTCAAGGCGGCATCATCCTCGATCCGGATGCTCCAGAAAAGACTGACCAGTGGCTCGCCACCCTCAAGATCACGACCGGTAACGAGAAATCCCGCGAGCTTGCGGGTGCCGTGGACCACTTGATAGAGTTCATTTTCCGGAAAGACCCCGTCGTTTCTGCCGATGAACCAATGGGCACCCCAAGGGTAGCCGCGGTCCACTCCCCGGGACCCGGCGAGGTCGCGAAGCTTGGATCGGGCACCGTCGGCGACGACCAGCAGATCGAAGCCGCCGCATTCCCTGCCATCGACCGCCCGGAGGCTCCACTGATTTTCGGAGCGTGAAACTTCCTCGATTTCCCATCCCCAGCGGACATCCACGGCGTCCGCATCCATCGCCTTGAGCAGATGATGCAACAGCACAGGCCGATGCAATCCGGCACCGAAGCTCCCCTGCCCCACTTCCCGGTAGTTCAAATCCAACAGCGTGTCGCCTGACGAATCCAGCACATGCAAGCGTTCCACTTTTGCGGCGTGGGCGAGCACGTCGGCGAGGATTCCCAGCTCCTCCAAGACTCCCATGCCGGACGGTTGCAGCAGGAAGCCCGCCCCTACCGCCTTGCACTCTCCCGCCCGCTCGAACAAGACCACCCCGTGCCCCTGCCTGCGCAACAGCACCGCCGCCGCAGGTCCGGCAGTCCCGCAGCCGACGATCGCGATGCGGAGCAGCCTGCCACTCACCACAGTCCGTAGTTGCCGGTGCGCATGATGTAGAGTCCCATCAGAAAATTCGCGGTGGCGTGCATGATGACGCAGGCCCCGAGGTTTTTGCTCCAGACGCAGAGCAGATACGTTAGAGTCCCGTAAACGAAGGCTCCGGCATAGTCCAAGGGCGAGTGGGCGGCGATGAAAAGCCCGGTGACGACCGCGTAGGAAAGCCAACTGGCGCGACCGAACGGTTGTTTCCAGTAGTCGCCCTCCCAATCACACACGAAGCGCATCATGAAACCGCGCCAGAAGATCTCTTCCACGAATGCGACGATGACTGCCGCACGGATGAAGCGGAAAACCAACGACGTCCAATAGGCGGCGGGATTTTGGAAAAGACCCGGATCAAATCCCTCCTTGCGCTCCGCAAAGCCCAACAATTTCAGAATCCCCTCGGATTTCCCCGTCATCCCCCATGCCTGATAGAGCACCGTCGGCAGCAGCCAGAAACCGATGCCCACCGCACCGACGAGGATTCCCACAAGGCCCCATTTCCACGACCAGTTGAAGGTGTAAAACCGCCGGTAGTGCAGCAGCAACCCAAGCCCCACCAGCGTCTGGACCGGATAGACAAACTGAGCCGGATCCTGCCGCCACCATGGGGCGTCCGGGTGCTTCCACTCGATAAACCCGCCGATGAGCTGCAACAGGATCATGAACACCATGAACAACACGAACGGGATCACATGCGCCCGCGTGAGCTGCCCGGGATCATGCACTGACGCTTGGGCGCTCATGACCGTTAGAGCCGCCCGACGAACTGCTCGATTCTGTCAGTCGCCTTGCGGATGTCATCGAAGGCGGTGGCATAACAGCAGCGCAGGAACCCCTCGCCGGACGGACCGAAGGCGCTGCCCGGCACACAGGCCACGCTTTCCTGCTCCAGCAGATTCATCGCAAACTCCTTGCTTGTTAGGCCCGTGCTGCGGATGTCCGGGAAGACGTAAAACGCACCACCCGGCGTGTGGCAGTCCAGCCCGATTTCATTGAGCCGCTTCACCAGGAAATCCCTGCGCTGGTGATAGCTGTCGCGCATCGCGAGCATGGACGTCTGCCCATGTTCGAGCGCTTCGATGGCGGCGTTCTGGCTCATGATCGGCGCACAGAGCATCGCGTATTGGTGGATTTTCATCATCGCCTCGATGATCGGCTGGGGCGCACAGGCATAGCCGAGGCGGAAGCCGGTCATCGCGAAGGCTTTGGAAAATCCGTGGAGCAGGATGGTGCGCTCCTTCATTCCCGGCAGCGAGGCGATGCAGACGTGCGGCTCGTCCGCATCGTAGCGGAGCTCGCTGTAGATCTCATCGGTCATGACGATGAGGTCGTGCTTGACGGCGAGTTTTGCAATGCCTTCCAAGTCGGCCCGCGAGGCGCAAGCACCGGTTGGATTGGTGGGGAAATTGATGAAAATGATGCGCGTCCGCGGCGTGATGGCGGCGGCGACAGCTTCGGGTTTCAGCGAAAATTCATCTTCCTTCGTCGTCACCACTGGCACCGCGACGCCGTGCGCCATGACGATGCTCGGGCTGTAGGACACGTAGCAGGGTTCGTGAAAAATCACCTCGTCCCCAGGATTGAGCAGTGCGCGCAAGGCGATGTCGATGGCCTCGGACACGCCGACGGTCACGAGGATTTCCTTCGCAGGATCGTAGTCCACGTGGAAGAAATTCTCCACGTAGCGGGAGATCGATTTGCGGAGCGAGAGCAGGCCGAGGTTGGAGGTGTAGGTGGTCTGGCCTTTTTCGAGGGAATAAATGGCGGCTTCCCGGATGTGCCATGGGGTGACGAAGTCCGGCTCGCCCACGCCGAGCGAGATCACGTCGTCGCGGCCTTGCACGAGTTCGAAAAAGTCGCGGATGCCCGAGCGTGGGATCGATGCGACGTTGGTGGCGATTTTCGCGGAGTAGTCCATGGGAAGACCCACCTGGCGGCGGGGGCGGGAATCTCAGCCGGATGAACGCTTTACGTCAACCCCAGGGGCGGGGTTTTGTTCGATGAAGGAAAACCGCCCAAGTTCCGAAGCGGATCGCCCCTGAAAAACCTTTCTTCAATTTCAAGCCGATGCTCCAACCAGCGGAAAAGCGGCGTCTTTTTTGGAAAATTGCCGTGCGACCCCGGAAAAAATCCTCCTAAATCTCGCTGGACCCGGGCTTAGAGCCACTCCTCCTCAACGATCTCCATCCATGTCTTCCGCTTCCATTCAAATCCTTCACAAACAACGCATTCCATCCACCGGCTGCCTGGTCATTCCCGGGAGGCTCGATTTCGAGTTCCTTCCACATTTCGAAAAACTCTTCGCCGGCCGGAAAATCACCTGGCTCGTCGAGGAGCACGCGCTCTACGCACCCACCGACCGCGCCTACCTCGAGAAGTCCGGCTCCGGTGCCATGTTCGCCGCTGATGACGCGGCACCTGCGGCCGCCGGCAGCCAGCTGAAGTCCTATCTTGCGGACGGTGGGGTTCTGATCTTCGTGCCCGGGCGCGCCACGGTCCGGAATGGCTCCGCCTGCCACATCCCCTCCGCGCATTTGAAAACCCTGTGCGCGTTCGACCTGCCGGTGCTGCCCATCGCCGCCGATTGCCCGCGGGAATCCTGTCTCTCAGTCGAGCGCCGGTCCTCGCTGCCCGCCGCCGTCATCGCAATCGGAAATCCCATCCCGAGCGGGAGCATCAGCATCGCCACCTACCAACAAGCGCTGCTAGAAGCCAACGAGGAAGCCTACAGCACCCGCTCGCTTTTCAAGGGTTCGCTCGCCATGACCCTGCTCGAAGGCCTCAAGAAACACGGATCGAAAAACCGAATCCTCGACGGCTCGGACGACACCGAGTTGCCTTTTGACAAGATCCTCGCCGCCGCCATCGTTTTTTCCAAATTCATCCGCGAGGAGACCGACAAACCACGGGTCGCGATCGTCCTCCCACCCGGCAAGGCCGGACTCATCGCCAATCTCGCCGTGCTCTTCGCCGGGAAAATCCCGGTGAACCTGAATTTCACGGCAGGTCAGGAGGCCATCAAATCCTGCATCCGCCAAGCAGACGTGGACCGCTTCATCACCGCGGATCCGTTTGTCCGCAAGGTCTCGTCATTCCCATGGCCACCGAACCGGGATTTGATTTTCATCGAGCGCGTCCTGCCCACTTTGAAAAAACAAATCATCACGTGGGCGATCATTTCCAAGCTTCTCCCCGCTTCCGTGCTCGGCATGCTGTTAGGCCTGAACAAGCGCTGCGGCGACGACGAGGCGACCCTGCTTTTCACCTCCGGCTCCTCCGGCGAGCCGAAAGGCGTCGTGCTGACCCACCGCAACGTGCTGGCGAACGTCTGCCAGTTCGCCTCCCGCCTGAATCTGCCGAAAGGCTCCGCCATCCTCGGCTGCCTGCCGCTTTTCCACTCCTTCGGCTGCACCGTCACCCTTTGGTTCCCGGTCATCGAGGGCGTCAATCTCGTCACCTACCCAAGTCCGCTCGAGACGAAGCGCCTTGCCGAGCTCATCGCACTGCATCAGGTAAACATCTTCCTCTCCACTCCCACCTTCCTGCGGGGATACATGAAACGCATCGACCCGGCACAGTTCTCATCGCTCAGCCTCGTGGTCACCGGTGCGGAAAAACTGCCACAGTCGCTGGCGAAGGCGTTCGAGGAGAAATTCGGAATCCGTCCGCAGGAAGGCTACGGCCTCACCGAAACTTCACCCGCCACCAACGTGAATCTACCCGATCTCACCGCAGCCCCGGATTCCATTTTACTTCCATCCTCGCGTTCCGGCTCCGTCGGCCAGCTGCTGCCCGGCATGGCGATCCGAATCACCGATCCCGCCACCGACAAGGACGTTTCTATCAACAAGCAGGGCATCATCTGGTTCAAGGGACCGAACGTTTTCAAAGGCTACCTCGGCGATCCGAAAAAATCCGCCGAAGTCCTCACTCCCGAGGGTTGGTTCCGCACCGGCGATGTCGGCCGTACCGACGAAGACGGCTTCCTTTACATCGAGGGCCGCATTTCCCGCTTCTCCAAGATTGCCGGTGAAATGGTTCCTCACGAAACGGTCGAAGCCGCCATCAACAAGGTGCTGGGTCTCGACTCCGAAACCGAGCGCCGCATCGCCGTCGTCGGCATCCCGGACGAGCAAAAAGGTGAGGCCATCCTGCTTCTATCCACCATCGCCGGACCCGCACTCGAACAGGAATGCATCGACCTGCGTTATAAATTGCTAGACGAAGGCCTTTCTTCCCTCTGGTGCCCGAAACGCATCGTCCCCGTGCCCGAAATCCCAGTGCTCGCCTCCGGCAAGCTCGACATCAAATCCTGCGAGACACTGGCTAAAAAAGGCTGATCCCACCTCAGTCCGACAGAGTCATTCCAGAGTCTCCGAAAAATGATTCTGCCGAATCATCCTCCTTGAAACTTCACCACACCACCATGCCCAACCGCATCGACACCACCTTCGCCCGCCTCCGTGAGACCCAACAGAAAGCCTTCGTCGCCTACGTCGCCGCCGGGGATCCTGACTTCGAAACTTCGCTGGAAATCATCAAGTCCCTCGCGGACATCGGAGCGGATGTCATCGAGCTCGGGCTGCCGTTTTCAGATCCGTTAGCCGATGGCATCGTCAACCAAATGGCCGCCGAGCGCGCGCTCAAGGCAGGCATGAGCACCACCCGGGCCATCGAGTTGATCCGGCGCTTCCGCGAGACGCACCAGACGCCGATCGTGCTCTTTACCTATCTGAATCCGGTCTTCACCTACGGCTTCGAGAAGTTCCACCATGACGCCGCCGCTGCGGGTGCAGACGGGATTCTCCTGCTCGATTTGCCGCCGGACGAAGCCGCACTCAACCAGGATCTCGCCATCGGTGCGGGTCTCAAACACATCCGCCTCATCGCCCCGACCTCGCCACCGGAACGGGTGAAAACGCTCGCCCAATCGTCGGAGGGCTTCATCTATCTTCTTTCCCGCACCGGCGTCACCGGCTCCCACGGTGCCCCTTCCGCAAACATCGCCGCGCAAGTCGCCGCGGTCCGCGCTCACACTGACACGCCCATCTGCGTCGGCTTCGGCATCACCACACCCGAGCAGGCGGCCGAAGTCGCACGCACCGCGGATGGGGTGATTGTGGGATCCGCCATCGTCAAACAAGTCGAACTCCACCCTCAAGACGCGGTCCGTGCCGTCTGTGATTTCACCGCTCCGCTCATCGCCGCGGCAAAAGGTTAGAACCTCCGCCCTTTGGCTTTCCTGCTGATTTGGCGTGAATATCGTTGAACGGGACCGGGACCAGAAGAAAGCCAGGTGACATTCCCCGAGCGATGATCCGACATCCTCCGGTCAACTGCCTCAGCCTCTAGATCCGCGTCTCTCAACTTCCGGCTTTTCCATGCTTGAGGAAGAAATCCAACAGTTTTTCCGATTCAAAAAACTCCGCTACCTCGACGTGGCCTTTTCCCGGGATGACTTCGAGTTCGCCGGGGCCTCCAAGCGCCCGATAGCGTTTGATGAGTTCGCCGCTGTTCTTCTCCAGCGGCACGATCTCGTCTTGATCGCCGTGCAAATGCAGGACAGGCACCTTCGCTTTCGCCAGTGGAGCCAGGCGTTCGACGGGATTGTGCCGCATTTTCCCCGCGATGAGTTCTTCTTTGCTCATTTTGTAGGCTTTTGAGGTGGCATCGATGCCAGGGTAGCTCGTGAAATCGCAAACCGGATAGATCCCGCCGATGCAGGCGACCATGCCTGGGTTCTCCACCGCCCAGTTGTACCACATCAGCCCGCCGCGGCTTTGTGGAAGCAGGCAGACTTTCGGCGAAAGTCCGTATTTCCCGACGACGTGTTGGTAGAATCTCGTGTAGGTCTCGCGGCTTTGCGGACTGCCGAAAGTGTCTCCGACTTCCGTGCCGCAGATGTGAAAGCCATTTTTCAAGAGCCGTGAAAACAGCCAGTCCATCCTTTTTCCGGGATACGAACCCAAGGTAGGGGCATACCAAAGCCATGGCTTGGAACCGTCAGCAGCCGCGCCCGTTGGCTGGATGATGAATCCCTTCACATCGCCGATCCGCAATTCGAGGCACTTGGCACCATGACGGGTCGATTCCGTGACGCCTGACGCCGGGGCGGCTGAGGACATTGCGATAGAGGCGAGCAGCGCGGCGGCAGTTGTTAGCACGGATTTCATGACTTGTGTGAGTGCCGGACCTTATGAACCGATGGCGTTTTGAGAAGCTTTTACCAGAAGAAACATCCATCGCAGTGGTTCGCTGAACGATGTGGCGTCCCTGATGCTTGTCTTGGTGACTACGCGAGAAGAAGCCGCAGATCACACGGTTGCTCAGGGATGGGTGCCGCTCTACCTTTCCTTGACGGGCTTGTTCTATCCATCTCTTTGCAAGTTCTTTCCCGTTCGTATGGAAGGCGTGAACGGCACACAGAATCCCTTCAGATCTTCGCCACCGCTTCTTTCCTCCCGCTCGCGATGGACTTGTAAATCGCCTCGACCACCAGCAGATCGCGCAGCCCATCAGTGCCGGATGGCTCGAACGGCTTGCCTGCGAGAATCGCCAGCGAGAACGCATCCATCTCGTTGACAAAATGGTTCGTCTGCGGAAACGCGAGCGGGATCTGCGGATCAGAAGTCCAGCCCGCGTGCTTGGCATAGCCGAAACAGGGCTTCATGCCGAAGCGGCCCTTCGTGGCATACGCCGTGAAGTCCTCCCGGCCGTTGAACTGATAGGTCGTCAGGCAACTCGCGGTCATGCCGGAGGGAAATTTCATGCTCCACGCGATGGTCTCGTCCACTTCCGCGAATTTCACCGGATCCGTCTTGGTCTCCAGCGCAACGACCTCGACCGGCTCCTCACCGGATAGATATCGGCACGCCTGCAGGGCATAGACGCCGACATCCATCAGGGCCCCGCCACCGGCGAGTTTCTTCCGCAGGCGCCATTGCGCCGGATCACCGATGGCGAAGCCGAAACCTGCGTCGATGTGCTTGAGCGGGCCGAAAACCTGCTCGCGGGCGAGGCGCTTGGCTTCGAGGTGGTGGAGCTCGAACTGGCAGCGGTAGCCGATCCCTAGCAGCCGGTCCGCAGCCTCGCAGGCGGCGATCATTTCACGGCATTCCGCAGCGGTGTTCGCCATCGGTTTCTCACAGAAGACGTGCTTGCCTGCCCTCGCAGCGCGGAGCGTGAACTCGTGGTGCATGCTGTTGGGCAGCACGATGTAAACGACGTCGATGGCAGGATCATCGGCAATCCGGTCGAAGTTTTCGTAGGAATACACCTTGTTCTCGGCGAGTCCGTATTTCGCCCGCCACACGACGCCCTTTTCCGGTGTGCCGGTGACAACGGCGACGAGCTGGCTGTGCCGGGACTCCAGCAGCGCCGGCGCGATCTGGTGGGTGCTGAGAGACCCGAGTCCGACGAGCGCCCAGCCAAGTTTTTTCCCAGCGGGTGATGGCTCCCCGGCGCGGGCGGAGAGGGTCGCGAGGGACGCGCCAAGCGCAGTTTTCATGAAGGGGCGGCGTGGAAGATTCATCGTGATCGCAGAGTGCTGCATACCTCCGGGCTGGCGGGTTTCGATCATGCTGATGAGAGATTTTTAGACGCAGCTTTGAAGTTGGCAGCCGTTGGGTCCGCCTGAATACTTTGGGCGGGGCGAGAAGCCTTCCATCACCATGTTTCGCACGATCTTCGCTTCGCTGGCACTTGCCCTTTCCGTTTCCGCCGACACTCGGATTTTCCAGGGCGTGGAAGGCGACGGGTTCGACGGCTGGCAGGCAGAAGGCAAGGCATCCAGCGAGGGCCTCGTGCCGACGGATGTCATCGCCGGAGTCCATATTCCCATCGACAGCGAACTGAAGGTGGAGGCCACCCACAAGATCCAGAAAATCACCTCACCCACGGCGATCACCTTCGACGACCAAGGCCGGATCTACGTCGCGGAGACCCATCGCTTCGCCGAAGGGGTGGAGGATGACCGCCGCAATCTGTATTGGTATCTGGACGACCTCGCGGCGAAGACCACCGCCGACCGCCGCGCCTTGCATGAGAAATGGAAAGCGAAGGTTTCTATCGAAACGCTGACCCGCAAATCCGAGATCATCCGCCGCCTCGCCGACACCGATGGCGATGGCACTTTGGATGAGTCCACCGTCTTTGCGGATGGCTTCAACGACGTGCTCGAAGGCACCGCCGCCGGAGTCTTCTATTTCGAGGGCTGTCTCTATTTCGCCTGCATTCCGAAGATCCACATGCTTCCCACTCAGGGTGGCGGCGGGCGCCAGGTGGTGGCGGATGGATTCGGCGTCCGAGTCTCGCTTTCCGGGCACGACTTGAACGGCTTCACCCTCGGCCCGGACGGCAGGATCTGGGGCACTCTGGGTGACCGGGGGCTGAGTCTGATCACCCGCGAGGGCGTGGCTTACGACTATCCGAACCAAGGCGCGATCTTCCGCTTCGAGCCGGATGGCAGTGGGTTTGAAATCTTCCACACCGGTCTGCGGAATCCGAAGGAGATCGCCTTCGACGCGCTTGGCAACGCGTTTTCCGTCGATAACAACTCCGACCAGGGAGACGCGGCACGGATCGTCTATCTGGTGGAGGGCGGTGATTCTGGATGGGAAATGGAACACCAGACGATGCACACGTTTCATCGTCAGATCGGTCTCGCAGACCGCCCGCCAAGCCGGTGGATGGACGAGCGGATGTGGGAACTCGAGAATCCGGCGCAGCCCGCCTACGCACTGCCTCCCGTCGCGCATCTCTGCGCCGGTCCGTCCGGGCTAACAGTCCATCCGGGCGTGGGCTTTCTTGAAAGCGAAGCCTCGCGCTTCCTCATCTGTGACTACCGCGGCGGAGCGGCGAACTCCGGCATCTGGTCGTTTGAAATGAAACCCAAGGGCGCGGGCATGGAAATGTCTAACTCCCGCCAGTTTCTCTCGGGCGTGGCCGCTTCCGACGTCGAATACTCGTGGGACGGCAGGCTGTTCATCAGCGACTTCATCGGTGGCTGGAAATCCCACGAAGAGGGTCGCCTGCTGTCGGTCCACGCGGCCAAACCGATGTGGCGTGCGGCGGAAGTCGCCAGCTCGGCGGCGATCATCAAGGAAGGCTTCGGCCAGCGCGATTCCACCGAGCTGGTGAAGCTCCTCGGTCATCCCGACTCCCGCATCCGTCTGCGCGCCCAGATCGCCCTGACGCGCAAGCGGGACGCCTTCGAGCGTTTTTCCCAAGCCACCGCATCCAGGGATTTCAACTCCCGATTGCACGGGATCTGGGGACTTGGCATCCTGTCCCGCCGAGGCGCCGTGCCGACGCCGTTTGACAAGTCCCCCGACATACTAACCGCTGAATCCCGCACCGCTGCCGGGGTCCGATTGATCGCCCTGCTCGCTGACAAGGATCCCGAGATCCGCGCACAGGTCCTGCGCGTGCTCGCCGACTCTCAGGTAGATGCCAGCTCCATCCCCATTCTCCCGCTGCTTTCCGACGAGTCGCTCCGTGTCCGTTTCTTCGCCGCCATGGTCGCTGGAAAGCAAAAGATGGCCGAGTCCTTCGTCACGATCTGCGAGATGCTAGCGGAAAATAACAACCGCGACGTCCATCTCCGCCACGCCGGCATCTTCGCCCTGCAACACGCCGCCGCCAGCCCGGCCATCCTCACCGCACTGGCCACCACTTACGATTCGCCTCCCGTGCGCCTCGCCGCCGTCGTCGCGCTGCGCCGCATGGGCGATCCCGGCGTTTCCGCATTCATCAAGGACGCGGATCACAAAGTCGCGGACGAGGCCATCCGTGCGATTTGCGATACCGACATGGTTTCCCAGCGCCCCGCCGTCGCCGCCCTGCTTGACGATGTTTCTAACCGCGCCTGGTCCCCCTTCATGCTCCGACGTCTGATTCACAATGCCTTCCGCATCGGCACTCCAGAAAACGCCGCCCGCCTCCTCAAGCTCGCTGCCGATCCGCAGATTCCAGACGCCGTCCGCGAGGAAGCATTCCGCTTGCTCACCGTCTGGCCGGAACCCCACCCGGTGGACCAGCTCACCGGCCATTGGAATCCACTCGAAAAGCGCGATCCTGAAACCCTCCGCCCCGCCCTAACTGCCGCTCTACCGGAACTCCTCCGCCAGCAGGGAATCGCACTCACTGCCGCGCTTGGCCTCGCCGCGCAATACCAACTCAAAATCGACGGGCTGGACCACCATTCCATCGAGATCCTCGTCAACAACCCAAAACTCCCCGCAAAAGCCCGCGCCACCGCGCTGGAACTCCTCATCGAGAAGCAACCGCAGAACCTCGAAGCCGTTCTCTCAAAAGTCGTCGCAGACCCGTCCGATGAAGTCGCCCTCACCGCCCTGCGCGCCGTCGCCAGGCTTGCTCCCGAGACCGCCCTAACTGCTCTCGAAGCCGCCGTGGATTCCAGCCACACCCGCCGCGCCCAAAAAACCTGGGACATCCTCGCCTCCCTTCCCGGTGAACCGGTGGACGCCATTTTCGTCAGAGAAATCAACGAACTCAACGCCGCCGCCGGTATTTCCCCCACCGCCATCGAACTCACCGATGCTGCTGCGAAACGCACCAGCCCGGCAGTCGCCAGCGCCCTCGCAGCTCTGCGGAATTCCCTCGCCGCGAGCAAGGAGCCACTCGCCAAGTGGCACGCCTCCCTCCGTGGCGGCGATCCCGCCTCGGGTGCCGCGCTCTTCGCCTCCCACCCCGCCAGCCAGTGCATGCGCTGCCACCGTGCCGAGGAGGGCCACAGCGCGGGAGGTGAGGCCGCGCCGAACCTCGCCGGCCTCGCTCACCGCCACCAGGATCACCGCTATTTTCTCGAATCCATGGTCCTGCCTAGCAACCACATCACCCCCGGCTATGGCAGTGTGCTCATCGATTTCAAAAACGGAGCCAGTCTGGGAGGAAACCTCATCGCCGAGTCCCCGGACCACCTCGACCTCGACGCGTCGGGTAAACTTTTCCGCATCAGCCGCAGCGACATCGCCTCCTTCACGCCACCCGTCTCGTCGATGCCACCGATGGGCACCTTGCTCAGCGCCGCCGAGCTTCGCGACATCGTCGCCTGGCTCGCCACCCTCACTGAAGGAGGCGTCCCGGTGAAATCCGCTGCCGAGCCCGTTCCACTCGACCCCGCGACGCTCGAAATTCCTGAGAAACCCAAAGCACCCGAGGCTCACAGCGGCATCGACCCCGCTTTCATGAAAACCGGCAAGCAACAATTCCTCGTCTGCGGTGCCTGCCATGGCCAAAGCGGCGAAGGCACCGCCGCCGGACCCCCGCTCGCCGGTTCGGAGTGGGTCACCGGCCCCGAGGAAAACCTCATCCGCATCCAGCTCCGTGGCCTGCAAGGTCCGATCAAGGTCAAAGGCGTCGAATACAATTTCCCCGCTGGCATGGCAGCCATGGCCTATCAATCGGACGAGCAAATCGCCGCCGTCCTCACCTACGTCCGCAATTCATTTGGAAACTCCGCACCGCCCGTGACCACAGCCGCCGTCGCCGCCCTCCGTGGCGAAGTCGGGAAACCCCAACTCCGCGCCGCCGACCTCATCCCGCCGACAGCCGCACCCGCCGAACCGGCAACCCCTTCAAAACCCGCAGATTCAGCTCCCGGGAAATACGACCATCTCACTCCCCCATCCTCCCGCCCCAAGTGGATTGCGGTCGCCTTGCTCATCGGGGTCCTTGCCCTACTAGCAAAAGCGTTTTTCAAGAAGTGACCTGACACTTTCAATCTCTCGGACACCAACAGATGAGCGCGGGGTGATGTCACCACCTGCCAAGAACCGCGACGACTGTCAGCGTGCGGGTCAGCCAGGTGACCGGGAAACCCGTCGGGGTCGGTGTGCGGAAGGCACGGAGAAACGGGTGACTGTGTGGTAAAATGGGAACGGCCTCTGTCGAAAGACTGAACCTGTCCCCATTTAGACCGTTTGCCAAAAATCATTGCCGAAACGCGAATTACCAAGGAGCGGCGGACTCCGATCCGCCGAAGCCCATGAGGAATCGATGAGGAGAGATAAACCGCCATTCATCGGCGATCCATAGACCACGGCGATTCGGAGATCGCCGCTCCTTGTTTCAGCACCGCTCCATTGTCCAATCCGAATAAAGGAAACAACTTTTGGCAAAGGGACTAGTCCTCAGGGCCAGTAAGTTTTTGCGGTGTCTGGGGTGGCGGTGTTCCAGTTGGCGAGGAGCTTGCGGTCCCGGAGATCGTGGGAGTGTGAACCGGATTACTCTGACCCCATTTACTCCATCCTGGAAGGCGTTTACGACGACTACCTCCGCGCCAGTTTCGACAACGCCGACAGCCGCCGCTCCGACATTGAGCAACTCTCCGAATACGCCGGAAATTTTTCCGACATCCTCGAGTTCCTCCAGCAGCTCTCCCTCATGAGCTCCACCGATGTCTCTCCCTCTTCAATCAACAATCAACAATCAACGTAAGCGGTCAACAGAACCCCACTATCCGGCGGCGGCAATTTGGGCGTAGGATGCCCGCCCTATGGAAACCAACATCGATCAAGCCGCCAGCGTCATCGTCAAATCCGATCAAACCGGACGCACCCGTTACACTCC